>DAIRIE010000070.1:0-4893 GCA_036809705.1 Chthoniobacterales bacterium
GCCGACGCCCACACCAACCGCCACGCCGAAGCCCACACCAACACCTACTCCAACTGCGACGCCAACTCCCACACCGGTCGTCGCGACACCTGGCTTCAATCCCGTCGCAGGAACTTACACCGCCGGCAGCAGCGGGACCAAAGCCGTCGTCGTTTCAGATAATACTACCGGAGCTTCTATTCGATACACTCAGAATGGCACCGCGCCGACCACTACTACGGGCACCCTGGTCTCGCCGCCGAACGCCACCAGCACACCTGCCGCGATCGTTCAGCTTGCAGTGGGAACCACGCCGCTCAAGGCCATTGCTTTCAAAACGGGCTACACGAATTCCTCTATCCAGAGTGGCACCTATACTATCAACCCTTCGCCTACTCCCAGCCCGACACCCACCGCTACGCCGACGCCTACTGCGACCTCCACTCCCACCGCCACGCCAATCGGGACGAATGTCCTCATCAATTGCGGAGGTCCAACTTACAGTGATAGCGAAGGACAGAGCTGGCTGGCTGACAAATATTTCACCGGCGGAACTGCCAATAGCTATCCAACTACCCAGGGCGTCTCTGGAACTTCAGACCCGGCTCTCTTCCGCACGGAGCGCTTCGGCAAAACCCTGAGCTACCAGGTTCCCTTGGCTAATGGCAACTACGAAGTCACTCTCGATTTCGCCGAGATGTATTGGAGCGCGGCAGGCAAGCGCGTGTTTAATGTCACCATACAAGGTCAGACCGTGTTGCAGAACATTGATATCTGGGCGCTCGCGGGAAAAGGCGCCGCTGTTCAACGCACATTTGTCGTCGCGGTAACGAATGGAACGCTCAGCATTGGCGCGACCGCTTCCGTAGATAACGCCCAGTTCGCAGCAATCGAGATCGTCTACAAAGCGGGCGACCTTTATCTTCATCCCATAGCTAACCTGCCGAGCTATGCCGTGGACTATAACGGGACCGGCAGCGCTCTCCTTCCCCTCGGTGGAGACGAATCGCACACACATCAATCCGGACACAATCTCAAGACCTGGACGTGGACGGAAGGCACCAGGTCTCTCGGCAGTGCGGCCAACTCAAACGCCTCGCTTTCTTTGGGACAGCATACCGTGAAGCTCGCCATTGCCGATGATAATTCACCCGCGCGAACAGCTTCGACCACCGCCACGGTGGTAGTTAGTTCCGTCAGCACGGTGCCGGGTACGCTGGCGAGCTACTACCACAGTAATGGGGTCGCCATTACCACCTTAATCGACGCGCTCCCGGCCGCACCTGACTACATGGAGGTGCTACCTTCGTTGGAGATCGATAATATTGCCGGCAATGTTGGCGGCACGACGTTCCCTTCCAACGTAGTCGCAGTCATGGATTGGAAGTTCAAGGTTGCGAGCGCTGCCAGCTATCAGTTTTCCATGACCGGCGCGACTACCAGCCGCACGTTTGTCGATGGCGCGCGTGTCACTGGCGCGGTTAGTCTCCAGCCTGGTTTGCATGTGATGCAATCCAGGTTCGCCATCAGCGCAGCGTCCGCGTTGCCCGCTCAGGTCCTCGTTAGCACGAACGGCGGTTCGACCGGCCCGGTCAATGTCGCGAGTGTGACGCACGATGAATCGAAGCTAAAACCGTTCATCAATGCCATGCCCTCGGGCGGTTCTCCCAGTGGCGGCGATTCGATCATCATTAATGGTATCGGCTTCTTCCCCGCAAGTTCAGTGACAGTGCACTGGGGGAGCACGACACTTTCAGGATCGAACATCACAGTTACTCCTACTTCGATCCAGTTTAAGTCGCCCGCCGGCGGTGGGACGATCAATGTAACCGTGCAAACACCCAACGGCACGAGTAACTCCTTCAGTTACCAGTACGTTCAGGGCATGGTGCCGATTACCTTCACCGCGCCCGCGACGGTGGCTACCCTGGCCACACCCACGCAGGCGGTCTGGGGACCTGACGGGCGACTATATGTTGCATCGGATACAGGCACGATCACTATTTACACCTTCGACGATAGCTATAAGGTGACGAATACCCAGGTTGTCAACACGATAGCTAATCTAACGAACAAGACGATCCTTGGCATTACAACTAATCCCCGCGATCCCCCTTCTCCAGTCAAGATCTATGTCGCTCATAGCGAGCTTTACGCCGAGGGAGGTGGAGCATTCGTGGGACCGGCGCCTTACAACGGCCAGGTCTCCGTGCTGACCGGCCCGACGTTCTCCACCGTCAAACCGCTCCTTACCAACCTGCCTGTCTCGGGACGGGATCATGCCATTAACGGCATGACTTTCGACGATGCTGGCAATCTACTCATCGCCGTCGGGAGCGCGACCAACGCGGGCGTGCCTTCATTGCCCATGGGTACGTTGCCTAATTCGCCGCTCGATGGCGCTATTCTCAAGGCGCCGATTTCGAAGGCGAACTTCAACGGAACGATCACTTACCTCGAGAGCGCGACGGGTAAGATCAACAACGACCAGGTGTATGGCGACCGCGTGGATGTCGCGACGGGCGTGGATGTATCAGTTTACGCGGCCGGTATGCGCAATCCGTTTGACATAGTCTGGACTACCCGCGGCAAACTGTACGGCACAGATAATGGCATGAACGCAAACTTTGGCGCGGTGTCGACCGGACCAAACACGCAGACAACTGAGAGTAATCAGGCTGACAAGATCAACTACCTCGTTGAAGGTAACTATTACGGAAGTCCGAATCGTAACCGCGGCCGCTACGATGCGCGGCAGAATGTTTACCATTACCCGACCGAGCCCGGCACCTCCAGCTTCACCGCGCCGTTGGCTCGGGTTCCGTCGTCGACCGATGGGATCGACGAATACCGTGCCACCACCTTTAACAGCGAAATACGCGGCAACCTCATTGTGCAACACTGGAAGTCATCGCTCTCGCGAGCCATCCTTTCCACCGATGGCCTATCGGTAACCAGTGTCACCACATTGGCGAGCACGCTTGGCCTTACTTCAATTACCGGTCCGGGAGGCGTGATCTTGAGCATGGATTACTCCAATAACAAGCTTGCGTTGATCAAGCCCATCGATAGTGGCGCAACCGGGATGGTTGCCTATGACATTTTCCCGTGGCGCGCCCGAGCTGATGGGACGGTGCCTTTCGTCATCGGCGGCGCGGGATTCGGCACTCTGAGTGGCACAACCGTTACCATAGGTGGAGTGCCAGCGACGGTGACGGCGGTGTCTGCCACGCGCATCAATGGCGTGATTCCGGCAAAGGCTGCGCCCACCGCGCAATTACTTGATGTCGTAGTTAAGTCCGCGGGCACAACGTCAACTATCACGCAGGCCTTCCGCTACAACTAGCGCCGCATCGTTTGGCACGTGAAGAGATCAGTCGGCAGACTTCTCCTCCATGTTATGCCGATAGTAATCGCGAGCACGACGGCGGAGTTGCGTGCTGCGCCTGAGGATTCCAAGCTAGCGCGGGTGAACTCGCTTATGGTCATCGTGCCTTACAAATACGAAGGCATGTGGGTGTTCGACGATCCCGCCGTGGGATTGCAGAAAGAGCCATTCATCGCCGGCATCGACACGTTGATCGACAAAGCGACGGCCAGCATTCCCGACGCGCAACATGGCTTTCGCGCCATCTTCAGCGCGACGCGATTCCCGGGCGCGACTTTCACGCTGAAATGGCGGCGCGAAGAATCCGGCGGCAATTGGTATTACTCTCCCGAGTTCAACCAGGAAGGCTGGCTTTGCCCGGCGCTATTCAAGTATTTCCCCGCGGCCCCGCGCGAGATCTACGTGAAAGTGGAACCGCGGAGCAGCTAGACTGGCAGCCCGCTTGCGCCTATTCGCTGACGCGATGCTTCAGCTCCCATACCCGCAGCGCCGCCAGTAACAGCGTCTTGGTGCGAGCGAGCGTCCCGGCGCTCGGCAAGTCCGGCGCGGCTGACGAGGATGCAGATGACTTCCGCGTGCTAGTGCGCGGCCGGCCGCGTGGCTTTCGCTTCGCCTTGTTCACTCGCTGCGCGGCATTTTGGCTGACAGGTAGGTTGGCGCTATTCATGCCGCCGCACTTTCGGAGCAGCTTCCAAGCCATCCGACGCAGGCCGTGCTTTAGATGCAGGAAAGCGCTTGTCCGCTCCGCACTTCTCCTCCACTTTGGCTCCGGCCATGGCTGATCGAAAGACGGGTTGCCTCACACTTTTTCTCTTTGTCGCGCTTTGCGCCAGCCTGGTTGTTAACCTGTTTCTCATTATCACTCTGGCCGGTCGTTTCCGTTCCGGGTTCACCCGCGAGGAAGTGCCACCGAGATTTCGCGAAACGATCCTGCAACGCGGAGCGCGCAGCAGCAGCGATCGCATCGCGGTCATCGCACTGCGCGGGCTCATCAGCACCTCGGTCCCAGGTAATGCCAGTGACAATATGGTCGATGACATGCGGCTGGCATTGCAGCAGGCGCGCGACGATGAGCGCGTGAAAGCTGTTGTGCTCGAAGTCGATTCACCGGGCGGCGAAGTCACCGCGGCCGACATTATCTACAATGCCGTGACCAGGACCCGCGCGAAGAAACCGGTCGTGGTTTACATGGACTCGCTGGCGGCTTCCGGCGGCTACTACGTCTCGTGCGGCGGGAAATATTTGATGGCGAACGACACCACCATTACCGGCAGCATCGGCGTCATCATTCAGACGCTGAACTACGAACAGCTCTTCAACAAAGTGGGACTCGCCTCCGTCGTTTTCAAAAGCGGCAAGTTTAAAGACTTGCTCAACGGCGCGCGGCCGATGACGCCGGAAGAGCGCGATTTCGTGCAGGCGTTCGTGATGAAAACCTACGATAAATTCCTTGGCATCGTGGCGAAGGAGCGCAATCTCCCCGCAGACGGTCTGCGCAATTCCATCGCGGATGGCCGCATTCTTTC
>DAIRIE010000070.1:4903-8936 GCA_036809705.1 Chthoniobacterales bacterium
CGCTTCCGCGTTGCGGGCCTCGCTGGCCGCGGCTGGGGTGACGCTGACGTCGGACACCGACACCGAAGTGCTGGCGCACCTGGTGGCCAGGTCGCCGGCAGAATCGTTGGAGGACAAGCTGATCGACGGGCTCGGTCAGATCGAAGACGCCTACGCCAAAGCCAAACAGCTCGCGGGCGCGCCGGATGCGCACGTCGTTCGCTATACGCCGCCGTTTAGCCTCGGCCGCATTTTCCGCGCGCTGAGCGAAAGCGGAAAAGTGCAAATTGAGCTGCCGCGCCAGCTCGTTCCGCAGCTCGAGAGCGGGCGCGCTTATTATTTGCCGAGCTTCTACGCGCCGTAAAAGCGCATGGGCGATCTCCTGGGTGCGCTCGGCTCCATCACGAACGCCCTTTTTCTCGTCGTCAGCATCTACATTTACGTTTCGCTTTTGCGCCAGATCGCGCGTCGCCCTACAGATGCCGCCGTCGCCACCGAACGGCGCTTCGGTTTGCCCGAAGCGGCCCTCGCCCTCGCTCTCAGCACCTTGTTCATCATCACCAGCTTCAACACCTCAGGCGCGCGCACGGTCAATCTCCGCACAAGCGATCTCATCGGCACAGCCTTGGTCGAGCTGGGCTTGATCGGGTTCATCGCGCTCTTTTTGAAGCTGCGCGATTTTCGGCTGACGCAGCTCGCCGGATTGAATCGGCTGAGTTTTCGCCGCGCCTTTGCCACCGGATTCATCCTGCTCATTGTCGCTTATCCGCTCATCGTGATGGCGGATTGGATGACCGCGCGGATGGCCGGGTTTTCCGAGTCGAGCAGGCAGGGAATCATCGAACTCTTCAGCGGCTCGCAATTGATCGAGCAACGCGTGCTCATCATCGTGTTGGCGGTCGCGGTCGCGCCGTTGGCGGAGGAATTCATCTTTCGCTTTTTTCTCTACGGCGTGTTGCGGCGTTACGCCGGCCGCGTGGTCGCGCTCGTGCTCTCGGCGGCGTTATTCGCCGCCGTGCATGCGCATCTGCCATCGTTCGCGCCGCTCTTCGTTTTGGGCGCCTGCTTCACCCTTGCTTACGAATGGAGCGGCTCACTTCTCGTTTCCATGTCGATGCATTCGCTCTTCAACAGCCTCACGCTACTCGCACTCGCTTTTCCCAACACCATCGACCAATGACTCTGCGCCGGCTTGGCGAGGAGAAACTGCTCGCGCAAATCCTGCCGCACCTCGCCACCAACCGCGGCGTTGTCACTGCGGCGGGCGATGATTGCGCCCTCGTCAGGTTCCGCGGCGCGCGGGACCTGCTCGTGCTCAAGTCGGACTGCGTGGTGGAAGGTGTCCACTTCAATCCCGTCGCGGCCCCCGCTGCGGTCGGCTGGAAAGCAATGATGCGCGCTCTCAGTGATTTCGCTGCCATGGCCGCGTTACCGGAGTTCGCGCTCATCACCCTCGTCATCTCGGCGGACCGGCCGCCGAGTTGGGTGCGCGGACTTTACCGCGGGCTGAACAGCGCCGCGAAGCGGTTCAAAGTCGCCGTCGTCGGGGGCGAGACGAGCAGCACCGCCGGCAACACCATGGTGGCCGTCTGCGTCGCTGGCCGCGTCGAAGCCGGGCGCTCGCCTTTGCGCAGCGGTGGAAAAGCCAACGACGACCTCTTCGTCACCGGCGAGCTTGGCGGCTCGATTCGCGGCCGCCATTTGAAGTTCATCCCGCGCATTGCTGAAGCGCGCTGGCTCACCCGCCACTTCAAACTTCACGCCATGATCGATCTGAGCGACGGACTCGGCGCCGATCTGCCGCGGCTTGCGCGCGCGAGCCGGCTCGGTTTCCACATCGACGAAAGCGCTCTCCCCGTCGCGCGTGGCTGCACCATTGAGCAAGCGATCTCCGACGGCGAAGATTACGAGCTGCTCTTCTCAATTCCGCCGCGACAACGCGAAGCACTCCAACGCAGCTGGAAGAAGAAGTTCCCCAAGTTGCGCGTGACGCGCATCGGCAAGTTGCTTCATCCGTCATCCTTCATCCTTCCGCCTTTCTTCCGCGGCTATGTTCATTTCCAGAAGCGCCGCTGAGACGGAGGAAGCCGGCGCACGATTCGCGCCCGAGCTTCGCGCCGGTGACGTGCTCGCGCTTAGCGGAGATTTGGGCGCTGGCAAAACGCGATTCGTCAAAGGGCTCGCGCGCGCTCTCGGCAGCAGCGATGCCGTGACCAGTCCCACCTTCACGCTCGTGCACGAGTACTCCGGCGGACGATTGCCGCTCTATCATTTCGATTTTTATCGTCTCGAAACCGCCGACGCCTTATGCGCGCTCGATTTCGATGAATACGTTTTTGGCAATGGCGTAAGCGTCATCGAATGGGCGGACAAATTCCCGGCTTCTCTCCCGTCTCTCACGCGCTGGCTCCGCTTCGACATCGTTTCGGCCGAAGTCCGCGCGCTCCAAATCAATGCCGCCCACGGATGACCCTTCTCGCGTTTGATCTTTCCACCCGGCAGGGCAGCATCGCCCTTTGCCGCGATGGCGAGCTAACGACGTCCCGCCACTGGGCGAACGATCGCCGCAACTCCGCGCCGTTTTTTCTCGCGCTTCAGGAGGTGGTTCGCGCGCATGGCCAACCGCGACGCATCGTCGTGGGACTCGGCCCCGGTTCTTACACCGGCACACGCATCGCCATCTCGGCCGCGATCGGATTACAAATGATCGGCGGCGCTCAGCTATGTGGGGTGCCGTCCGTTTGCGCCCTCTCCGATGAAAACGAGTTCGCCGTCATCGGAGACGCGAAGCGCAACTCCTTCTTCTTCGGACGCGTTCAACAGACCCTAAGCTGAAACTGGCCGGGGGCGAAATCGCCGGCGAGATCGAGTTGCTGTCGTCGGATGAAATTTCGCAACGGCTGTCCAAAACGTTGCTCCCGATTTACACCTCAGATGCGTTGCCGCAGTTTCCCACGACGGCTTTGCGGTTCCCACGCGCCGAGTTACTCGCCAGCTGCGCATCGCGCAGTGAAAATCTTGCGCGCGCACCGCTCGAGCCGATTTATCTTCGCCCGCCGCACATCACTCAGCCACGAAACCAATGACGCCGCATCAATATCGCTGTTGGGTTGAAATTGACCGCAGCGCTTTGCGGCACAATGCAGGACTCATCCGCGCCAGGCTTGGGCCGAAAATCGAGATCATCGCCGTCGTCAAAGCAAACGCCTACGGCCATGGCTTGACCGGTTGCGCCGAAGCGCTCGGCGATCACGTCGATTATTTCGGCGTCGCCAACGTCGAGGAAGCGATGACTCTGCGCAACGCTGTCAAACATCCCATCATTATTCTCGGGCCAGCTCTGCCGCAGGAGCGCGCGGCGATCGCGGGCGCCGGTTTCATTCCGTCGATTTCAACCTGGGAAGAAGCGGAAGATTTCTCGCGTATCGCCCCGGCGACCGGCGTAGCCATCAATTTCAAAATCGATTCCGGCATGGGACGAATGGGCAGCCTCGCCCGCGACGCGGTCGCGCTCTTCCGCCGAGTCGTCGCGCTGCCGAACATCACCATCCACAGCGTCTCAACACATCTTCCGGTCTCGAACGAGGACCCGACGTTTACGCGCGAGCAGCTGCGCAATTTCGCCAGCCTCGTCACACAATTGCGGCGCGAGGTGCCGGGTGTCTACAAGGTGCACGCGCTGCAAACGGCTGGACTTCTCGCCTTCGGGCAGGAGTCGTTCGACATCGTGCGGCCAGGCATTCTGCTCTACGGCATCTCGCCGCTGCCGGAATTTCAGCGCGAGCTGCGGCCTGTCATGACCTGGAAGACGCGCGTCGTGCTTGTCCGAGACATGCCGGCAGGCCACGGCATCAGTTACGGACGCACCTTTCTTACGTCGCGACCGGTGCGCGTCGCCACTCTCGCCGCCGGTTACGCGGATGGTTATCCGCGACATCTTTCCAACACCGGCGCGTCTCTGCTCGTGCGTGGCAGGCGCTGTCCGCTCCTCGGTCGCGTGACGATGGATTTGATGATGATCGATGTTTCCGATGTTCCCGATGTCGAGCTCGGC
>DAIRIE010000070.1:8946-9431 GCA_036809705.1 Chthoniobacterales bacterium
GAAAACGCTCCCTCAAGATATCTTCCGCTCATGGAGATCACCCGGGAACAGATACGCGCCGCCCGCGCGCTGCTGCGCCTCGAACAGGCCGAGCTGGCGGAGCGCGCCGGCACGATCACGTGGGAAATTACGACGCGAATCGGCAGTCGCGTTCGCGGAGCGTTCGTATGAATCGAAGTTTAGTGAGCTAACGAGGTAAGGACTCATCGATGTTCCAGATCATCTTCAATGAGCTAAGCGCGGCGGAGATGGCTGCGCTGCCGAAGAAGTTGCAGCTCGAGTTGCTGGCTGAGTTCCAGATTTTGCCCGAAGACCTGGACAATCTCGACCACAGCCGTTTCGGCGTGCTCGAGCGCGAGGGCAGGAAGCTCTACCGTTATCGGGCGAAGGATTACCGCATCTACTTCGCGCGCACCACGGAAGGCGTCACCGTCCATCGCGTGCTGCACAAAAATACGCTGCGCGATTTTCTCTACCGAACCAAG
>DAIRIE010000070.1:9441-11377 GCA_036809705.1 Chthoniobacterales bacterium
AACTCAAACAAACGCGCGAGTTCTGGAAGTTGATCGAGGAAGGCGAACGCACGCGGAAAAGGACGTGAACGACCTTTTGTCATTCCGAGCGGAGTGAAGTCGAGGAATCTCTAATTTTTCTCTGCTACGTCGAATGACTAGAGATGTCTCGACTCCGCTCGACATGACAAAAGACGAGGAACTGCGCCGGCGCGAGTTCCCCATTTGCGCGAATAAAATTTACCTCGCCCATGCCGCGGACGCACCGCTGCCACGACGTGTCGCGGACGCGATGCACGACTTCATCGAGAACGCCGCGTGCAACGAAAAGCTGTTCGACGAATCGCTCGCTTTTATCGCGCAGACACGGGAGCTCATCGCCGGTTTCATTGGTGCACAGCCGGATGAAGTTTCACTGACCGGGCCGACTTCAAGCGGCCTGAGCGCGATCGCCAACGGGCTCGACTGGAACGCGGGCGACGAGGTCGTGTGTTACCTGGACGAATATCCGGCCAACGTTTACCCGTGGCTCGCGCTTCAGCGTCGCGCAGTTAAAATCGTGTTTCTCGAGCCTGCGTGCATCGGCGAGATCCCAATCGGGGCGCTCGGCGTTGACCAAACGCACGAAGCTCGTCGCCCTGGCCAGCGCAAATTATTGCAGCGGCTATCGCATCAACATTGATGCCATCGGCTCACTTTGCCACGAACGCGGCGCGTTCTTCTCCGTTGATGGAATCCAGACGCTGGGCGCATTTAGCATTCCGCTCGGTCACGTCGATTTCCTCAGCGCCGGCGCGCAAAAGTGGATGCTCGGTCCCTCCGGCGCCGGCATTTTGTTCGTGAGTAATCGCGTGCGCGATTTGCTTTGGCCGAGCGTGATCGGCGGCTGGAATGTGCGCGCGCCGAATTTCATCGCGCAGTCAGAGATCGAGTTCGCCGCGGGCGGACAGAAATTCGAGCCCGGTGGCTACAACTACGTGCCCCTTGCTGGAATGGCCGCAGCCGTCGCGCTGCTCACTGAAATTGGCTTGGATGAAATCAGCGCGCGCATCTTGCGACTGACCCGACTTTTAAGGGAGCAAATCGCACCGGCCGGATTCGAATTCCTCAGTCCGGCGGAAGACGAACACCGCTGCGGGATTCTCACGTTTCGGGATCCGCAGGTGGAGACGGAAGCGCTGATGAACGTGCTTATCGCAAATAACATCGTCGCTTCCTTGCGGCGCGACCGCAGCGATAGAGCCTGGCTCCGGATCAGTCCGCATTTTTACAATACGACCGCGGAGATCGAGCGCGTGGCAGAACTGCTGCGGTCTAGCGAAGCGCCTCAGCTTTCGCCCACCTGCTTGCGCGCAATCGGTCCGAGGTAAGGAATGTCCCAGCGCGCGCCGGAGAAGGCTTTCACCATGGCGACAACCATGATGATGAAGAACCCCAGATGAATGAGCGCGGCGATGAAATTCCAGAGCATGGCCAGAAAGCCGCCGATTCCCGGAATGGAAGCTAGAATCCAGATGAGGATGGTGGAAAGGAAGGAGAAGAGCAGCCAAATCGCGCCGAAGATGATTGATTGCATGGCGTAGAAGCGGACGAAGCTATCGCGTTTCTCCAGCAGATAGAAGATGATGCCGCCGATGAGCGGAAAGCAGGCGAGCGCGGCGGCGACGTTGGACGGAAGTCCGGTCGAGGTGGGTTCGGTGGTCACGCCGTTATTTTCGACGATGGGCGGCGTGTTGTCAGGTGGCGGTGTGGAATTTGGTGGAATTGGCTCGGGCGGCGGAATCGGAGGCGTTGTTGGGGCAGGTGACGGATCGAGTGGATCGGCCATGCGCAAGTTAGACAAAATCGCGGTGGAAATTGTCAAGTGAACTCCGAGAAAATCGAGATTCGCGGGCGCGGATTTCGCTACTTCGCGCATATCGGCTCCGGGTTGGTCTCGCAAACGGGAACGCTCACG
>DAIRIE010000071.1:0-5986 GCA_036809705.1 Chthoniobacterales bacterium
CACGAAACGCAGACATACGCGATCAGGATCTGGGAAAAAGTAACTTGCTCGCGCGGACTATTTCGCTAATTTCTGTTCAGACAGAAATAACAGATGCCTTCGACGCCACTCTCGCCCGTCGTCCAGAAGTTCATTCTCCACTGGGGAGAAATGGGAACGCGCTGGGGCATCAACCGCACCGTCGCCCAGGTTCATGCCCTGCTCTTCCTCTCCCCCAGGCCGCTGCCGGCGGATGAAATTGCCGCCACCCTCAGGATCGCCCGATCCAATGCCAGCACCAGCCTCCGTGAGCTCCAGTACTGGGGCATCGTGCGGGTTGTTCATGTCCAGGGTGACCGGCGCGATCATTTCGAGTCGATGAAAGATGTCTGGGAAATGTTTCGCGTCATCGCCCGGCAACGGAAGAAACGGGAGATCGATCCCACCGCCGAAGTGCTCCGCCAAAGTATCAGCGAGGCAAGCAAACCGCGCTCGGCTGATCGCTACACGAAGGAGCGTCTGGCTGATTTACTCAGCTTCTTCGAGGTGGCGCACACCGCTTACGATCAGCTCGAGCGTTTACCGACTCCTGCGCTCCTCCGCCTGGCGCGAATGGGCGACAAAGCCCTTCGTCTTCTCGGTTTGAGCAAACGATGAAGTATTTTCTTTGCCTACTTATTCTGTTCTAACAGAAACGACAGAAACAAAGCGATTGCAACGAAACCCGATTCTCTCCCGCTTAGGTCACGGGCAGCAATCACCCCTTGGCGCTGCCTCGCCCTCGGCCCAAATCGGAAGCTTCCGCGGATGGATTCTTTACGATGCGAGTTGCCGGTTTTGCCTTTCGAACGCGTACCGCTTCGCCTCCTTGTTCCGGCGCCGCGGATTTCATTTCCTTCCGCTGCAAACAGCCTGGGTGCAGGAGCGACTCGGGCTCGATGCCGCAGCGCCGCTCGAGGAAATGCACGTACTCACTGCTGATGGCAACGATTCCGAGGCGCCGAAGCGCTCGTCTTTCTCGCGCGCCAGCTCTGGTGGATGCGCCCGCTCTGCGTGCTTGCCTCGTTCGGGATTGTGCGGCGCGGGCTTTCGCGCGCCTATCGTTTGGTCGCGGCCCATCGTGCTTGCACCGGTATTGCCTGCGCTCGAGCGTGCGACCGAAACTGGGCACGCTCGCGGCTTTCGCTCCACCGCTCGTCGCGGTCTGCACCGCGCGCCTGCTCGTTCCCTGGGCCTTCATGTGGCTGATGGCGGGCGCGCTCTTTCTCGCTTTCAAATGGCTCACCTTCGTTCGCGCAAGGAAACGGACTCGCGACATCACTCTCCGCCGCGCGCTCGCCTGGTTCTTTCTCTGGCCGGGAATGGACGCCGGCGAATTCTTCCAGGCAACGCAACGGCCACCGCTATCACGCAACGCCGCAAGCATCGTGCCCGCGTCTCCTTCGCCACCGCAAAAATCCTTTCCGGCGCCGTTCTTCTCTTCGGCATCGCGCGCTTCGCTTCGGGCGATCTGCTCAAAGCCTGGGTCGGCATGATCGCCACCGTTCTAATATTGCACTTCGGCATCTTCGACCTCGTGGCGTGCGGCTGGCGCCGGGCCGGTTTTGACTTCCGGCCGATCATGAACCGGCCGATCACCTCACGCAGCCTGACGGAATTCTGGGGCCGGCGCTGGAACGGCGCGTTTAATCAGCTCGTGCTCGATCGCCGGCTGGATTTCCACCATGGTGATCGTGGCCGGTCCGGCGTTCTGGGTTTTTCACCACGCCTTCGTTCGGCGCGTCATTCTGCCGTTCATGAAAGCCATCGGCGCGCTATGAAAACGCTGCTGCAAATCGCCGCGCTCGCGCAGCTCGCCATTCTGGTGGCCAGCGCTCTCGTGCCGCGCACGCTCGATTGGCGCGGCAACCTCGCGCAGCTCCATCCATTCCTGCGCCGTCTCTTCTGGGTTTACGGCAGCTTCATCGTGCTGACGATCATCGCATTTGCGGCGCTCACTTTTTTGCATGCCGGTGCAATTGCGACCCGCGACCCGGTGGCGCGCTCGCTCTGCGCCTTCATCGCGATCTTCTGGGCGGCGCGGCTGTTCGTGCAGCTCGCGGTCTTCGATGCGCGCCCGTTTCTCACGAATGCGTTCTATAAGATCGGCTATCACGCCCTGACTATCGCGTTCGCATTCCTCATCTTGGTTTACGCGAGCGCCGCCTTATGAAGGCGCGCGTCGTCATCGCCGGGGGCACCGGTTTCATCGGGCGAACGCTGGCGCCGTTTCTCGCATCGAGCGGCTACGATGTGGTCGTGCTCACCCGCGGCTCCGAGCGCGATGGAGCCATTCGTCACGCGTACTGGAATGGTGAAAGCGCTGGTGAATGGATCAGCGAAATCGATGGCGCCACAGCGATCGTGAATCTCGCCGGCCGCAGCATCAATTGCCGGCACACGCCGGCACATCAGCGCGAGATTATCGTGTCCCGTGTTGAGTCGATTCGCGCACTCGCCGCCGCCATGACGCAGTGCGCCAAACCGCCGCGCCTTTTCGTGCAAGCCGCGGGAATCGGGATTTACGGCGATACCGGTGAGCGCATTTGCGACGAAAGTGCCCCGGCCGGCGGCGATTTTCTCGCGGAAATTTGTCAACGCTGGGAAGCTGCCTTCGAGTGGGTCAACGCATCCTCCGGCACGCGCAAGGTGCTGCTGCGAATTGGTGTTGTTCTCGGCCGCGGCGGCGGATTTCTCGATCTGCTCGGAAAGTTAACGCGATTATTTCTCGGCGGTCATGTTGGCAACGGCCGTCAGTTCATCTCCTGGATCCACGAGCGCGATCTCTGCCGCATCGTTCTTCACGCGCTGGTGCATGAGGAGATTCGCGGTTCGTTCAACGCCACCGCGCCTGAGCCAGTGACGAACGCGGAGTTCATGCGCGAACTGCGCCGCGCCTTGCACCGGCCCTGGACTCCGCCGTTACCGGCGTTGGCAGCTCGCCTTGGAGGATGGTTGCTCGGCACCGAAGGCAGTCTCGCTCTCGTTAGCCAGCGCTGCGTGCCCAAACGTCTGCTCGATGCCGGCTTCGTTTTTAGCTTCCCCACCCTGGCTTCGGCGCTCGCCGAAATTTATCCCACCTCATGAACACACATCTCGATCTTTTCCTGCGTGCCGCCGCCGCCGCGCAATTCGCCATCGCCATTCTCAACCTCTTCCTCATCCGCATCATGCAGTGGAAACCTGATCTCGAACGCGCGCCGCTCCTCATCCGCGAAGTGTTCCGCGTTCACTGCATCTTTATTTCCATTACGCTCGCTATTTTCGCGGTACTCACCTGGCGTTTTGCTGGCGATATGGCACACGCCGCATACCCGCTGGCAACGTGGCTGGCCACTGCCATCGGCGGCTTCTGGATTATGCGCGCAGCGATACAATGGCTGCATTACAGCCCCAGCCACTGGCGTGGAAATCCCACCCGCACTGCCATGCATTGGGCGCTTTTTCTCGGCTATGGCGCGCTCAGCGCTCTTTATCTCACCGCTGCTTTCTGGAGAAACAGATGGAACTGAAATTTCTGAAAATCATCTCCCGCGTCGCGCTCGGCCTCGTCTGGATCTACGAAGGCCTCGTCCCCAAGCTTCTCTTTCTGCGCGCCGATGAAATCGAGCTCGTGCGCCGCTCCGGACTGGTTTGGCGTTCACCGGAGCAGACGCTTGCCGTTCTCGGCATTGCACAAATCGCACTCGGCCTCTGGCTCATCACCGGCTGGCGCGAACGACTCGCCGTTTGTCTCACCAGCATTGCACTGGTGGTGCTCATCGTTCTCGTCGCATCAGGAAATCCCGCCATGCTGAGCGATCCCTACGGCGCCCTGATCAAGGACCTCTGTCTGTTCGCCTGCGCCATCAACGTCTGGGTGCTCTCACGCGGCCGGGCGCCACGCTCAACCCTAAACCATCCGGCTTAGCCCGATCAGTCCGCCGATCAAGTCGTAGCCGCCGTTGCGCCACGAGAAACCGGCGTTGGAGAAATGGCGGTAGTTAAATTCAGTGCTAATCGACCACTCGCGCGTGACACGCCAGCGCTCGCCAACGCTTGATTGCAGATTGAATTCCACCGGCAAACCGACGGCAAACTGTCGCTCATCTGACGACGCGTCTGACGCCACCAGGCCGGCGCCGATTTGAAAATAAGGAACAACAATGGGCCGATGCCCCAGGGCGAACTTGTGCCGCAGGATCAGCGTGCCGCCGCCCCAGACACTGCCGGGTCCATCGAGCGTCGGCCCGACAAAAGCGTCGATCAGGAATTCCTCGTTCCCGAACAAAACGCCGGAGCGCTGATCGTCGAGCATCCATCCGTAGCGCGCGGTGCCGAGTGCGGTCGCGAGTCGCGGACGTCCGCCGAAGACGTTGTCGATGGATTGAAAATAGCTGACCAGCCCTTCGAGCTCGTGAGTGCCTCGAGCAAACGCGGGAGTCTCCGTTGATTGTTCGGCCTGCTCGTTGCCGCCGCGAGCATTGAGCATCACGCCGAAAAGGAGGGAGCCGCTAAGAAAGAAACGCTTCAGCGCCGCTCGTTCTCTCAGCAAGTCGCGTAGATTTCAAGTTTCCTGTAGCGACGGTCGTTTGCGCTACACTTTCGGTGACCATGTGGCATCGCCTACAACGCCACCCCATCAGTGTGAAGGCATTCTTTCGCCATTCACTCGTGCTCACCTATGCGTTGCCGCGCGAAACTCTTCAGCCGCTGCTCCCACCGGGTCTGGTTCTCGATACCTTCGGCGAGTTCGGTTTCGTTGCCATCGCCCTGGTGCAAACAGAATCGCTCCGGCCCGCATTCCTCCCACGCTCGCTCGGTCACGATTTCTTTCTCAGCGGCCATCGCATCTTCGCTCGTTTCACCACCGCGAGCGGCCGCACCCTGCGCGGCTTGCGCATTTTGCGCAGCGACACCAACCGGCCTCTCATGGCTTTCTTCGGCAATGTGTTCACCCATTATGGCTATCGACGCGCCACGGTGAAGTTCACCGCAACCGACCGCCTGCTCGAAATTCAGGTCTCAACGCCGAATGCTGAAGCCGATTTGCACGTGCTCGCACGCCTCGACGCGCCCGGGACGTCTCTGCCGCCTGGTTCACCGTTTCCCCATTTCCACCAGGCGCGTCTGTTCGCCGGTCCGCTGCCGTTTACCTTCGATTATGAACCGCAAACGCATTCCATCGTCATGATCGAAGGCGTGCGGCAGAACTGGCATCCGCAGCCGGCCGAAGTGGAAGTGCGCCGGAACACGTTCTTCGATCACGCGCCATTTCGTGGCGCGCCTGTCGTGCTCGCGAATGCATTCCACCTCGCCGACGTTCCGTATCGATGGCGCCGCGGAGTGGTGGAGCGGCTGCCGCGCGTATGACGAGCTGGCCTCGCGGAAAATACCAGGGCGTCCTCCAGATCATCCGTTTCAATTGGCCGCAATATCTCAGCGCCGCTGCGTTTCTTGGGTTGGGATGTTTGCTTCTGCGCACATTTCCGATGGCGTTCTGGCTCCGCGCGCTCATCATGGCCGCGCTGGCCGCGGGCGCCTTCTGGCTCGTCGCATCGCTCGTCGTCTCGCATTATGTTTACGACCGGAGCGAGATTTACCGCGTTAGCTCGGTCCTCATGCTCTTGCCGGAAACGCCGCGACGTTGGGCAAATTTCCACTGCGGCCTCGATGAATTCACTGCGCTGCTTCTCGCTGCATTTCCAGGCAGCAACGGCACAACCGTCGATATTTTCGATGCGCGTGAAATGACCGAGCCGTCCATTCGCCGCGCCCGCGAATGCGCGCAAACGAGTTCGATCAAAGCTGATTTTCGCCATTTGCCATTCGAGGACTCTGAGCTCGATGCTGCTTTCGTCTTCTTCGCCGCGCACGAACTGCGCAGAGCCGATGCACGTCGCGCCTTCTTCTCCGAATTGCGGCGCGTCCTGAGCTCGCGCGGCTGCGTCATCCTGCTCGAGCATTTGCGCGAGGCGCCGAATCTTCT
>DAIRIE010000071.1:5996-11219 GCA_036809705.1 Chthoniobacterales bacterium
CCGCCGTACCTGGCTGGAAACGATTCATTCCGCCGGGCTGAGAATCACGAACGAGCGAATGCTCACGCCATTCGTCAGCGCGTTCGTTCTAACGCCGAGTTCAAGGTCGCACACGCAATGTTCGAGCTGCTGAAGACAGACATTGCAACGCAAGCGCGCCGCGGCCGGCTGACCACTGCGCATGGCGTGATCGATACGCCCGCGTTCATGCCGGTCGGCACGCAAGGCAGCGTGAAGGCGGTGAGTCCGCGCGAGCTGCGGGAGCTGAACGCGCACATTATTCTCGGCAACACTTATCACCTTTTCGTCCGGCCGGGACTCGACGTCATCCGGCATTTCGCCGGCTTGCATCGTTTCATCAGCTGGGACGGGCCAATCCTGACCGACAGCGGCGGCTACCAGATTTTCTCGCTGGCGAAATTGCGCAAGATCACCGACGACGGCGTGCACTTTCAGAACCACGTCGATGGCACGGCCGCGTTCATCTCGCCGGAAATCGCGATCGAAATCCAGAGCTCGTTAGGCAGCGATGTCGCAATGGTGCTCGATGAATGCCCACCGTGGCCATGTCTGTACGAGTATGCCGCGCGCAGTTTGGAATTGACGCTGCGGTGGGCGAAGCGATGCAAGGAGAAATCCGAATCCTTAAATTCGAATTCAGAAACAAAATCAGAAATCACAAATCAGAAATCAGAAATTCCCCAGCTCGTCTTCGGCATCGTGCAGGGCGCGACCTTCCCGGAGCTGCGCAAACAAGCGGCGCAAGCGCTCGTCGACATCGGGTTCGATGGTTACGCCATCGGCGGCGTAAGTGTGGGGGAGCCGGAGGAAGAAATGATGCGCGCGGTGGAATCGAGCGAACCGTTCTTGCCTGCGAACAAGCCGCGTTACGCCATGGGCCTCGGAACGCCGCCGCAAATGCTGGAGTTAATCGCGCGCGGCATCGACATGTTTGATTGCGTCTTGCCGACGCGACTCGCCCGGAACGGAACCGCGTTCACCACAACTGGCACGCTAAATTTGAAGAACGCCGAGTTTGCGATGGACAGGAATCCGATTGAAGAAAATTGCGCCTGCCCCGCGTGCAGCGAGTTCAGCCGCGGTTACATCCGCCACCTTATCAAAGCTGAAGAGATTCTCGGCCTGCGGCTAACCACGCTGCACAACCTGCATTTCTATCTCGAGCTCATGCGTCAAGCACGGGACGCCATTAACAACGGACGGTTTGCGCAACTTCGCGCTGAGTTCGTCGCCGCTTATCGTGCCCATCACAGCGAGCCAACGGGTGCGCGGTTGTAGACGCGCGCTCCGCCTGACCGTGTGTCGCGCTGCAAACTCGGCAACCGGAGCGGTCGCCGTCCAGGCGTTACAGACGCCGCGCGGAAGAGCGCCGGCGCCAAAACTCGCAAGCACAACAACCTAGCTCCGCTGCTAAGAAGCATCCATGTGAATGGTTCGGGAACAAACGTCAGGCTGATATCTCGTACTGGCAGTCCGGCGCTATTGTTCGGATCAATCGCCGAATAGTTGATGAGGTAAGTGTGAGCTTGATCGTCGCTAGCAGTGAGACCGTTGGAAAAGAGACCGCTCGTCAGTTTTGCTGCATCCGAGCTGGTATTATCCAGGATGTAAAAGGTGTCACCAAATTGGGGAGTGAATCCATTCGTGAGTGACAAATGCAGCGTCGCTCCGCTTAATGTAATCCCCGCCGCCTGCACCTGATCGTAGCCGAGAAGGTCGCCAGCGGTCGTGCCGCCCAGCTGAATGGCGAGCGTGCCGAGAGCACTGTGAAGAAACATCCCCCGGTGCAACATGGCTGGTAAAATGGCGCGACTCGCCGGCGAGGTAACGCGGAAAGCGCATCCGGCTCTTTGTTTGCAATAAAACCGCGCTTGGGTTCAGTTGTGCCCCGCCTTGCCGTCATGCTCGCGCTTTTCCTCGCCCAAACTCAGCCTGCTCCTGCCGGCGGCGCCGCTATCCCGGGCGCGGGCATCGTCCAGTTCGTCCCTTTCATTCTCATTTTCGTCATCATGTATTTCATCATGATCCGCCCGCAGCAGCGCCGCCAGAAAGAGCAACAGCGGCTCATCAGCGCGCTCAAGACCGGCGATCGCGTGGTGACCAGCTCCGGCATTCACGGCCTCATCGCAAATGTGAAGGACTCCACCGTGATTGTGAAGGTGGCGGACAATGTGAAGATCGAGATGGACAAGGCGGCGGTGACGGCTGTGGCAAAAGAAGGTTGAGATGAACAACTCTGTCGTCCCGAGCGAAGTCGAGGGATCCCGTTGCGCCACCTCAAAGATGACATCGCGGGATTCGACTCCGCTTCGCTCCGCTCAGAATGACAGGTTGCTGCGATGACTCCCGCCTTCACCTTTTTCATCGGGCTGCTCCTGCTCATTCTCTTCGGCTGGTATTTCGCCACCGATTATGGAATCCGGAAACGTCTCCTCGCCACCTTGCTCGCCGGTCTGCTCGTCGCTTTCAGCGTCGCCACCATCTGGCCGCCGCAAAAGAAGATCGCGCTCGGCCTCGACATCAAAGGCGGCACGTCCTTCCTGATCAAACTTCAGCAAACGGACAAGGCGATCACGACCGCGATGCTCGATCAGGCGGTGGAAGTCATTCGCAAACGCGTTGATTATTTCGGCGGCGGCGAACCGATCATCAGCCCGGTCGGGCAGGACCGCATCCTGGTGCAGATTCCGGGACTCGATACCGCCAAGATCCAGGAAGCGCGCGATCAACTCTCGCGCGTAGCCAAGCTCGAGTTCCGCATGGTTTACCCGGATAACGGCGAACGGCTGCGCAAAATCGAGCAGGGCGCTGAAGTGATTCCGCCGGAGTATCGGATCGAGACTTACAAACACGCGGCCGAAAATCCTAACGAGAAACCGACTGAAGAACGGTTGCTCGTTAAGAAGAAAGCGGACCTCGGTGGCGAACACGTGCATCGCGCCGCCGCTGGCTATGGTAACGAGGGCTGGGAAGTAACGCTCGATTTCGACACCGAGGGCGCCAAACGCTTCGGCGATATCACTACGGCGAACGTCAATCATCGTTTCGCCATTGTGCTGGATAACGCCATTCAATCAGCGCCGAACATTCGGGAGCCGATCTACCAGGGCAGCGCGCGCATCTCCGGCCACTTCGGCGAAAAGGAAGCGCGCAACCTCGCCAGCGTGCTGGAGAACCCGCTGCAAACGCCGGTCAGCATCGAGGAAGAACGAAGCGTCTCACCGACGCTGGGCGCCGATTCCATCCGGGCCAGCATCCTCGCCGGTCTGCTCGGCCTCGCCATTACGCTCGTGTGTGTGGCGATTTACTATCGGTTCGCCGGGCTCATCGCCTGCGTCGCGCTGCTGGTGAACATCATCCTGCTCATGGGCGCGCTCACCATGTTCCATTTCGTGCTTACGCTGCCGGGCATCGCCGGCATCATTCTCACCATCGGTCTCGCGGTCGATGCCAGCGTCCTTGTTTACGAACGTCTGCGCGAGGAGATGGCGCTGGGCAAAACGCTTCCCGTCGCCGTGCAGGCGGCCTACGAAAAGGCGTTCTCGTCCATCTTCGACGCCAACGTCACTACTCTCATCACCGCCGTCATCCTCTTCTGGAAAGCGAGCGGTCCGGTCAAAGGTTTCGCTATCTCGCTCACCCTCGGCATTCTCGCCTCGCTTTTCACCGCGCTCATCGTTGGCCGCAACGCGCTGGAGTGGTTCGTCGATACCGGACGGGTCAAGAAAATCTCGATGCTGCATCTCATCTCCTCGCAGAACATCAACTTCCTTGGCAAAGGCTTGATCGCCTGCCTCTGCTCGCTCGCGCTCATCATCGCGGGCGCGACCTCATTCTATCTGCGCGGCGAGAAAAACTTCGGCGTCGATTTCCGCGGGGGTGACTTGATAACCCTGAGCTCGCCGCAGACCATAGATGTGGGCCAGGTGCGCGGCGCGCTCGAGCAGATTGGTTTTGCCGACGCCGCCATCCAGGAATCGACGCAAGGCGCGAAGAACTACATCACGGTGCGGACGCCGTTGCACACCAGCGATGCGGTGGAAAAGCAGATCATGAATGCGATGCCCACCGCGCATTTCAAAGTCGAAGGGTCTGACCGCGTCGGCGCGCTCGTCGGCGGCGAGCTCGCGCGCAGCTCACTCATCGCGCTCGGCCTCGGCATTCTCGGCATCCTCATTTTCGTCACCTTGCGCTTCGAGCTTTCCTTCGCCGTCGGCGCCATCGTTGCGCTGCTCCACGATGTGCTCATCACGGTGGGAATGTTTTCGCTCCTGCACCGTGAGCTGACGCTGACCATGGTCGGCGCCGTGCTCACCATCGCCGGTTACTCGATCAACGACACCATCGTCGTTTACGATCGGATCCGCGAAGGCCTGGCCAGTGGGCGCAAAGGTTCCATCGAGCAGATCATGAACGAGAGCATCAACCAGACACTCTCGCGCACGATTCTAACCAGCACCGTCACGCTCATTCCCATTCTGTGCCTGTTCCTATTTGGCGGCGCGGTGCTCCGCGATTTCTCGTTAGCCATCATCATTGGCGTGGTTGTCGGCACCTACTCCTCCATCTTCATCGCCTCACCCATCGTCCTCTGGTGGACGCGCGCCCGCGGCGGCGGCAAAGCCACCCTCGCCCGCGAAATTACCGCCAAACAAACCAAGCCCGCCGCGGCTACTTGATTCCTGTCACTGCGCCTTGAGCACTTCGATGAAAGCTTCCTGCGGGATGTTGATGCGGCCGATGCTTTTCATCCGCTTCTTTCCTTCTTTCTGTTTTTCCAGAAGTTTCCGTTTCCGGGTAATGTCGCCTCCGTAGCATTTCGCCGTCACATTTTTGCGCAAAGCCGAGACACTTTCGCGGGCGATGATTTTCCCGCCGATGGCAGCTTGAATAGCTACCTGGTATAGCTGGCGCGGGATAACTTCCTTTAGCTTGGCCGCGAGCTGCCGGCCACGAGCTTCCGCGCGGTCTTTCTGAACTATGGTGGAAAAAGCATCTACCGGTTCGCCGTTAACTAACAAGTCTAATTTAACTAGTTTGGCTGAACGGTAACCGGCGTGCTCGTAGTCCATCGAGCCATAGCCGCGCGTGACCGATTTTATCTTATCATTGAAGTCGACCAGGATTTCGTTCAGTGGCAGCTCGCAGTGCAGCATGACGCGGCGCACGTCGAGCGTTTCGGTGTGGTCCATCTGGCCGCGC
>DAIRIE010000072.1:0-260 GCA_036809705.1 Chthoniobacterales bacterium
GCGAAGTTCTCTCGCTGCGGGTGAAAAGCGCGTACGCCCAACGCGAAGCCGAAGCTCTGGCGACGCGACAACTCTGGCTCGACACGATCTTCGAAGATCGAGCCCGGGCTCAGCGCATCATGGATCATCAACGCGGCGCGATCGCGCAGCTGACCTCGCAGGAGGAAGTGCTCCGCGCGGATCGGGGCAAAGCGCAACGGGTGATGGATAGCCAGTTCGCGCAGTTGCAAAAAGTCGGCGCTCTTCTGGACAAAACGCGG
>DAIRIE010000072.1:270-1620 GCA_036809705.1 Chthoniobacterales bacterium
GTATCTGGTGACGAGCAGCGTCCGGACGGAGCTGGCGAATCTCAAGCGGACAATGGCGGCAGCGAAAACAGCGTGCGGACGCAGGGGCCGATGTTTTCGTCCGCCAGGCTCGCGACGACCCGTTTTCCAGCGCATCGCGAGAGAGCTTGGCCGGATGCTGCGCAACATCCGACGGATCTTCGGCAACGACGCTCGCGCGGGAGACACGCAATCCGGCGGTAAGGGTTCGGAAACGAACGTGCGTTATCGGGAATGGCTGGCCGCGCATGAGCCCGCGGCCGAGGAACTGCAAAGGCAGCGAGCGCAGTCGGTCGATTGGAGCGAGATGGTGTCGCTGCTGATTCCTGTTTTCGAGGCGCCGCGGCAGTTTGTGGATGAGTTATTTGCGTCGCTGCTTGGGCAAACCTGCGGATCTTGGGAAGCATGCGTCATTGATGCCGGATCGACTAATCGAGAAACATTGGCTGCGCTTCGCCACTGGTCCGCGCAGGACCGGCGGATTCGAGTGGAACGGCTCGAGAAAAATCTTGGCATCGCCGAAAACACTAATCGCGCGCTGGCTTCAGCGAGTGGTGATTTGATAGCGCTGGCCGATCATGATGATGTGCTCGCGCCGAGCGCGGTGTACCACCTGCTCGAAGCGCTGCGGTCCTATCGCGGCGCATCGGTTTTTTACAGTGACGAAGATCGTTTAACCGAGCGGGGAGAGCGGGCGAAGCCGTTTCTCAAGCCGGAGTGGAGCCCCGAGTTGCTCTACTCCTGCATGTATCTGGGTCATCTCACCGCCTATCGTCGCAAGTTTGCCATCGCTCTGGGCGGTTTCCGTAAAGAGTTCGAGCTTTCGCAGGATTACGATTTTGCCCTGCGCGCCACGGAGCAGGCGAATGGAATCGTGCACATTCCGCATGTTCTTTATCATTGGCGGGAACATCCCGGCTCCGGCGCGAGCGGAGGCAAACCGGAGGCGCGCAAAACCAATCTGGCCGCTTTGCGCGATGCGATCAGCCGCCGCGGGTTGGATGCGGAGGTGTGCGAATACCCACAGGCAAATCGGGTGCGAATGCGATTGAAAGATTCTCCGCGCGTCTCCCTCATCATTCCGACCGATTCACCGGCGCGTTTGCAGAAATGCGCCCGCGAATTGCCGCGGCAAGCGGCCTCTAACGAGATCGAGATCATCATTATCACGAACTCCGGCCTGATCGACTCCATTCGCTTCTGGAGTGAGGCGCCGCCGCCAATGGTTCGATTCGTCGCGTTCGATGAACCATTTAATTTCTCCGCCAAGTGCAACGCCGGCGCCGCGGTCGCCAAGGCCAGGAGCCAGGCTCCCGAGGCGCGCGCCGCCAT
>DAIRIE010000072.1:1630-9949 GCA_036809705.1 Chthoniobacterales bacterium
CTGGTTGCCGGCTGATTTTTGTCAACGACGATGTTGAAACTGATCAGCCGGATTGGATGGAAAACCTGATTGAACCTCTCGAGAACGCAGGAGTAGGGGCGGTGGCGCCGAAGCTTCTTTATCCCAGCGGGAACATTCAACACGCCGGCCTTGTTACTGGGGTGCGGGATTTTATCGGGACGGCTTTTCACCAGCTGCCCGCCGATACCAATGCCAACGGAAACCTTGCTCAATCGATGCGCGATGTGTCCGCTCTTTCCGGAGCTTGTCTGGCCATGCGCCGTGAAGATTTCGTCGCGCTCGGCGGCTTCGATCAGGTCAATACGCCGATCTCGCATTCTGACGTCGATCTTTGTTTTAAAGTACGAGCCAGGGGCAAGCGATGTATTTACACCCCTTTCGCCACAATGAGGCACGTGGGTCACGCGTCGATCAGCGCTGCGCCTACGCCATCGGTGCAGCGCGACAAATCGACGATTCATCTTCTCAAACGCTGGGGCGAATATCTCACCCGCGATCCCTATTTTACGAAAAATATGCGGGACTGGCTTTTCGCAGACTCGCCGCTTCCCGTGCAAATGTTCGCGCGTAACCATGAGATGCCGGCATCCTCGCAGCTCGACGTTCTCTTCGTCTCGCAAGACCTCAGCCTGAGCGGCGCTCCACTTCTACTTTTGCATCTGGTCGAATGGTGCCGTGATAATGGAATTTTTTCCGCCGTTGCTTCGCCCGTCGACGGGCCGTTGCGACAGCGCTTTGTCGAGGCCGATGTTCCGCTCATCATCGATCCCTTGATTGCGCGCGGGCACGAGTCGTTCGGCCGCCTTGCCGCGCAGTTCGATGTGGTGGTGGCTAACACCATCAAATCTGTCGGCGCGATTTCAGCCGCGCGGCAACAGCTGGTCCCGGTGGCTTGGTGGTTGCATGAAACCAAAGTGGGCGAGCATTTCATGAAACGCGATGCCCGCGTGGGAGCCGCGCTTATGTTCGCGGACTTGATTTTTGCGCCGAGTGAAGCGTCCCTCGCCATTTACCGGCCGCACGGTGATGGGAAAATGCGGCGGCTGGTATCGGGCATTCCGGATTTGCGGGCCAGAGTTAACAACGGCGCGTCGCCCGATGATGGTCGGGTGCGCTTCCTTATGCTCGGGACGGTCGAGCCGCGCAAAGGCCAGGATATTCTGGTGGAGGCGATCAGGCGGATGAACCCCAAGCTAGCCGAGCATGCGCTTTTCGAAGTAGTCGGCAGTGGTTTGGACGCTCAGTTCATCGATAAATTCCGTGCGGCCGCGAGCTCGTTTCCAAACCTGCGGCTGCGTGAGGGGGTCGATTACGACCGCTCAATTGAACTGCTCGCTGAAACGGATGTCCTGGTCTGCGCCTCGCGCGACGAATCGCTGCCGCTCACTTTGCTCGAGGCGATGTGCCTCGGAAAATCGATCATCAGCACGGATGTCGGCGGGATTCCCGAGTACCTCACTAACGAGATCGAAGCTCTCCTTGTCCCGGCCGAAGACGCCGGCGCTTTGTCGGCCGCGTTTGAACGGGTCGTGCGCAACCGCGAGGAAGCACGCACACTCGGCCGCAACGCGCGCGCTGCCTACGAGCGGCGCTATCAGGTGGAGCGCTTTGGACGGGATTTCGCCGCGCTCATCGCGCCGCTGGCACGCCGGCGGAAGGCCTAACTCCGCGATGTCGCAAAGCGCGGGAAACGAAATGATTTTTTTACTCGGCGAAAATCTCTCGCGGGATGCGGAGGCGCAGGTTGGTTATTTGTTGGAAGGTTTGAAGCGGCGGTTGCCGCAAGTCTCGAAACTTCAGTTGCCGGCGCCCGACGACGAATGGGAAGAGAGGATTTTGGCTGCGGCGTGCGTTGTCGGGGTTGGACAAGTTCCACCGCAAGCGCTGGAGATCGCGCGCAGCCATGGAATCCCGCTAATCTATTGGCTAATCGATTCGTCCTCGAACAATGGCCAATCATTTGCGCAATTACAGGAGATCAGCGCCGCCGCCACGGCTATCGCGATTCCCTCCACCAAAGAGAGACTTCCGCCTGCTGAGTTGACGCTGACGCCGCAGGTGCCAATTGGCTGGGGAGTGCCGGCCGCGCGTGAGGAGAGGCTTAATCATCAGCGCCTGGAAATTCTGCATTGCGCTGATGTAGCCGCTGCTTCACACGCCGAACTGCTGCGGCGAATCGAAGGAGCCGACGTTGTCATCGCCGGCGCGAATCGACTACCGGTCCTGGAAGCACTTGCGCGCGGCAAATGCGTCGCAATTCAGCGCTCACATCCTTTCGCCGAACACATCGTTGATGGGGTGAACGGCATTCTTCTTTCCGAAGACGATCCGCACGCGATCGAGCAGGAGATTGTGCAAAAAACGGGCGAGCGTCTGGCCGCGATCGCGGCAGCGGCAAGATACACCTGGCATCTCGAGTTCCAGATCGATCATTTGTGCGAGCGCGTTGTTGCTCTGGTCGATCAGGCGCAGCGCGGCGTTTTCCACCGAGAACGCGACGACAGGAGCTACAAGACATGGATTGCCCGCTTCGATACACTCGACGCCGGCGAGCGGGCCGTCATTCGCCGCCGAGTGCGAGCGTTGCTTCGCCAGCCATTGATCTCGGTTGTCCTGCCGGTCTTCAATCCCGACCTGCCATTACTGCGGGAGGCGATGGATAGCGTCCGCCGCCAGATCTACCAACGGTGGGAACTTTGCATCGCCGACGATGCTTCCACGGACGTCGAGGTCAGGCCGTTTCTGGAGCAGTGCGCCCTGGAGGATAAGCGCATCAAAGTGGTCTTCCGCCGGAAGAATGGTCATATCTCCGCCTGCTCGAATTCGGCCCTGGAACTAGCAACCGGAGAATGGATCGCGTTGCTCGATCAGGACGATCTTCTGCCCGAACAGGCACTGGCCATCGCGGCTATCACTATCAACCAAGTGCCGAACGCCGGGCTGCTCTACTCGGATGAAGATAAGCTCGATGAAACGGGGGAACGTTGCCGACCTTATTTCAAATCCGATTGGAATCCGGAGCTTCTACTTGGGCAAAATTGTATCAGCCATCTCGGAATCTACCGGCATTCCCTGCTTCGCGAGATTCGCGGCTTCCGTGAAGGTTTCGAGGGCTCGCAGGATTACGACCTGGCGCTGCGTTGCGTCGAGCGTCTGCGAGATGAACAAATCGTGCACATACCGCGTGTCCTTTACCACTGGCGAATGATCGAGGGAAGCGTGGCGCAGGATGCCGAGGCCAAGTTGTACGCGCGCGGTGCGGCGCGGCGAGCCATTGCGGATTTTCTCCAGCGCAACCGTATCTCGGGAAGCGTGACTGCTTGCGCGCAAAATGCAGAGTGGCATCGCGTCATCTACGAGCTGCCCGAGCCTCTCCCACTTGTTTCGATCATCATTCCCACGCGGGACCATCTCGATTTGCTGCAAAGGTGCATCGAAAGTGTGACCGAGGTAACAGACTACTCTTCACTTGAGATAATCATCGTCGATAACAACTCTATCGAACCTGAGACACTAAGTTACCTGGCGCGGTTGGAGACAGAGAAGAAGGCTCGAGTAGTTCAATCTTTAGGGGAGTTCAACTTCAGCCGGTCAATTAATGAAGGCGCCAGAGTAGCTCGCGGCGAAGTCCTCCTTCTCCTTAATAACGACATTGAAGCTACTGAACCTGGATGGCTGCGTGAAATGGTTAGTCACGTAGTCCGGCCGGAGGTAGGTGCAGTAGGCGCTCGCCTCTGGTTTCCCGACGGAACTCTTCAGCATGGCGGAGTAGTTGTTGGTCTCGGTGGAGTCGCCTCACACGCGTTCTATCATTTTCCTCCCGACTCTATCGCGCCGCTTAATCGCACCTTTGTTCTGGCGCAGAACTATTCCGCGGTGACCGCCGCCTGTCTGGCCGTAGGCAAGTCAGTCTTCGAGAGCGTGGGTGGTTTCAATGAAGAGTTGCCGGCCAACTTCAACGATGTCGATTTTTGTCTGCGATTACGAGCGCGCGGCTGGCGTATTGTCTGGACTCCGTATGCGAACCTGATCCATGATCAGTCGGCGTCGCGGGGAGAGACTTCAGGGATGCCGACGAGACGGCTTGGTCGCGAGCTGAAATGGATGAGTAGGAAATGGGGAGGTAAACTACTTTGCGATCCATACTACAGCCCTAACTTGTCCGCTGTTCTGCCAGGTTATGAACTGGCATTTCCGCCGAGACTTATTCCGTTCCAGCAAGAGTGCCCGGACGCCGCTTCGGTGAACTCCTGCGTAGGATAGGGATTTATGCGTAAGACCAAAATCATCTGCACACTAGGTCCCGCGACTGAGAAACTCGAGATGATTCGCGACCTTATTGTCGCGGGTGCGGATGTTTTTCGGCTCAACATGAGTCACGCTCACGCTGATGAAGTGCGCAGACTGGTACCGCTGATTCGTGCGCTGAGCGAGGAACTCGACCGGCCGATCGCCATTCTCATGGACACGCAAGGGCCGGCGATTCGCACAGGCGACCTGAAGACGGAACTGCATCTCAAGCCGGGAGACATCCTGGAGTTCACCGTCCGCGGAGCCAAGAGCGAAGAAGCTTATTCGGTGGATGTTAACTATGACGATCTAATTAACGACATCCAGGTAGGTGATACCGTTCTAGTCGATAACGGCGTCATTCATTTACTCGTGCTGGAGAAGCGCGATAACCGCATCCGTTGCCAGGTGCTGACGCCAGGCACGCTCGGTTCGCGCCGGCACATCAATCTTCCCGGCGTCCGGGTGAATCTCCCGCCGTTGACCAAGAAGGACATTGCTGATGTTACCCTCGGCGCGGAGCTGGGGGTGGATTACGTGGCGCTTAGTTTTGTGCGGCAGGAGAGTGATGTAGCCGAGCTACGCGCTCTGCTCGCCGAACACCAGAGCAAGGCGCGAGTGATGGCGAAGATCGAGGATCAATCCGCGGTGCGATTGATCCAGGAGATCATCAAATCGGCTGATGCCATTATGATCGCCCGGGGGGATCTTGGGATCGAGGTCCCCTTTGAAGAGCTGCCGATTATCCAGCGCAAAATCGTCAAGCTTTGCGCGCATCTCGGGAAACCGGTCGTGGTCGCCACACACATGCTCGAATCGATGATACACAATCCATTGCCCACGCGGGCGGAGATTACCGATGTGGCCAACGCTGTCTTCGAGCAGGCTGATGCCATCATGTTAAGTGGCGAGACAAGTGTGGGCGCGTATCCGCAGGAATGTGTCCGCGTGCTCGATCGCGTAGCCTTGCGGATCGAGCGAAGCGGCGGCGCCGGCTACGCCAAGGAGGCGTTGCTCGAGGATGTGCGGCAGAAGACGGTGGCGTCGGCTGTTGTCCTGGCGAATTCGTTAGCGCAGGCTAAGATTATCGTTTTCACGCGACATGGAGCGATGGCGCGGAACACCTCCAACTTGCGCCCGGAGATTGCGCCGATTTTTGCCTTCACGCCGGCGGAAGAAGTGCGGCGGCAGCTCGCGCTATCATGGGGCATTTCGCCGGTGCGGATCGAGTTTTCAGATGATCCGAACGCGACGATCGAAACGGCGGAGAAATATCTGCGCGATCATGAGCTAACGACGCCAGGCGACAACCTCGTTGTCATCAGCGATGTGCTCGCGGGCGAGATGCGAGTGGACACGGTGCAATTGCGCACCGCGCGCTAGTCGTTTATACGCCAGCTCGTCGCAGTTAGGTCTGCTGCCGCCGACGCTTATCGCTTACGCTTCGACCGGCATCTCCAGGTCGACATCGACCGGGCGCTCTTTCTTCGCGAGCGCGCGCCGCAATTTCGAGAGCGCGATATTCTGCAACTGGCGAATGCGTTCACGGGTGACGCCGAACTTCTTGCCGACTTCTTCGAGCGTCTTCGGCTTGCCACCATCGAGCCCAAAACGTTGGAAGATGATTTTCTTCTCGCGGTCGTCGAGCACGTCGAGCAAACCGCCGACTTCGTTGCGCAGGTTTTTGTCGCGCAACAATTCGAATGGCGTCATGGCCTCTTCATCGCCGACGATTTCGCCGAACTCAGTGGAATCGTCATCGCTGATGGGCGCGTCGAGCGAGGCGGGGCGGATCGACACGGTCTTCAGCTGCGAGACTTTACCCGCGGCAATGCCGATCTCTTCGCCGAGTTCATCATCGGTCGGTTCGCGGCCAAGCTCTTCGCTCATCTGGAGCGAAACGCGGCGCATTTTCGAGATTTTGTCCACCAGGTGCACCGGCAGCCGAATTGTCTTCGACTGGTTCGCGAGCGCCCGCTTGATCGATTGTTTGATCCACCAGGCGGCGTAGGTGGAAAGTTTCCCACCTTTGGCCGGGTCGAAACGCTCGACGGCTTTCATCAAACCGATGTTACCTTCGGATATCAGATCGAGCAGCGGCAGCCCGAGGTTCGCATAATCGTGCGCGATCTTCACCACCAGGCGCAGGTTCGAACGGATCATCAGAGCGCGAGCTTCCTTGTCGCCCTTCTTGATCTTGGCGGCGAGCTCGATCTCCTGCTGCGGGGTGAGCAGAGGGATCTGCCCGATCTCGCGCAGGTAAATTTTAATTCCAGTATCGCTATCTTCAGCGGCCATAAAACTTCTCATGAAAATTGTTCCGGGACGCGCAGTGCGCTCTTCGGGTCGCTATGTGCGCCCGGCGGATTTCAGCTGCACGGTTTAGCATGCGACCAAGTCCTTAACAAGGTTAAATATCGCAAATCTGACAGTGGGGGGAAGTATTTTGTTCAAAGAAGCTTCTGCCTCTCAGTTGCAGCAGCTTACGGGCCTGGGGCGGCCTTGGAACGTCAAGGTATAATTACCGTTTGGAATCCCGGAAGGCAAGGCTTTCGTCGAAAATTGATAGATTTGCCGACGCCGATGAGCTAAGAGACTGGGCGGACGAGGGGTCTCGCCGCACGCTTATCGAACGCAGCAACCTGCGTCCGTGCTACAAAGAAGCTGGGCGCAGACTCTTCGGGACGAGAGAGTTAAAAGGCACGCAATTTTAACGGGGGAAACGAAATACCGCCGGAGGCTGGACACATGCGAATACTGATCACGGGAGGGGCGGGATTTGTCGGCTCACATCTGGCCGACGAGCTGTTGGACCACGGCTACTCCGTGCGCGCTTTTGATAATCTCGCTGCCCAGGTGCATGGCGCGCGCGCTCGCCGGCCGCGCTATCTCATGAAAGAGGTGCAGCTGGTGCGCGGCGATGTGCGCGACCGAGATGCTGTGGCACGTGCGCTCAAAGGTGTGGACGCCGTTTTCCACCTTGCCGCCACTGTCGGCGTAGGCCAAAGCATGTATGAGATTGTCAATTACACCAGCATCAACGGCGACGGCACGGCAGTGTTGCTCGAAGCGCTCGCGCAGCGCCCGGTGGAGCGGCTCATCGTCGCCTCGAGCATGAGCATTTACGGCGAAGGATTGTATGCCGATCGCCACGGCAACCGCGTCGAGCCCCCGGAACGCACCATTGCACAGTTGAAGCAGCACGATTGGGAAGTCCGCGGCCCCGATGGCGAGCCGCTCAAGCCGATTGCCACACCGGAGACGAAAACTCCCGCGCTCCCCTCGGTTTACGCCATTTCAAAATATCATCAGGAACGCCTTTGCCTGTCGGTGGGCCGCGCCTACGCCATCGCCACCGTTGGCCTGCGGTTCTTCAATATTTACGGCACCCGCCAGGCGCTCTCGAATCCTTACACCGGGGTGCTGGCGATTTTCGCGTCTCGTTTTCTTAATAAGAAAGCACCGCTGGTGAATGAAGACGGGCAGCAGCGGCGCGATTTCGTCAGCGTGCATGACATCGCACGCGCCTGCCGTCTCTCCTTGGAAGTGCCGGACGCGGCCGACCATGTCTTCAACATCGGGAGCGGCCACCACTATTCGATCCTGGAGATCGCGGAGGAAATGGCGCGGGTGTTGAACAGGGAGGAGATCGAGCCGGAGATCGTCGAGAGGTGCCGGCTCGGAGATATTCGCAATTGTTTCGCCGATATCTCGCTCGCTCGCGATATTCTAGGCTACGAGCCGCAGGTCGCGTTGGAAGATGGGTTGGCGGAATTAGCCGAATGGCTGGAGGGACAAAGCGCAGTTGATCGTGTGGCGGACGCTTCGAAGGAGTTGGCCGCGCGCGGACTGGCCGTATGAGAAACGGCCGGGCGCACACACCAGTCGCTTTTGTCCGCTCGCGCAACGGGCGCAGCCAACCGCGCGAGGATCACGTTCTTGTCACCGGCGGCGCGGGATTCGTCGGCTGCAATCTGGCGCATCGGCTGGCGCAAAATGGCGAGCGCG
>DAIRIE010000072.1:9959-11170 GCA_036809705.1 Chthoniobacterales bacterium
GAGTCGGTCCATCTGCTCGTCGGCGATGTGCGCGACAGTCACGCGGTGGCTGAAGCGGTGCAAAACGCATCGGCGGTGTTTCACCTCGCGGCGCAGGTGGCCGTCACCACCAGCCTCACTTCCCCGGTGCACGATTTCGAGGTGAACGCGCGCGGCACGCTCAATCTACTCGAAGGCCTGCGCGCGCTGCGCAATCCGCCGCCGCTCATCTTCACGTCCACAAACAAAGTCTATGGCTGTCTGCGCGATGTTGCGCTGGAGTTGCGCGGCAATCGCTACGCCCCAGCTAACGAGGTCTACGCACGCGGCATTTCCGAAAATCAGCCGCTCGATTTCTACAGCCCCTACGGCTGCTCCAAAGGCGCCGCCGATCAATACATCCTTGATTATGCGCAAACCTTCGGGCTGCCCGCCGTCGTTCTGCGCATGAGCTGCATTTACGGACCGCATCAATTCGGCACCGAGGATCAAGGCTGGGTCGCGCATTTCCTCATCCAGGCGCTGAACGGCCGGCCCATCACTCTTTACGGCGACGGCAAACAAGTGCGCGACATTCTCTTCATTCACGATCTGCTCGATGCCTTCGCCTTGGCGCGCGAACGCATCAACGAGCTGCGCGGCCATGCCTTCAACATTGGTGGCGGCGTTGAAAATACGACCAGTCTTCTCGAGCTGGTCGAGGTCATCGGCGCGCTCAATGGCGACAGACCACGGGTGAGATCGAGCGATTGGCGTCCGGGCGACCAGCGCTATTACGTCACTGATTTCGCGAAATTTGGGAACGCCACTGGCTGGCGGCCGCGCGTGCACCTGCGCGATGGCATTACGCGTTTGCACGAGTGGCTGCTGGAGACGCGCTGTGAATCGCCCGCCGAACTGGCCACGGCGTGATGCGATCGGCCCCTGTGGCAAAACTGACGCCGGCGGTGTCGCGCGAAAGGATGCGCGCCGCTGTTCTCGTCGAGCCACGCCAGTTTGAATTGTGCGCACTGTCAGTGCCGGAGCCCTCCGCGACCGAGGTGCTGGTCCGCGTGGAAGGCTGCGGCATTTGCGCGTCGAACCTTCCGATTTTCGAAGGCAAACCGTGGTTCACCTATCCGCTCGAGCCAGGTGCACCAGGGCACGAAGCTTGGGGAATTATCGAGCGCACTGGCGAGAACGTACGTGAGTACGTTGCCGGCGACCGCGTCGGCATGCTGTCATTGCACGGT
>DAIRIE010000073.1:0-5941 GCA_036809705.1 Chthoniobacterales bacterium
CGTGGGAGCGACTTGCGGGATGAAAACAAACGGAGGCTGCGGCGGCAACGCTGGCGGGGGAGCTTCCGCGGGCGCTTCCGGACCTTCGGCCGGGATGTCCTTGAAATCCTTCGCGTCCTTCCCGTCTTTAGCGTCAGCAACATTCTTGCCGGAGCGATCGACCGCGCTATTCGCCGCAAAGAGCATGTTCGTGGGCGCGCGGCCAAACGTCGCGATCTCCGCGACGGAGAAATTGGGGTTAGCGGGCGACCATTTCACCAGGACGTAGCGAGCGCTCGTCTCCGGGAAATCGACAGCGGCGCGGCCACTTCCGTCATCATTCGCGCTCCCCACCGATTCCAGACCCGCAATGGCGCCCTCATCGAGACGGAGCGTTTCCGGAGCGCTGGCGCCTGGCGCGTTCGCAGGAAGCGCATTGAGCACGTAGAAATGAGCGGTGCCCGCGCCAGGCGTGGAAAGAACCGCGATGCGGCGCAGAGTCATCTCGCGGCCGAGATCGACGATAGCCGCCGGCGCAGTGTCATTGGCAGCGAACGCGTAAGTTGTCGCGGGCTGCTCATCGATCATCTGGTTGGCCAGCGCTTCGTTGCCCGAGCTGACGTAGAGAGTGCGCGCTTTCGTGTGCACGTCGGTGAGATTGTAATTCACCTGCGCGATTTCGCCGGCGATACGCTGCCGCGGCATGGTGAAGTCAGCCACACCGGCTCCACCATAAACTCCCAGGCTGGCGATACGGCCAGGCTGCGTCACATTCAACGTCAGCCTCACATATTTCGCCTCGGCCGGACCAATTTTCGCGCGGAAGATGCCGTTGCGCAGCTCCTGCTTGCCGGCCTCGCGCCATTGCGAGTTCTCGGGGCCGAGATTCGCATTGGCCGTCGCAATGACGACGCTGCCTTTCGCATCCGTGTTGAGGAAGTTTATCGAGTCGAGCTGCTCGATTTTACCGAGACTGATCAGCACCGTGTGTGTGCCGGGCGCGACGTTCCAGATGGCGGTTGCGTCTCCCGACAACAGCGCCGCACTTTGGGCAACATCGCCCTGCGGCGTGACGTTGATTTGAGCGCCGAGATCGATTCGGGCCAGATTTTGCGGATAAAGGGAGGCCTGCTCGACCGTCAAGGCGGGCGTTTTCTTCAGGACCAAATCCGCAGCTGGGACAGAAGTAGCGGCAGCCACGAGTAGAGCTGACGCGAAAAGGAGCCGTGCACTGATAATTTCCATAGCTTTAATAATGAGAATATCTTTCTCCCTCGATTTTGGCAATAGAAAACTTGTAATCCGTGCGCCCCTGATTGCGAGGAACCTCATGAGTCCAGCCTCCGGTTCCGAGGACATTCTCAGGCGACTCCGCGCTGTCCGCACGCATTCGCCCAGGCTGACAAGCCGTCGCGCCATGGATAACGCTTGGCGACGAACAGCGACGACAGTTCTTGTATGCGTCGCATGTATCTCCTCAGAACTCTTATTTGTGTGGCGATGGCGGCAACGTTTGTCTCGCTCGCGATGACAATCTGCGAGCGCCATTTGCCCTCTCAGCGCGTCCCAACTCCTTTCGCCACTCCGCGCGCGATCGGCTCCAGCACCTGCCACACTGTTTGGGCGAGAATGCGGTGCCCGGCGGCGTTCGGATGAATACGATCCTCCAGGTTGAGCATCGGATCGCCAGCCACCCCGGCAAGCAGATACGGCACGAGCGCCGCGCGATTTTTCTCCGCCACGTCACTAAACATCCTGCCGAACGCAACCACGTAATCGTCGTCAGCGCCGGCAATCGGAAATTGCATCCCGACAACAATGACGGCCACGCCTGGATTTTTCGCCCGGACTTTGTCGATGATCGCCTGCAAATTGCCGCGAATCTCATCCACCGTCACACCGCGAAAGGCGTCATTGACCCCGAGCTCCACGATGAAGATATCAACTGGCCGATTCAAATAGGAAGGCAGCCGGCGCCATCCACCCGCGCTGGTGCTGCCACTCACGCTGGCGTTGACGACATGGAAACCGGGATCGATGCCGCGTAATCTGTCCGCCACGAGCGCAGGCCACGCGTCTTGGGGATTGAGACGAAACCCTTCGGATAAGCTGTCGCCGAGCACCAGGACGGTTTTTGTGCGCGACGCTTCGCGAGCGGCCGCAGCCGGTTGCCTGCTCAAGATCATCGTTGCTCCTAACGCCACAGTTAACAATTGCCTGACTCGCCCACGCATTTTAGCTTCTGCGCCTCACTGATTTCGACGGCGCGCACAATCGCAAATCGGAAATCGAAGTTCAAAAATCTTATTATGGCAAACTACGGCATCAACGGCTTCGGGCGCATCGGTCGCAACGTCCTTCGCGCCATGTCGCAAAAACAGGTGGAGCGCGTTCTGGCGGTGAACGATCTCACCGACACGCGTACTCTGGCGCACCTGCTCAAGTGGGACAGCGTTCATGGGAAATTCGACGGCGAAATTTCCTACGACGAGAAGAACATCTTTGTGCGCGGCCAGCCGATTCGTATTTTCAAAGAGCGCGATCCCGGCGCGTTGCCCTGGAAGCAGCTCGACGTGCAGGTGGTGCTGGAATCGACCGGCTTTTTCACCGCGCGCGACAAGGCTGAGGTGCACATCACCAAAGGCGGCGCGCGCAAGGTCTTGATCAGCGCGCCGGCGAAGAAGCCGGACGTGACGATTTGCATCGGGATCAACGACAACATTTACGACCCGGCCAAGGACAACATCGTTTCCAACGCGAGCTGCACCACCAATTGCCTGGCGCCTTTGGTCAAAGTGTTGAACGACAAGTTCGGGATCGAGTGGGGTTTCATGAGCACCATTCACTCTTATACTAATGACCAGCGCATTCTCGATCTCCCGCACGAGGACTTGCGCCGGGCGCGCGCGGCCGCGATCAACGTCGTGCCCACGAGCACGGGCGCGGCCAAGGCCATCGGCGAAGTGATTCCCGAGCTCAATGGAAAATTGAATGGTGGCTCCTTCCGTGTGCCCACACCAGATGGCTCGGTGACCGATTTCGTGGCGCTATTGAAGAAGGACGCAAGCGTCGATGCGGTAAACGCCGCTTTCAAGGAAGCCTCGAACGATCCGAGCTATAAAGGCGTGCTCGAGTATTCGGAAGAACCGCTGGTGTTACACGATATTGTCGGCAATCCGCACTCCTGCATTTTCGACAGCAAGCTCACACTGATGCTCGGCGACAAATTCGTGAAGGTGGTGGGCTGGTACGACAACGAGTGGGGCTACAGCAACCGCTGCGTGCAGATGCTGGAGCTGCTCTCGTAATCAGCGACACGCAAGCCAAGCGGCGCCCGCGAACGTATATTGTCGCAATGATTGCTGATGTGCGCGACCGATTACAGAACGTGCCATTTCGACCGTTCATAATCGGCACTTCGGACGGTCGCGAGTATGCAGTGCCCACTGTTGATCATGCCAAGATTTCTCCTCGTGGACATCGTGTCGTTGTTTTCAAGGGATGATGACTCGACGGCGTGCTCGGCCCACTGCACATCAACAGCGTCATCGACCAGCAGCCGAATGGTGAATAGAGATTTGCGGATCTGAATTGTGGATCCGCAGCTCCGAGCAGCATTCAACGCGGATTTTACACCGGAGAAGTACGCGGCGCTGCTGCGCTGCGTAAACACAAGCACGCGCTGGCCGGCCGATTTCCGCATCGCGGAGACGCCGTTGTTTCTCACCCAGGAGTTCACCCGGGAAGCGGTGCGCGCGGCGACGGAAATCGTGGCGCAAACGCGCACGCCGGAGTTCGCAAGGCACGCTGCTTCAGCTATTCCGCCGGGGCTGGAAGTTCCTAACGAGTCGCAGCATCCCGATTTCATCATTGTCGACCTCGGCATCTGCGCCGAAAATGGACGATTAACGCCGCGGCTGATCGAGCTCCAGGCCTTCCCCAGTTTATTTGGATTTCAATTCCTTCTCCTCGGATGCATGCGCAAAGCCTATCCAGTGATCCCGCCGAACTGGACTTCAGCCTTCGGTGGGCTGCACGATGCCGATTATCTCGAGCTCTTGCGGCGGACCATTGTCGCCGATGCCGACCCGGAAAACGTGGTACTGCTCGAGATCGAGCCGGAGCAACAAAAAACGCGCGTCGATTTCGCCTGCACCGAATCGCTTTTCCGCACACCCATTGTGTCGCTTGCCGAAGTGAAGAAGCGGGGCCGGCAGTTATTCTACGAGCGCAATGGTCGCGAAGTGCATATCGAACGCATCTACAATCGCGTCATCTTTGACGAGCTGGAGCGGCGCTCCGACTTACAGTTGCAGTTCAGTTTTCAGGACGAACTTGATGTCACGTGGGTGACGCATCCGAACTGGTATTACCGCATCAGCAAACATTCCCTTCCATTTCTGAAAACGGAGCACACGGAGCCCGCCTTTTTCGCCGACAACTTCCCCAGCCACGAATCGTTAGCTGACTTTGTCTTGAAACCGCTCTACTCCTTCGCCGGATTGGGAGTCGATATGGAACCAAGCCGGGAGAAACTTGCCGCTTTGCCAAACCCGCGGCAATGGATTTTACAGAAGAAGGTCGAGTACGCGCCCATCGTCGACACGGTTGATGGGCTGAAATCGAAAGCGGAGCTGCGCATGATGTTTGTCTGGCCGCAAAGCGACGCCGGCCCGACGCTGGTGAACAATCTGGTGCGTATGAGCCAGGGCAAGATGATGGGGGTCGATTTCAACCGAGAGAAAACCTGGGTTGGCTCGAGCATTGCCTTGCACGAGCGCCGCAGCTAACGAGATATGATATGAAAGAGCACGAACATCCCTGGATCGAAATTTGTCCCGGCATTCGCCGACGCACGCACGCGCACGGGCGAACCATGTATCAAATGATGGCGCAGCTCGAGGCCGGCAGCCGCATGCCGGCGCATTCGCACCCGCAGGAGCAGATCGTGCACATTCTCTCCGGGCGCATGAAGCTCATCGTCGATGGCGCCACGCATGAGCTGAAGACAGGCGACTCATTCTATCTCGCCAGCAACGTGTCGCACGGCGTCGAGACGCTCGAGGAGACGCGTGTGCTCGACACCTTCAGTCCGCCACGCGACGATTACCTGGAACTGGATAAACGCTCGCTGGACAGATAGACTCGTCTCCCGTTGTCTGTCCGCGCGCTACTGCCGGTCGTAAACGTCGACTTCGGGCTTGCTCTCACCCGGATAGTTCACTGTGCTAGTTAATGTCTGACCATCGGCCGAAAGCTCCCAGCGATCGGTCTCGGTGGTCTTGCCTTTGAGCTTATAGGCAAGCTCGATGTTGTGATCGTCAATAGCTTTGGCTGACACGGTCGTGCCTTTGGCAACTCGAGGGCCTTTCGGCGTGTAATCTTTGCCATCCAGCTTAAAGTTGGTTTCTGACTGGCTTGTCGGGTTCTTGATTGCATAGCCATCCCCCTGCCATTTCGCCATCTCGATAGTTACGGGCGAGCCAACCTTTATTTCGGTGCTTTCCCAGGTCCCCGCCAAACCGGCGCTACCGGCGGTCCGTTTCAGCTTGGTTTCGTCGTGGGAGGTTGAGCCATCCGGCCGCGTTTCCGTGCTGACGTAGGTAGAAGTGGCTCCGTCCTCGGAAACCGTCCAGGTAGCATCAGATGTGATTTTGCCATTTCGCTTCTGCGTCCATTTCCAACCATTGGCACCGCTCTTGGTAATGAGCCAGGTGTTGCCAAATTTCGTGAGATGATCTTTGCCCAGAGTGATGGTCTCGACATCATCGCCAAAGATGAACTTGTATTGATTACTCCCGGCTTCCTCGACTTTGTACACCAAACCGCTGAACTGACTTTTGTCGGGATTCAGCTTCCATTTGCCGACAAAGGAATCGTCTGCGGCGTGTGCCAAGGGCGCCGCAGAAAGCCCGAACCCACTAACTGCCACGAGAGTGGCGGTGATCAATTTCATAGGTGC
>DAIRIE010000073.1:5951-6563 GCA_036809705.1 Chthoniobacterales bacterium
TTGACGGAAGCTCATCCCAGAAACCCCGGCGCCCTGTCCAGGAAGAACGACATCGAAGCAAGCGCGCTTCGACACGCGTGTTAAGACACGAGCGTGAGGCGCACCTCGTTTCGAGTCAATCAAGAAAGCAGGGATTTCTGCGCGGCACGAATTTATAGCGACCGCTCGTTTTGCCTTCGCCCCTTTCGCTCAGGATGACGAGTCGCGTAGTTCCTCGTTCGTCTCGGCGAAGGCGTTGACCGCGAAGTCCAGGTCGTCCCGCGAATGTGCAGCGCTCACTTGCGTGCGCACGCGTGCAGTGCCATGCGGCACGACGGGGTAAAAGAAGCCGATAACGTAAACGCCCTTCTCCAGCATGCGCGCGGCAAATTTCTGTGACTTGGCGGCGTCGCCAATCATAATCGGCACGATTGGATGCGTGCCGGGTTTGATCGCGAGACCACGCCTCGTTAGCTCGGCCCGAAAATACCTTGTGTTCTCCTCCAGCTTATCCCGCAGCTCGGTTGAATCGCTCAGTAACTGGAGCGCTTTGAGCGTGGCGGCGACGATGTGCGGCGCAACGCTGTTGGAAAAGAGGTAGGGGCGCGAGCGTTGCCGCAGCAACTCGACGAC
>DAIRIE010000073.1:6573-10925 GCA_036809705.1 Chthoniobacterales bacterium
GTGCTTGCGCGCGCTGGTAAAACCGCCGCTGGCGCCTCCGAGCGCTTTGCCCAGCGTGCCAGTGATGATGTCAATCCTTCCCATCACATCCCGATACTCGTGCGTGCCGCGCCCGCGTTTGCCCAGAAATCCGCTGGCATGCGCGTCGTCGATCATCACGAGCGCGTGGTACCTGTCAGCAAGATCGCAGATCGACTTCAAGTCCGCGATTGTTCCATCCATCGAGAAGCAGCCATCGGTCGCGATGAGTTTCACGCGCGCCTGACTCGCTTCGCGCAGCTTCGTTTCCAGATCAGCCATGTCGTTATGCTTGTAACGGAAGCGCTGCGCTTTGCAGAGACGAATGCCATCGATGATGGAGGCGTGATTGAGTTCGTCGGAAATCACGGCGTCTTTCTCCGTGAGCAGCGTCTCGAACAGGCCGCCGTTGGCGTCGAACGCACTCGGGTAAAGGATCGTATCTTCGGTGCCGAGAAATCTCGTCAGCGCATTCTCCAGCTTCTTGTGAATGTCTTGCGTCCCGCAAATGAAGCGCACGCTGGCCATGCCGAAGCCGTGGGTGTCGAGCGCTTCCTTGGCCGCGGCGATGAGCGCGGGATGATCGGCCAGGCCGAGATAATTGTTCGCGCACATATTGAGCACGCGCGTGCCTTCCGCCACCGCGATGTGGGCGTCCTGGGGCGTGGTGATGATCCGCTCGGTTTTGTATAATCCCTGAGCTTTGATTTCTTCGAGCGTGCGCGTGAGTTGCTGATCGAATTCGGCGAGCATCCGGTAAGTTTGCCCCGAACGTTGGCTGTGCCAAGCCACGAACGCGGCGTGTCTGTTTCCGGGGAGCACAGGCTGCCAGCCTGTCGTTGCCGGCAGCCTGCGGGCAACCGCGCGGGGACTGATGGAAACCTAATCTGCAGCCACGTTCGTATATTTCGGGCACCAAATGTCCGCGCGCGCGTCGTTCTGACTAATGCACATGGCCGCTGCGCGCGGCATTTCGGCAAGCTGCCGAAATGAACAGGCTGGCAACCTGTGCTCCCCAGATTCCCGAGCGCCGCGCTGGGAACAGACGAAATGGAAGGCCACGCATTAGCTCTCGTTTGAGAAAGCAGCTTGCTATTGTGAATAAGCGGTGAATAACTTCCGCGTTAATGACCCGGCGCGCTGGAATTCGCCCGCTCATCGTGCCCGCGCTCGCAAGCGCAGCCGGGCTTCTTTTCTCCGGCTGCGGAACCACGAGCGTGACCCGTGCCCTGCCCTCGTACGAACCGCCGATCGCTAAATCCGATTTCCAAACAGTGCGCACGACCGCCTACACGCACACCGAAGCCGATCACCTCGAATACACCAACCACAACGCGCTGGGCGGCGAACTCCACGCCGCCGGAGCGCCTGTTCGCCGCGCGGAAAATGGGCGCACGACGCTCGCATTCCAGGAGCCAGGGGATTATCAGCGTGTCTCCTACTCGGGCGGACCGCAGCCCTTTTCGCTCGACGACCATCCTCGCACCCTCCGCGCAAAGCCGGTCACGATAAAACCGGCGCATGGCCGCAAAGTTGTCATTCGCAAACTGGAACCGCCCCGGATCGGCAGTGCGGCAGCAGACTGGTCGCGCTGGCCCGTGGGCACGACGTTCCGGTTGACGTCGACCGGTCAAATTTATCGCGTCGATGATTACGGCTGGGCGCTCGCCGGGCGCAACACTATCGACCTCTACATGGCCACACCGAGTGCGATGAACAGCTGGGGCGCGCGCGATGAGGCGATCCAGATTTTGCAATGGGGCGATCCCGCCGTCAGCCTGCGTTTGCTTCAACCGCACGAGGAGCACAAGCACATCAAACGCATGGTGCTGGAGTTGCAAGGCCGCGGCGAGGAAGCGGCTGAGCTGCGCTGACGACCGCCGCAAATCCGTGAGAACCCTTTGTGTCGTTGGCGGACTTTTGTGAGTGGTTTCGGGATTGTGCGCAGCGGATGGAGATGGATGGAATGACACCGCGCCCAGCCAAATTTAAAGTGAGCGAGATGGAGAAACCAAATGCAAGAGGACCCACCCCTTCGCGAAAGGCGCATCAGGCACTTGGTCCTAAATTAAATCGCCCCGCCAAACCGCCGCCGCCGCCGCCTATGCGCACCGCGATCACCTCGCGCGGCCGGAAACGTCACCGATGATGTCTGCGAATCTCGCCGCCATGGAAAAGAAAATCGCGGCCGTGCTGGCGGTGCGCCCGGAATGTTTCATCACCCATCCAAGCGAGCTGGCGGTTTTGAAACAACTCTCGGCACAGGAACTGGAGAACTTCGCGCTCGATCACGGTTGGAGCACCGTTTCGCGCATCGGTGGACGCCAGATCGAATTCTACAACGACATCAGCGCTCGTGGGTAGGGTGGGCATCTTGCCCGCCGGCAAAGGCATCCTGCCTTTGCGGAATTTCGAAGTGGGGAAAGATTTTGCGCGTTACGCAAGACGTGTGAGCGGTGAAAGACTGTTTTCGCAGGGTGCGAAAACCGGCGGCCAGGATGTCCCACCCCTACCCGCGATTGGAAAAGAACGAGCTCACCGGACTCGTCGCGGACGCGCTCCAGCGTTTTTCGCCCAAGCCGATTTCGCGCCCTTCACGTCCCGCTTCCACCGCCAGACGAAACGCGCGCGCCATCCGGTTCGGGTCGGCCGCGATGGCGATTGCGGTATTGACCAAGACCGCGTCGGCGCCGATTTCCATCGCTTCCGCAGCCTGACTCGGCGCGCCCAGGCCGGCGTCCACCACCACCGGCACCGTCGCCTGCTCGATGATGATCTCAATCTGCGCGCGCGTTTCGATTCCGCGATTACTCCCAATCGGCGATCCGAGCGGCATCACCGTAGCCACACCCACGTCCTGAAGACGTTTGGCCAGAACCGGATCGGCATTGATGTAGGGCAAAACGGTGAAACCTTCGCGCACCAAAATTTCTGCCGCTGCCAATGTTTCGACCGGATCGGGCAGCAGATAATGGGGATCAGGATGAATCTCGAGCTTCACCCACATCGGCAATCCCGCCGCCGCTGCCAGCCGCGCCAGCCGCACCGCATCATCGGCATCGCGCGCCCCGCTGGTGTTTGGCAAAAGGAGGAATTTTTGGGGGTCGACAAAATCGAGGATGTTCGCAAACGGGTCATGCTTGCCGGAGAGATCGGCGCGACGCAACGCCACTGTCACGATCTCTGTCCCGCTCGCTTCCAGCGCATCGCGCATGGCTTCATTCGAGGAAAATTTGCCGGTGCCAACAAGCAACCGCGAACTGAATTCGCGGCCGGCGATTTTCAATTTCGACGGCTTATCGGACATCCCCCAACATATATCGCGTCCGCGACAGAATCGAATTGTACGCGCGCTCACCCAAGCTAACCTCATGAATGGGCAAAGCTGTCATCCCAAGCGAACGCGAGGAATCTCTCGAGTGTCCGGAGAAGTCGCTCCGAACGACAACGTTCGAGTTACGCGACGAAGATTGCGTCCTCGGCATGAAAAATTTGCCGACGCAATCAATCGATCTCGTCGTCACCTCGCCGCCCTACAACCTCGGCGTGCGCTATTCCAAATTCCACGATCGCGCCCGGCGCACCGACTATTTGCACTGGTGCAGAACGTGGGCAGTTGCACTGGAGCGATTGCTCAAACCTGACGGTTCGTTTTTCCTTAACGTCGGCGCATCACCATCCAATCCGATGTTCCCGCACGAGATCGTGCTCGAGTTCCGCGAACTCTTCGCCCTGCAAAACACCATCCACTGGATCAAGTCGATCAGCATCACTCAGTCGAACAGCGCCGCGACTTCCCACGGCCATTTCAAACCGATCAGCTCGCGCCGGTTCCTGAACGATTGCCACGAATATATTTTCCACTTCAGCAGAACTGGCCGCGTCGAATTAGATCGCCTCGCCCTCGGCGTTCCTTATCAAGACAAGAGCAACATCGCGCGCTGGTCGCACACGCGCGGACGCGACCGCCGCTGCCGCGGGAACACCTGGTTCATTCCCTATCAGACCATCAGGAGCCGCGACAAACAGCGGCCGCATCCGGCGACATTCCCGGTCGAGCTGGCGGAGAATTGCATCAAACTCCACGGCCTCTCGCGCGTGACGACAATGCTCGATCCCTTTCTGGGAATCGGCAACTCGGCGCTCGCTGCCCAACGTTGCGGCGTGCCGAGATTCATCGGCTTTGAGATTGACCAGAACTATGTCGCCGAAGCGCGACGCAGGTTAACTGGACAGGTTTAACAGGATTTCATTTATTAATCCGGCGCCGCGTCGCCTCTCCTCGAATCCGGCAATCCTGTCAATTCTGTCTAACAACTTCTGCTTCGAACCTT
>DAIRIE010000073.1:10935-11163 GCA_036809705.1 Chthoniobacterales bacterium
AGCGCCTTAACCAGGTTCCCCGGCAGCGGTCGCACCCGTTCCAAAATCCGCTCCGCGATCGGCTTCCCGGTCACATAACCCGCGGCGAACATCTCCAGCCGCGCGTCCAGATTATCGATGTAATGCAGCGTCATCGCTTCCGGCGTCTTCGGATTTACCGGCGAACCGAATTCCATCTCGCCATGATGCGCGCCGATCAGATGCAGCAAATGTAGCCGGCAATCTTCC
>DAIRIE010000074.1:0-4149 GCA_036809705.1 Chthoniobacterales bacterium
TGGGATTTTCCAGGGTGGCCTGCAGCGTCACGTTGCGCGTCGCGATATCTACCGCCGAGTTGATGGCAGTGAGTTTGCCCTCAAATTTCTGGTCGGGAAGTGCGTCGATGTGCACCTGGATTTCCAAACCTGGCGTGAGCTTCGGCAGACTCTGCTGGGGCAATGCGAAATCGACGTAGACCGGATCAATCGATTGTAGCGAAACCAGTTGCTGGCCAGGATTGATCATTTGGCCCACGTTGACCTGGCGAATCCCGAGCCGGCCATCGAAGGGCGCATGCACCTCCTTCTTCGCGATCATCGAGCGCATGTTATCGACCGCGCCCTGTTTTTGTTTGACCTTGGAATCGGCGGCATCGAAGTCGGCCTTGGAAATAACCTGACGCGCCTGCAAATCCTTTGCCCGTTGTAAATCCGAGCGCGCTAATTCCAGGTCCGCCTCAGCCGTTTTCAACTGCGCTGCTTCGGAGGAAGTATCGAGTTTCATCAACAGGTCGCCTTTCTTGGCTTCCGCGCCGCTTTTGAACGCAACTTCGCTGACCGTTCCACCGAGCTCAGCTGCAACCATCGCTCCCTGCACCGGCGAAACGCTCCCCACGGACGAGAACATCTCCGCCCAATCTTCTTCTTTCGCCACCGCGCTACTCACCGTCTCCACCGGCATGGGCGGTTTCATCGACGTCATTTTATTGAACTGCGACGCCTTGATGTCGGCGAAGACGAACAGAAGCGTCAAGACCGCAAACAAGCTTCCCGGAATGGCGCGCTTCGATCGGAAGAACAAAACGGCGAGGAGCGCGAACAGGATCGCGGCGACGGTGGCGATAAGAATAAACATTTTCATGAGTTGAAGAAAATTGGCTCAAACAGGCGACGCTTCAGCCGAGCCCCTAAATAACACGTGCCACAAGCTTCGCGTCACTTCCAACTGCCGCGTCCGCCTCTCCGCCGGCGTCATCTCCGAAGGTTGCAATACATCGAGCATCAACATTCCCCGCGCGACCGCAAAAATCAGTTCGGCTAGGTCGCGCGGTTTCAAATCGTGCGCGGCCGCATGCCTTTCGGGCGCGCGCGCGATCAGATCGGCTACGCCCGCCAGCGTCAGGTGCAGAAGATCGCGCACAAGATGAGCGCGAGGATTCGGCGTAGAGATCGACCACGAAAGCCGATTGAATGTGCGGCGAAGTCTCGCAGCAATGCGCGGTAAAAATAATTTCGAGCGACTCGAGCAGCGTCGGCGCCGCCATGGCCTGCTGCAAAAGGTCGTCGATTTGTTTTTTATGCCGGTCGGCCATTGCTGAAATGACGGCCTCTTTATTGGCGAAATAGCGATAGATGAGGCCGACGCTAATGCCGGCTTCGCGGCTGATATCGTGCATGCTGGTCTGGTGAAAGCCGCACCTGGCGAAGCAAGCAATGGCGGCATTCAGGATCTGCGTCCGCCGGTCTAGGGTGGGTGGGGGAGAAGTGGTTTCCATCGGCGGCAGAAGCATGAATGAACGTTCATTCATTGTCAAACGTCTCTATTTTCCCCGGGTAGCGCACGCGTCCCGCGTGCTGGTTGGCGTCCCGCCGAAACAATCTTTCCCCTTCGTGCTGGCAGGAGAAGAGCCGCGCGCTCCGAACTCCGGGGAGCAAAGGCTGCCAGCCCGTCGTTCGCGGCAGTTTGCCGCGAACCGCGTGATGGTCCGGCGACGCGTTGCCCCCGGCATTCGGCCAGCGGCCGAATGCTACAGGCTGGCAGCCTGTGCTCCCCGGAAGCAGAGACCGCGCGTCGCCCGCCACACAATTCACGACGCCATTTACCTGTGCCGCGAGCACAGCCAAGTTGCTCTGTGAATCAACCCGGCGCGAAATTCCTCCTCCAGACCTGCAAGTTGCTGGCTCAATTTCCATCCGCCCGCCGTTACCTCATCGCTGTTTCCGGCGGCCGCGATTCCATTGCGCTCTTGCATGCGCTGGTCGCCCTTGGTTATCGCAAGCTCATCGTCTGTCATCTCGATCACCAACTCCGCAGTCGCAGCTCTCGGGCAGACGCGCGATTCGTTGCCCAACGAGCCGCTTCACTCGGCTTCGACTGCGAGGTCGCCGTTACCGACGTCCGCCTGCTCGCGAAACAACGCCGCGTCTCAATTGAGACCGCGGCCCGCATCGCCCGCTTCGCTTTCTTCGTCTCCGTCGCGCGGAGAAGACGCTGCCGCACGATTTTCCTCGCCCATCATGCCGACGATCTCGTGGAAACAGCATTGCTCAATCTCTTTCGCGGTGCCGGCCCGGGTGGCATCGCCGCCATGCGCAGTCTTGCTGTTCACAAAATCGGAAAAACCGAGCTCACGCTCCTTCGACCGCTCCTCCACATCTGGCGCGACGACATTGACGCGTACGTAAAACAGCACCGCCTCAAATTCCGCGAAGACGCCACCAACGCGCAGCTCAGCGCCACTCGCAACCGCATCCGTCATCGCATTCTGCCTTACATCGAAAAGCAACTCGGCCGCGATGTGCGCCGCGTCATCTGGCGGGCTGCGCAAATCTGGAGCGAAGAAGACGCTCTGCTCGACTCGATGGCTGTTCGGAAAAATGTCGATCCCGGATTCCTCCCGGTTGAGGCGCTGCGGAATCTGCCCGTAGCTCTTCAGCGCCGCGTCATCGTGACCTGGCTTCATTCACGCGCGGTATCGAACATCAACTTTCAGGTTGTGGAAAACATCCGTGAACTCGCGGACCCGATGCCAAAGACAGCGAAACTGAATTTGCCCGCCGACCTTCACGTCCGCCGCCGCGCAGGTAAACTCTTCATCGAATAACGTCATCCCGAGCGAAGTCGAGGGATCCGCCGCGAACCGCAAACATAACTTCCGCGGGATCCCTCCACGCTCCGCTTCGCTCCGGTCGGGATGGACGACGGTCCGGCCTCATTAATCTGTGCTAATCTGCGCAATCTGTGGACAACACTTCCCCCATCCGCGTCCGTTTCGCTCCGTCGCCCACCGGTTATCTGCACATCGGCGGCGCGCGCACGGCACTGTTCAACTGGCTCTTCGCGCGGCATCACGGCGGCGCCTTCGTCCTGCGCATTGAGGACACCGACAAGTCGCGCAACACCGAAGAAGCCGCTGCTGCGATCTACCAGGGTTTGCAGTGGCTCGACCTGAACTGGGATGAAGGCCCGCAGGCCGGCGGCGACTTCGGCCCCTATTTCCAAAGCCAGCGCGATCACATTTACGAACGCGCGCTCGCGAAGCTGCAAAGCAGCGGTCACATCTTTGAAGACGCCGGCGCGCTCCGTTTCCGCTCCCCGCGCGAGCAGGTCGTGGTGGACGATCTCGTTGCCGGAAAAATCGACTTCGATCTAACGAATCCTGAGACGCACCCCGACATGACCATCCGCCGGCCGGATGGCTCGTGGATTTTCCACTTCGTTAACGTGGTGGACGACATCCAGATGAAAATCTCGCACGTCATCCGCGGCGAAGACCATCTCTCGAACACGCCCAAACACATCGAGCTTTACCGCGCCCTCGGCGCCGAACCGCCGCGCTTCGCTCACATCCCGCTCATTCACAATCGCGACGGCTCGAAGATGAGCAAACGCGACCAGGGCGCGGCGGTCAGCTATTACATCGAGCATGGCTATTTGCCGGAAGCCGTCGTTAACTATCTCTGCCTGCTCGGCTGGTCGCCGAAGGACAACCGCGAAAAGCTCCCGATCGACGAAGTCGTTCGACTCTTCGATCTCAAGAACGTCGTGCGCGGGAACGCCACCTTCGATGCGGCCAAGCTGCATTGGCTGAATGGCGAGTACGCCCGTGAACTTCCGAGCGATCGTTTCTACTCACTCGGGGTCGAGGCGTTGAAGCGAAACGGCGTTGCTCTCGAAAAATATCCAGACCGATACGTCCGCGCCGCATTGCAGACCTGCGAGACGAAGATCAACACCTTCGACGAGCTACCGAGCTACGCCGGATTTTATTTCATGGATGAAATCAGCTACGCGCCGGATGCTGCCGCTAAACAATTCACGCCCGAGAACAAGCCGCGCCTCGCTTCCGTGCGCGACGCCTTTGCGCACCTGACGCCATTCGATTTGCCGAACATCGAAGCGACATTGCGCAAAACCGCGGCCAATCTCGAAGTGAAACTCGGCGC
>DAIRIE010000074.1:4159-10988 GCA_036809705.1 Chthoniobacterales bacterium
CTCTCATTCACCCGACCCGCCTCGCTGTCACCGGCAACACCGCCGGGCCAAGTCTGTATCACCTTCTCGAAGTGCTGGGCAGAGAAAAAGTCGTCGCGCGTATCGACACGGCGCTCTCTGTCATGCCGAGCGAAGTCGAGGGATCCCGCGACTAACCTGGATGGTAACGCAACGGGATTCCTCGACTTCGCTGCGCTTCAATCGGCACCACAGCTACTTGTTCCCCAATTTCGCCCACGAGTCTTTCAGCGTCACGATACGATTCCAAACCTGCCGCTCTGCCGTGCTGTCGGGGTCGAGCGCAAAATAGCCGAGCCGCTCGAACTGGTATCGATCCTCCGGCCGCGCATTTCTTAGCGCCGGCTCGCATTTCGCGTTCACCACTTCGAGCGATTCGGGATTGATGAATTGCTTGAAGTCTCCGTCAGCATCCGGTTCCGCAACCGTGAATAATCGGTCGTAGAGACAAACTTCCGCCTCCACTGCCTGCGCCGCGCTCACCCAGTGGATCGTGCCTTTCACTTTACGGTTTGCAGTCGCGCCGCCGGATTTGCTTTCCAGATCGACAGTGCAGCGCAGCTCGATGACATTGTCCGCGTCATCCTTCACCACCTCATCGCATCGGATGATGTAGGCGTACTTCAGTCGCACCTCACCGCCGGGCCGCAGCCGGAAGAATTTCGGAGGTGGAGTCTCCATGAAATCGTCCCGCTCGATGAACAGCTCGCGCGTGAACGGCAACTTGCGCGTTCCAGCGTCGGCATTTTCCGGGTTATTGATCGCGTCGAGTTCCTCCACGTTCGCTTCCGGATAATTAGTCAGCGTCACCCTCAGCGGGCGCAACACGGCAAGGCGGCGCTGCGCCGTGCTATTCGACTCACCGCGGACCGCGTGCTCGAACAGCGTCATTTCGTTCAAGCTCGGGTATTTTGTTACGCCGATCTCCTGCGCGAAGGCCCGTAGCGCGCTGGGGGTCACGCCGCGGCGACGTAAACCAGAGATCGTTAGCATGCGCGGATCATCCCAGCCGTTCACAAGTCTATCGTTCACCAGCTGGATGAGTTTGCGTTTGCTCATTACCGTGTAGGTGAGATTGAGACGCGCGAATTCGATCTGGCGCGGCCGCGGCTGCGGCAGCTCGAGCGCGGCCAGAATCCATTCATAAAGCGGCCGGTGCACCTCGAACTCCAGCGTGCAAAGCGAATGCGTGATGCCTTCGATGTAATCGCTGAGCGTATGGGCCCAATCGTACATCGGATAGATGCACCATTTATTTCCGGTGTGATGATGCTCCGCATGGCGAATCCGGTACAGCACCGGATCGCGCAGCCAGACGTTCGCCGCCTGCATGTCGATCTTCGCCCGCAAAGTCCTGGCGCCATCCGGAAACGCGCCCGCTTTCATCTGAGCTAACAGCTCCAGGTTTTCTTCCATCGCGCGTTCCCGAAACGGACTTGCCTTGCCGGTGCGGCGATATTCATCCGTCTCCTCCGGCGGCATTTCATCGACATAGGCCCGTCCAGACCTCGTTAGCTCAACTGCGTACTGGTAGAGCTTGTCGAAGTAATCCGAAGTATAGAGCGGCGCGCCGCCGAGACGTTCGTCGGCCCAGCCATCGATCAGCCAGTGCACATCACGCATGATCGACTCCACATACTCCGTCTCTTCCTTCGCCGGATTGGTGTCGTCCATCCGGATGTTGCAAATGCCGCCGAACTCGCGCGCGATCCCGAAGTTGAGACAAATCGATTTGGCGTGGCCGATATGGAGATAGCCATTTGGCTCCGGCGGAAACCGCGTCACGATCTTGTCGTATTTCCCGCTGCGCAGATCGGCCGCCACGATTTCGCGGATGAAATCGGTGTGCGGCTCGTTACTCATGGAACGCGCGACGCTACGCGCGCGCCACCGCATTGTCACGAAAGCGGGAAAATTGCCACAGATGAACGCAGATGCAGAAGGAAAGATCATCTGTGATCATCTGTGTTCATCTGTGGCCGAAGAAGTTTATTGCATAGAGCAGCTCCGCAGTTGGTCGGACGAAAGCAGCATCCGTCTCGGGGTGATTGGCCATCCGATCGAACATTCGCTCTCGCCGCCAATGATGAATGCGGCCCTGCGAGAGTGCGGCCTCTGGCACGGCTATGCGCGCTTTTTGATTCGCCCGGGCGAGTTGCGCGAAGCGCTCGGCTTGATGCGCGAACATGAGTTCGTCGGCGTCAATGTCACGGCGCCTCACAAAATGGAAGCGCTCGCGGCGATGGATTACGTGGATGAAAGCGCGGCAGCAATCGGTGCGGTCAATACGGTGCAATTCCGGCATGGTAAGTTGCGCGGCTGGAATACAGACGCCGTCGGTTTTTCGAAAGCTGTGCGCGAGGAATTTGGTATCGATGTGCGTGGATTGGACGCGCTGATCCTTGGCGCAGGTGGTGCCGCGCTCGCGATTGCCTTCGCCTGCGACGCGCCGCACCTGTGGAATCGGCGGGAGCAGACAGTGGAGCAATTGCGCGAGCGAGTTCTCACAGCGGATCTCATCGTGAACGCGACGCCCGTTGGCTTGAACGAGGGCGACGCGCCGTTACTCACGCGCGCTCATTTTCGCCGCGACCAATTCGTGCTCGACACGATTTACGCGCCGGCCCGAACAAAGCTGCTGGAGGAAGCAGCCGCTGCCGGCGCGCGCGCGGCAAATGGATTATCGATGCTGCTGCACCAGGGCGCCGCTGCCTTCGAGCTTTGGTTCAACCGGCCGGCCCCGCTTGAAATCATGCGTGCGGCTTTCCGAACGCTGCCCGGTGCTCGTTAGCTCAGCGCCGGCAGCCGGTTCCCGTTCGCATGCCCATCTTTCGCGGGGGCTGGGGCGAGATGCTCGGCTGTTTGCGCCAGTGTGTCCGCAGTCGCCGCCGCTTTCAACGGCGGCACCGGCACCGTGAACACGATGGGATCGCTCGGCACGCCTTGCATGTTGCCGCTCACTGCCTGCACGATGATTTGCACGGTCTGACCCGGCAGCACTTTGTTCACGATCGAAGCCATCGGCTCCGTCGAGCTGGCCACCAGGGCGTAATCAGTCTGCACACCCAGGATCATCATGCGGAAGCGATAACGCCACGCATTTGGCACCAGATCGCACTGTACCATGATCGCGTTGTACGGACCGATGTGAGCCGTCACATTCACCGGCTGCGCGGGCGTAGTGATCGTGGCCGGAATCTGGAGCCCGAAAGCCAGCCAGCGCGTGTCATCATTATTCAGCTTGGCCTCCAGGTTTTTGAGCAAATCGGTCATCGTCGCGATCAGCGTTTCGTACGCTGTCGTCCAGGCATTGCCGACTTGCTTCTGCGTCGCCTCAGCCGAGCTCAAAGCATTCTGCGCGTTTTGAGTGGCGGTGACCAGAGCTGCGCCGGCGGCCGCGGTCAGCCCCATTGAAGGCACCTCGTAGCTCGGATTCTTGGTGAAAAATCGACCAAACGCTGCGCCAGGGTGACGCGACTAGCGATCCTGGTCGGAATCCCGGTGGTGTTGTTGATGAATCCAGCCTGCGCCCATTGCGTATTCCACCGCGTGCCGAACCGGTTAGCCAGCATATTGCTCACATTGAGCAGCCAGGTATAAAGCAGATCCAGCGTAGCCTGGTAAGTATCCGAAGCGGTCTGGAGCGTGCTGCGGCCGGCGTTGAAATTGTTGTCTGCGACGAGGAACGCCTGCGTATCATCGTGCATCTTTTTGGCGGTCGTCATCGTCATCGTCATCGTCACCGGCACCGAGGCACCGACAGCGTTGATACCGTTTTCCATTTTGCCGCCGAGCTGGATAAGGAGGCCGGGATTTTGCGGAAGAGAAGTCGAAGCCATGGAGAAGTTCTGTTTTGTGAAGGCGAGCTTCGGGGGAAAGCCGGCCACGTTTACTTGATCTGTCGGCGCTACGCTACGGTTGCGCAGGCCAGAGACTGATTTGAGCACACGAGTGCCACCTTCGGCCTGGCTGGCAAATTATCTATAATCTGGCAAAGAATTCTAATTCCTGACCTCGTTGGAAAAAATCAGGCCAAAAATTCCAAATTCTCCGGCAGTCCAAATCTCAACTGTGTGAGAATTGTGAATTCTTGGCCGGTTGAGATTCTAACCACGCAGGATTTGTGAATTGTTCGGCGTCTAAAGTTTCAACCGGCTCCCAATTGTGCATTGCTAGACGGATTACGCGCCAACAGCTTCGGAATTATCCATTCCGAGCCTGTCGCGTCTCATCTAATGGGCTAAGGACCCCGACGCCAGGTTTGTTTAATACATGGGTGTAGATCATCGTCGTGCTCACATCCTTATGGCCGAGTAGCTCCTGCACCGTCCTGATATCATACCCATTCTCAAGCAGGTGTGTCGCAAACGAGTGCCGAAGAGTGTGACAACTGGCCGGCTTGTCGATTCCCGCGTCGCGCACCGCTGCTTTCACCGCCACTTGCAGTGTGTTTTCGTCGATGTGATGCCGCCGCAAATTCGGCGGGCTGTAGGGGAAGCTGTTAGCTTCCCGCCCCGGCCCACGAACGAAGCTGCCGGCCTCCCCCTCCTTTCTCGCTCTCCCAATCGCGCGCGGATCTCGCGCCAGCCGCGAAGACGGAAACACCCATTGCCACGGCCATGACCTCGCGGCGTCTGGATACTTACGCGAGAGCGCGTACGGCAGATGCACCTCCCCCAGCCCATCAGCAAGATCCTCCTCATGCTGCGCCTTCACCTTTACCAAATGCCTGTGCAGCGCCTCGGCCAGGTTCAGGGGCAACATCGTCACCCGGTCCTTGGCCCCTTTACCATCCCGCACGGTTATCCGACCATAGCCAAAATCTAAATCTTTGATTCTTAAGCGCAGACATTCCATCAAGCGCAACCCACTGCCATAAAGCAGGCCCGCCATCAGTCGATTTGTGCCGTGCAGGTGCTCCAGCAGCCGGTGAACCTCATCTCCCGTGAGCACCACCGGCACCCTGGCCGGGCGTCTGGCCCGCTCCACTCTTTCCAACCAGCCGATTTCCTGCCTGAGCACCTGTTTGTAAAGAAAAAGCAGCGCCGCAAGAGCCTGGTTTTGCGTGGAGGCTGCCACTTTGGCGTCCCGCGCCAGGTGCGTCAGGAACTCGCCCACCTCCAGTTCAGTCATTTCGCGCGGATGCCGCAGCCGGTGAAACCGGATAAACCGCTCAATCCAGTCGCAATACGCCCGCTCTGTCCTAAGACTGTAATGCTTCAGCCGAAGAACGTCGCGCACCTGCTCCATGAGCTTCCGAGGCTTGTTAACAGCAGGCGTTTCCGATACAATCAGCGCAGTCATGCACTATTTCTACGGGCGGCAGCTTGGCAAGCAACCGCGTTATACAGAAAAATTCTGTATTTGATTGCAGACTTTTTAGGCACAATACTCGTTAGGCGACGTCTGCATCTCCCGTGAGCGTGAGAGCTGGTCGTAGCGCCACATCAGCAGCGCAACAGATTGTAGCTTCCGCACGTATTGACCAAGCCACATCTTTTCAGCCCGACTTCCACGCGCTCAGCGTCGCCACGTCGTGCGCAGCAGAGTGGACGCGCAGCGTACGCGTGTCGCGTATTTGTCACCGCTGGCGAGCCGCGGGTTTTGCCACGCATCCGTTATCACGTCAGTGAGCAAGCATTGGTTCCAGCAGGTCACGTCTGGAGTAGTGCGAGAGCAGCGTACGTGGCCCGATGCAGAAGTTCTGTTGGCGTGAGCGTCGAGGTGATCATGAGAGCTTTCCGCCTAACCAGGCGCTGCAGCCAACGGCTCAGACGGCGTCGTTCTTTTGATGTCCAGCGTAGCTAGTGTGCTTGCAAGAGCTGCCACTTGCGTTCCCCTGAGCCGTGGCTGAGCTTGAGCTCGTTAGATGGTATCATGCACACCGAGCAGGTAGAGATTTACTCCGATGCCAGCAACCATGCGGTCATGCGTCATCCGGGCCGTCGGTTTCCCGGTTCCCTTATGCAGGGTGATTCACTTTACGCGCTCTGCACGCTGGCAGACGAAGCATGCAGACTCGCGAAGGCCGAAGGTCGCAGCCGCACATTCGACGAGCTCAACGAGCTTCGGAACCAGCTTTGGGAGAGACTTAACCATTACAAGCGAGTTCTCACGGAGCACAACATCGCTCTTCCGTTTAGTGAGCAACCACGCTAACCATCTAACCAAACGATGCAGCCAACCGCGACTGTCCCTATGCCTAGTTTTCAATCTTTTACGAACGCCACTTGTAATTCGCGCGGTGGCTGATCTTGTTCTCGTTAGGCCTTAATCGCGCGTGAAAAAGTTCTTCATCGTTCTCGGATCAATCTTCCTTGCTTTAATTGTTCTGGGCGCTATTGCGATTGCCTTTGTAGCGATCAGAGGCAACGCGCTCGATAGAGAGAGCAAAGCGTACGCGGATTCGGCTATTCCGGCTATCGTGAGCACTTGGAGCGAAAAGGCGCTGCTCGACCGCGCGAGCCCAGAATTCAAGAAAGTCGTCACCATCGACCAGCTAGATCGCTTATTCCGCTGGGTTAGGGGTTTGGGCGCATTGCAGAAGTGCGAGCCAGCGCAGGGCCAAGCGGTGATGTCTGCGACCACCCAGACCGGCAAGATGACCTCGGCTCAGTATGTGGCCAAAGCTAGTTTCGCGAAAGGCGAGGCTGTGATCAAGCTTGGTCTTATCAAGCATGGCGACCAGTGGCAGATTGTGAACTTTCATGTGGACTCTCCGGCTCTTGTTCCACCGTAAGAGGCCTAACCAGACGCTGCAGCCAACGGCTCAGACGGCGTTGTTTTTTCGATGTTCAGCGTAGCTAGTGTG
>DAIRIE010000075.1:0-10952 GCA_036809705.1 Chthoniobacterales bacterium
CTGCATTGTCGCTGCTTGCGCCGGAGGGGAGCGCCGCGTTTTCCTTTTTACCAGCGCTCTCCCGAATGAAGGCAAGTGTTTTACCAGCGCTAACTACGCGCTCGCTCTCGCCCAACAGGGCCACCGTGTTCTGCTCATTGATGGCGATCTCCGCCGCCCCAGCGTGCACAAGGTTTTTGATCTGGCGGAAAGGGATTCTCCAGGCGTGGTCGATCAACTGGTGCACGCCGTCCCGCTGGAAGAGGCGGTGCAACGCGTCGCGACCGTCGATTCCGAACCGCTGGATGGAGCGCGCTTCCGCAGCGAGGAGGCGCCGCCGGGCGAGCTTTATGTTCTGGCCGGTGGACAGCGCGCGCCGAATCCGGCCCAGCTGCTCAGCAGTGGTTGCTTCAAGGACCTGATCTACGAGGCCGCCACACAATTCGACCGCATCGTGGTGGATAGTGCTCCGATATTAGCCGTCAGTGATACGCTGCTGATGGTGCCGTATATTCAAACGACTTGCATGGTCCTGCGCGCCAGCAAAACGCCGCGCAACGCCACCAATCGAGCTTTGAGCCTTCTTGCTGCGGCAGGTAATCGCCCGGCCGGTCTTATCTTAAACAGGTTGCCGCGCCGCCGCGGCGCTGGTTATTATTACTACTACTCCTCACCCGGTTACGGTGACGGAGCGAGCTACGGCGATCGCTATCAGTCGCGCCCGGCGAATATTTCCGGCAACGGCGCGAGCAACTCGTAGCTCGTTAGCGCGCTGTTCGGCGCGCGTTGTCTGCCGTCAAGCGCATCACCACAAAATACAACAGGCAGAGCACCAGCACCGCCGCCACGATCAGATGCGATTTCGCTTTCAACGCCAAAGCTAATCCCGCCGGATCGCGCAGCATCTCGGCCGTGATCGCCCTCTGCCCGAACCACGCCAGCACCCCGCACCAGAGTGCCGAACCGGCGATGGTCATAATGCTGAAAGTGGTGAAATTCATCCGGATGATCCCCGCTGGAATGGAAATGAGGTGGCGAATGACCGGCAGCAAACGCGCGAAAAAAATCCCGCCCGCCTCGTAACGATGCAGCCAGTGCTCGGCTCGGGTGAGCTTCGTTTCGCTAACGAGAAATAGCCGTCCCCATTTCACCACCACGATGCGGCCCAGCCAGAGCGATATCCAATAGGTAATGCTCGCGCCCAGCCATGAGCCGAAGGTGCCGGCAGCGATGACGGCCCAGACATTGAAGCGGCCTTGCGTGGCGAGAAAAGCGGCTGGCGGGATCACGATCTCGCTCGGCACCGGAAAGATCGAGCTTTCCATCGCCATAAGTAGGATGATGCCGAGATAACCCCATTGCTGGACCCAGCCGAACCAGATTTGAAGCAGATGATGCATATTAATTTGTCATTCTCAGCGGAGCGAAGAATCTCTCGATTCTACTGTCTGTCTAATGATTTACCGGCGCGTCCTTGAATATTACCGCGCATTTAGCGGCGCGACGCTGCTCGGCTTGGCCTTCTCGCTCGCCGGCATCGGCCTCAATTTGCTCAAACCCTGGCCGTTGAAATTCATCGTTGATTCCATTCTGCCCAACGCAAGCAAAGTTGCTTCTTTTCAGTTCCGTTTCGGCGCGCGCTGGAACGTTCCCCTGACGCCGCGTCTTCCTCTGCACGAAGCGATCGCCGCGCTCTGTCTCGCGCTTGTTGTCATCCAGCTGCTCTGGGGCATTTGCAATTACATCAGCAACTACATCTTCGTCAAAGCTGGATTACAGGCTTTGCTCAAACTCCGCACCGAGCTCTACGCTCACCTTCAGCGTCTTTCGCTTAAATTTCACGACGCGCGCCGCTCCGCCGACTCCAGCTTCCGCGTCGCTTACGACTCGCAGTCCATTCAAACTATCTACAACAAAGGGTTCACCGCCGTCTTTGCCTCCGTCCTCACCCTCATCGGCACCTTCGTCATCATGTTGCGATTGGATTGGCAACTGGCCTTGCTCTCTCTCGCCATCGTCCCATTGCTCATCGCCACCATTTACTTCTTCGCGCGCCGCATTCGCCGCGACTCGACCACGATCCAGGAACAGGAAAGCGCCGTTCTCGCGCAGGCGCAGGAAGGCCTTAGCTCCATCCGCATGGTTCACGCCTTTGGCCGCGAAGAATTCGAAGTCATGCGTTTTCAACAACAAGCTATCGGCAGCTTGCGCGCGAACCTGCGACTAACGATCACCAATGTGCAAAGCGCGCTCGTCATTAGCACCCTTGTCGTCATCGGCACGGCGGCCATGTATTACATCGGCACCCTGCACGTCCTGGCCGGCACTCTCTCGCTCGGCTCGCTTCTCCTCTTCAGCGCTTACCTGCTCATGCTTTACACGCCGCTCGAGTCGCTCACCTACACCGCCTGGGCCATGGAAGGCGCCACCGCCGGCGCGCGCCGTTGCTTCGAAGTGCTCGACCGCCGCGATGACGTCCTCGACTCGCCTGACGCCATTACTATTACCAAAAGCGATGGCGCCATCGCATTTCACAACGTCAGCTTCGGCTACGCTGAAAACCGCGTCGTTCTGCGCGAGATCAACCTCGAGATTTCGCCCAACCAAATCGTCGCTCTCGTCGGCGGCACCGGCGCGGGTAAAAGCACGCTACTCAGTCTCGTCCCGCGATTCTATGATCCGACCTCTGGCGACGTCGCGCTCGATGGCCGCGACATTCGTCAGGTGACAAAGAAATCGTTGCGCGAACAAATCGCCATCGTTCTCCAGGACACCCTGCTCTTTTCCACGACCGTGCGCGAGAATATCGCCTATGGCCGAAGCGATGCCACCGACGACGATATTCGCGAAGCGGCCCGGCGCGCGCAGGCTGAGCAATTCATTCTGCAACTACCCGACGGCTATGACAGCCAGGTGGGCGAGCGCGGTGGACATCTTAGCGTGGGTCAACGCCAGCGCATCGGTATCGCACGCGCCTTTTTGAAAAATGCGCCCATCCTTCTCCTGGATGAACCCACTTCCGCCCTCGACCCCGCTACTGAATCGGCCATCATGGATACAATCAAAGAACTAATGCGCGGTCGCACCACACTCATTGTCACTCATCGCATCGCCACCGTGCACAACGTCGATCACATCGTCGTGCTGGAACATGGCCGCATTGTGGAGCAAGGCCGCGGGCCCGAGCTCGTCACCCGCGGCGGCGCTTACGCGAATCTCTACAAATCGGGCAACTTCCCGTCATGAGCAACGTCGGCGCCGATCGCAGAGTCGAGGCGGATTGGTGGGCGCATCCCGTTCCACCAAATGTCGATTTCGGCGAAGGCTTTTATTGCGAGACCGCGCAGATTTTTCGACACATGAAAACGAAAACGCCACATGCCGTTCGCATCGGCGCACATGTTTCCTGTTACGCCGGCTGCTCCTTCGCCATTGGCCAAAACGGCTCGGCATTGATCGGCGATTTCACTCTGCTCAACGGCGCACTCATCATGGCCGAAGAACGCATCGAGATCGGCTCGCATTGCCTCGTCTCATGGAATGTCGGGATTGCCGATTCCGATTTTCACCCGCTCGAACCAGCCCAACGCCTCATCGACTCACACGCCCTCGCTCCCTTCTACGCCAATCGCCCGCCGCGCCCGAAGCTCGAAACACGTCCCGTCATCATTCGCGATAATGTCTGGATCGGCATGAACGCCGTCATCCTAAAAGGAGTAACCATCGGCGATAACTCGGTAGTTGCGGCCGGATCAGTCGTGACAAAAAGCGTCGCGTCTAACTGCGTCGTAGCCGGCAACCCGGCGCAAGTCGTGAAGGAATTTTAACCGCAGAGATCACAGAGTCCAGTCAAATTGTCTTCCTCTGCGTCCTCTGCGGTGGATCAATGAAACGCAAACGCATCGTCGTCATGGGCTTCATGGGCTCCTGCCCCATCGCTGGCGTTATTTGGCAGCACCTTCATTACATCGTCGGACTTCAGCGACTTGGTCATGAAGTCTACTACATCGAAGACTCAGCCCGGCTGCCCTACAGTCCTGTCACCTTTGAAGTCAACAACGATTTTAGCTACGCCACGAACCTACTCTCGAAATTAGCTAACGAATTCGAGTTTGCCTCCCGCTGGTCCTTCTGCGCGCGTTACTTGCCCGATTTCCCGAGCGCCGGTCTGCCACTCCGTCGCATTCGCCAGCTCTACAAGTCAGCCGATGCCATTCTCAACGTCTGCGGCACACAGGAGTTCAACGATGATCTGCTTGCGAGCGATCGTATCCTCTACGTCGAAAGCGATCCCGGCGTTGAGCAGATCAAAGTCGACAAAGGTGTGCCTTCAACTATCGACTACTTAAAGCGGCATCACGCGCTCTTTACCTTTGGTGAAAATGTTGGCACAAAACAATTTCCTGTTCCCGCTCACGGCCTCAAATGGCTGCCGACGCGACAGCCGGTGGTCATCGAATTCTGGAAAACACGGCGCCCACCGCCATCGGCCGCCGTGTTCACCTCAATCGCCAACTGGTCGACTAGTGGGCTCAAGGACATCGAGTGGCGCGGCACGAACTATCTCTGGAGTAAGTCGGCTGAGTTCCTTAAGTTCGCCCGCGCTCCTGTAGTCACTGGAGAATGCTTCGAACTGGCAACCGACATCAAAGACGAAAAGATTCGCGCCGGGTTTCTTAAGAATAACTGGCGTTTCCGCTCGCCTCAGCAGCTGAGCGCCAACTACTCGAGTTATCGGAGTTACATCCGCAGATCCAAGGGCGAGTTCACGGTCGCTAAGGACCAGTACGTCCGGCTGAACACCGGATGGTTTAGTGACCGCAGCGCCTGCTACCTCGCGGCCGGCCGGCCGGTGATTACCCAGGAGACCGGCTTCACTGACTCTTACGGCGGCGGCAGGGGCCTGCTCGCTTATCGCACGTTACCGGAGATTGCTGAAGCCGTTCGCGCCATCAATGCCGATTACACAAGTCATTCACGCGCTGCCCTCGCCATCGCGCGCGAGCATTTCGATGCCGAGAAAGTGCTCCGTTCTCTTCTGATGCGCGCCGGCATTTGAACGCGTCGCTTGACCGCCCGTCGCTGTCGCGGCTAGGCTCAAGGTGTGGCGCGGGGCGCGATTCCTGCATCACAGCAGCGCGCTGAAGCCACACCCGCTATTTGCTTTTCCTCTGCTTCGTTTCATCTTCGCCACTCCGTTCATGAGACTGGTTAACCTTGCGCTCACCGCGTTTTTTCTGGCCGCGCCCGGAATCTTATTCGCGCAGCAGAACACGCCGCCATTGCCGCCGCCGGCCGACGGATTGCCCCCCGCAAAGCAAAGCGCCACGCCCGCGCCTCCGCCGTCGATCATTGTCGCTGCGCCCAAACAACCGAACGGGCAAATCCAAAAAAGTCTCGTTCGAATTACTTCCACTGAAGTTGAACCCGATTATCGCGCGCCCTGGAATACGGGCGCCATCGGACGCGGTGTCGGCGCCGGGTTCGTCATCGAAGGGCCGCGCATTATGACCAATGCGCATGTCGTTAGTAACACTCGCTATCTCACGGTCGAGCGTGACGGTGACCCGAATAAATATCCAGCGCGCGTGCTCTTTGTCGCCCACGATTGCGACCTCGCTCTCATCACCGTTGATGCTCCGGAATTCTACAAGAATATGGTCCCGCTTAGTTTCGGGGGAATTCCCGAGTTGGAGTCGACCGTCTCAGCTTATGGTTATCCGATCGGCGGGGAACGTATGTCGGTCACTGCCGGGATAGTTTCTCGTATTGACTTCCAACTCTACACCCACTCTTCCATCGATCAGCACCTGGCCGTGCAGATCAGCGCGCAAATCAATCCCGGGAACAGCGGCGGCCCGGTCATGCAAAACGCTAAAGTAATCGGAGTCGCATTCCAGGGCTACAGCGGCGACGTCGCGCAGGGCGTGGCCTACATGATACCTACTCCAGTGATTCATCGCTTTCTCACCGACATCAAGGATGGTCACTACGACAAGTATGTCGATCTAGGATTGAGCTATGCCAAGCTTCAGAATCCGGCGCAACGCCGCTACTACGGGTTGCCGAATGACGGACGTGGAGTCCTTGTTACTACTGTCATTGACGCCGGATCGGCCGGCAAAGTGCTTAAACAGGGCGACGTTCTTCTCTCGATCGATAATCATCCCATTGCGAGCGATGCGTTTGTCGAGCTCGAAGGTGAGCGCGTGGAGATGCCGGAAGTTGTCGAGCGGAAGTTCAAGGGTGACAAGGTGAAGCTCGACATTCTGCGGGAGAGAAAGCCGCAAACCGTGATGATTACTCTCGACACCGTCTGGCCCTACCTGACCGAAGGGCATTACTACGATGTGCGCCCACGGTATCTGCTCTTCGGTGGCCTGCTCTTTCAGCCCATGTCTCGCGACATGATGGAAGCATACCAGGTTGGTGACCTGCGCTTGCGCTACTACTTTGATAACTTCGTGCAGGACCAGATTTATCTGCAACATCCTGAAGTCATCGTTCTGACCAATATTCTTCCCGATCCAACGAATACTTATCTCGGGTCTTATCGGGCGAGTATTGTCGATGAGGTAAATGGCCGCAAGATTCTAACATTGCGCGATCTCGCGAACGCTTTGAATGAGGCAACGGACCGGTTTGTCATTACGATGATCGGCGACGGTCCACCGCTTGTGCTCGACCGCAAGGAGGTAGAAAGCGCCCGCGACCGGATCCGGACGCGCTACAATGTGAATAACGAGCAGAATCTCGAGGAGCAACCGCTGGCTGCGCAGACTGAAGCGCGCGCTGTGCCCCCCGGATCGTAACCATGCGCAGGATCATTACGCTACTCTGGTTGACGGCGGCTCTCAGCGCCTTTGCCAAAAAAGAAGTCGCCGCCGTCCAACCGCGACAACTTTCGCTCGTGCGCGTTAATGTCACTGGCCAGTCATTTGACTACTTCCGGCCCTGGCAGAAGCGCGCGCCGTTTTCGAAGCGAGCACTTGGCGCCGTGCTTTCGCAAGGCCGCGTTCTTGTCACCGCTGATCTTGTTGCGGACCAGAACTATGTCGAGCTGGAGCGAGCTGAGACGGGGGACAAGATGGCGGCGTCAGTGGAAGTAGTCGATTATGAAGCGAACCTCGCGCTAGTTTTGCCGCAGGACAAGAACTTCCTGCAAGGCTTGCCTCCGCTCGAGATTACCAATGATACGGTAGTGGGTGATCGACTGGCGGCACTGCAGCTGGAACAGACTGGCGCGCTCGTTGTGACCGATGGTTTAGTAACTGGAGTTCAGGTCACACGCTATCCGACTGATGTCGGTCAATTCCTGACCTACCGGGTGAGCATTCCCTTGCAATACCGCGATAACAGCTACACGGTCCCGCTGGTAAAGAATAACAAACTGGCCGGATTGCTCCTTCGTTACGATCCGCGTTCGCAGCTCATGGACGTGATCCCCGGGCCCATCATCACCCACTTTTTGAAGGACGCGGCGAAGCCGAACTACCCTGGTTTTCCTACTTTGGGCTTTGATTACTTCCCGACCCGCGATCCCCAGCTGCGCAAGTATGCGGGCGAGACCGGCCCTGGCGCCGGTGTTTACGTCACCGGTGTCGAACCGGGAACATCCGTGGCCCGAGCCAGCTTGCAGGCGGGCGACATTATCACTGGCATTGATGGGTTCGATATCGACTCGAATGGTAACTACATCGACACGCTCTACAAAAAGCTGGAGTTTACTAACCTGCTGACTTCGCGCGCCTATGCCGGCGAGAGTGTGCCTTTTAAATTGCAACGACAGGGTAAGCCGATGCAGATCACTGTCACTCTGGATCATCGTAACACCGCCGACTATGTCATTCCTCCTTATGCCCATGACGAAGCTCCGCGTTATCTGGTGCTGGGTGGACTTGTCTTCCAGGAACTTTCTCGGCAATACCTGCGCGAATGGGGCGCGAACTGGATAAAAGATGCGCCTCAACGCTTCGTCTATCTAGATCGCTTTCAATGGGAGCTATTTCCGGAAGGTCACCGGCGCGTCGTGATTCTTAGCCAGGTTCTGCCAGTGAACGGAACGATCGGGTACGAAGACTTCGGCTATCTCACCGTGACAAAGGTCAACGGCAAGGAAATCCATTCCCTCGAAGATCTCGCGGCGGCGGTCAAGGATCCAGTAGATGGTTTCTACAAGGTTGAGACGGAGGAACACCCGAGGGAGATTCCGCTCGACGCCGCGCAAGTCAGGGCCGATGAGGGCGCCTTGCACGATAGCTACGGCATCCCGATTTTAGAGCATCTTAAGTAGTCAGATCGCGAGCGATCGTTAACCCATCGAGAAAGTCACGGACTTCGGCGGTGTAGCCACGAAATGGATCGCTCATGAGCAAGATCTCTTGTGGGCCGGTCGCGATCGAATCCCAGTTAATGACGTAAGGTAAACCGGAGTTGCGGAAATGCGCTACGGCCTGAGCGCGGCCAGCGGCGCGCGAGTTAGCTGGGGGACAATAGCTCGCGCTGTTGCTTCGCACTGATGCATTCCAATCAGCGATACGTTTCCCGCCTTTGACCTGGAAGAAAAGACCGCGAACTGGGTCTATGTTGTGGTATTCAAGATCGAGGCTAAGCAGCCACGGATCATCCCAGGTTAAATCTTCAGCCTCGATGAACATTTGCAGCAGCCAACGTTTCGTTAGCCAATCAACCCCGCCCAAAAGCGCCTGCGGATTATTCTCCAGCGCATCAAGGACGAAACTCCAGCTCTCGAGCAGCCAGTCGGTTTCTGCGTCGCGTCCCTGGAGGTAATTACCGGCCGCGTCGAGAAATCGCCGCTGCACTTCGAGTGCGCCAATGCTTCGGCCGGTTTCAAGGCGTACCGTCCACGGGCCATCTGGCCGGTGCGAAAGCTCACGGGTGGCAACTACAGCATCATCGAGAATCAGACCACGCGGGAACTTCGCTTCCTCCAGCAAAGTAAGGACGCATGCGGTGGTGCCAAGTTTCAGAGCGGTGGCAAATGGGCTCATGTTGGAGTCGCCGATGAGGAGGTGGAGACGGCGGAACTTGCGATAGTCAGCGAGTGGTTCATCGCGGGCGTTAATGATGGCGCGGTTGAACTGGACCCACTGATAGATGTCGTTAACTATGTGGTCCGCGCGTTGGCTGATTTGATAGGTGACGGGCGCGGTGTTCATCGGAGGCTCAAAATCGAAAGCGAGCGGATGAGCTTGACCTACTCGGCCGGCGCCGGTGTAGAGCTGCCGGGTGGCAAGAAAGCTAAGCAGGGTTCCGAGAACCACGGGCGCGAATTGCGTGCCGCGATGCATGAGATAGTTCTCGTGACAGCCAAAGGTAGCTCCGGTGTAATGGTCGATGTTATTCTTGATGAAGGAAACGCGATCAGCCGCGCCGAGCTCGCGCAAAGCCTGGAGAAGGAGCGCATCACCGGCAAGATCGTAGGTCACCGCGTCGCGCAAGCGCACGCACTCCGGCGAGGCGTATTCGATGTGACCCATGTCGAGATAGAGACGTCCGCCATTAAGGAGAAAGCCGCCGTTGCCGGGAGGTTCTTCGTAATCGCGGTAATGAAGATCGAGCGCACCGAGGTGAGCTTCGCGAAAGATATGGTTCTTAACCCGCGACGGCCACGCTTCAGCGGAGACCTCGGCCTCGTGCACCAGCGCGCCGTACTCGGTCTCCAGGCCTACGACGCGATTCATCGGGTGATCATCCATCACGCTCTCGGTTGCGACAAGTCGTATCCTTATGAGTTGACCTACTTCGTCGATGAGAGGCAGCTAGTTAGTGCTTGCAGTTGATCTTCTGCTTACCACTTTGAATCATGAGCAAAACCACGGAGCTGTGCAGTCCATCAGAGAAGGCAGGAGGTATCGTCTATTTCCCGCGGATGTTGAGCAAGATCCGGATGCACGCGCGCGGTGAGTTGCCGCCGGATTATCAGCCGAATCTGGGCAAAGGGTTCGACGAGTCATGCGTGGACTTCCTGCAGGTGGACTACAACGAGCTAGTCGAGCGCGTGAAAAAAGACGGGAGCGACGACGAGGTCCTGGAGTGGTGCTTTGAAAAAGGCCGGCGGCCTTCGGACGAGGAGATTTTCATCTGGAATGAGTTTATGCGAAAGCGCGGCTGGAACGATGAGGTCACCGCCACGCTGGAACGGCGTAAAGGAGAGGCCGGATTGAGTGAGCGCTCCGAGATTCAGACAATGTTTGATTTCATCGATGCTGATGAAGGGCGTGCCGTTGGCCGGCGCAGGGCTACGGCGGTGATGTCTTAGCGTCCACTGGACGAGGTGGAGCAGGCGGCTGCGTGCGCCACTCGATAAACTTCCAGAGCGCGAGCACGAGCAAAAGTGTGACGATGCCGGCCGCGATGCTTCGCGCGTCGCGCACGAGAGGCTACTCCGAGAGGGTATCGATGCGCTCGGCCAGCGCGAAATCGAGGTCGGTCAGGCCACCTTTGCTGTGGGTCGAGAGCACCAGCCGCACTTTATTGAACCGAATGTCGATGTCGGGATGATGCTCTTCTTCCTGGGCCACTTCGGCCACGGCGTTAACAAAGTCGATCGCGTCGGTGAAATCGTCGAACTCGAAGGTGCGCTCGATGTGCTTCTTCTCCAGCTCCCATTCCGGCACCTTCTTCAGACGATTTTTCAGCTCATCGGCTTTGATCAAGTCGGCCATAACGGCGAACGACTAACACCGGAAAATGTTTTTGCAAACGGCGATTCGCTTGCGGCGAAGCCGGTGCAAGGAAGCTCAGCCGCCGAGAATTTTTCGCAGATTTTTTTCGGAGTCGAAGAGCTCGACTGCGGTGGCGCGGCAGGCTGCCGCCAGCGAATCACCCCCCGCTAGCACCTCGTGCGCGGCATCGCTGGCCGAGGCGAGGTCGCGCACAAAGCAGAACCCACTGCCCTCCGGCAGATGCCGGCCGCCGCCAGTGTCTTCGGTGATGACCGGCCGGCCCAT
>DAIRIE010000076.1:0-7979 GCA_036809705.1 Chthoniobacterales bacterium
AACTATTTTTTATCAGGAGCGTGTCATGCTTTCGGGAGTCAGCTGGGTGAATGGCGGGGACGCGAAGTTTGTAGGGAAAGCTGGCAGCTTCCCCTACGGGGCGCGCGACGGCAGAGGCGATCAGATCGGCGAAATGCATGGGCGGGGGATGCTTCTTATCTTCCTGTTAACTAATAACTATTCACCATTAACCCGGCGGCAAAGCCGCTGCCCGAAATCTTTTCAGGCCGGCATCAGCTCCGGCGCTGAGTGTGTCAGTACTCAGAGCAACCTCTTCTTACCTCGCGGGAATTTCGGGAGTGCCGCGCGCGGCGTGCCAGACGCGTGAAATTTCAACAATGTTGCGGCTGTGATTTACTCGATAAACAACGCGGTACGGGCGGACAATGATCTCTCGGATGTGCCGACAGTGACGCTCTGGAACGACGCGACCTGCTTCCGGATCCTGCTGCAACATGTCAGCCCGGGACATTATGTGAAGCGCAAACGATTGCGCGCGCTGCGGATCGTCGCGTGAAATGAAGCGTACGATATCACGAAGATCGTCGCGTGATCGGGGAGACCAGATCAGCTGGTAAGCCATGAGGCAATTTGCCGCTTGACCTCTTCGTGGGGAATCCCTTCCCCACGGTCAAGCTGGTCAAATCCCTTCTGAATGCCAGCGAGAAACTCCACCCGGTCCGCAATTTCGTCGAGGGACGTGTCGTCGGGCAAACCGTTGATCGCGTCGAGGACAAATTCCTTCTGCGTCATGCGCGATTGTCAGATCTTCACGTCCCATAAGCAAGCGAGTAAACGGGGCAACCGCGGATCACCGGAATAAACCGGGTTGTGCTCGCGGCGAAGCCGCGTCAGGCGAGGAGCGCGAGGGCGCCGATGGTGAGGCAGACGAGCACAAGCACGGCGAAGGCTCCGCCGGAGAGAAGGCCGTCGAAGCCTTTCGTCGTGTTGTGCTTTGGGGACTCAGCTGGGCGAATGATGGGAGCGGCTAATTCGGATGGGTGCATGGAGGGGGGGATGCTTCTTATCTTCCTATTAACCATTAACCATTAACCCGGCGGCAAAGCCGTCGCCCGAAATCTTTTCAGCGCCGGCACCAGCTTCCGGCGCTGAGTGTATCCTATCGAGAGTAGTGTAAGAGCCGCGGAAAACCATGTGCTCGGCTCGGGAACGGCGACCAAGTCGAAGCCGGTCGCCGTATAGTCCGCTGTGAAGGCGTAACCGTTATAAAAGACCAACATATTATCCGCAATGCCGGTAAAGGTACCGGATTCGGATGTTCCCATGAAAAGGTTCAGCCTTTGCCCGGCAGTAAACGTCTGCCTTGAGGCGACATTTACCGTGAGGTTACCGCCGAGATTAAGTGCGCCTGTGGATATCAGCTTGTCGTAGTTGGTTTGCGTTACGACGTCGAAGATGGCGCTGCTCCCGCTTTGCAGCGTGAGCGCACCTGTCCGCAATGTGCCGACAGCGGCCGCCGAACCTGCTGCGCCGATCGGTCCCGGAGCTAGAGTTCCGCCGCTGGCAACCGTTACTGCGCCGGTGCTGATCCCTGTGCCCCCCAACGTTCCGTTGTTGTTTACTGTGATGGTGCCGCCGAACGAGCCGGTTGCATTACCATTACCAACCGTAAACGTGGAGGAGCCGGTGGTATTTGTGATTGTTCCGCCTGTTCCATTGAGCGCGCCTACAGTTTGACTCGTTCCACCGAAATTGAGTGTCCCTCCGTTCACTGTAAGTGCAGCAGTGGTTGATCCGAGCGCCCCCGCGCCGGAAAGGTTAAGCGTGCCAGCGCTGATTGTGGTTCCACCGCTGTAGGTATTTGCACCCGAGAAGTTCGTGATTCCGCCTCCCGTGATCGCGATGCTCTGCGCGCCAGTAATAATGGCACTAATAGTCAACGTAGATCCCGCACTGATATTAAAGTTGCCACTGCTCTGCAGCGCCACGCTCAGGTCTGAGTTGCCTTCGTTGTTCTTGATAATGTGTTCAGACTGGAATTTCCGCTAAGATAGATCAGGTCATTTTGGTTGCCGCTAAATACATTAGTAAAGCCACTGCTATTACCGAGGTTGATAACACTGTCTTGTTGTTAGCAGCGACGTTGTTAGTGATTTGGTACGCCTTTCCGTTGGTGGCAGTTAATGACTCGATAGTAAGCGTTCCATCCGTAACTGTCAGCGCTGTACCGGTTGTTGTGAGGCGAACATCAGTGGTGTTAGTCGGCACTCCGGCCGGAGTATAATTCGTGCTGCTCTTTAAATCAGTGTTTTGGAAGAAGTCTTTGGCTGTTCCTGCGAAAGCAGACCCAGTCCACAATCCAAAGAAAATAGACAGGACGCTCGCAATGCAGGAGCGGACGCTTCGGCGCAAAAGGTGTCGATTTGCTGGGTAACTGAGCAGGTGAGCGCCAATGAGAACAACTTCGCAGCGGGAAGTCAATGAAAAATGCGCGGAAGGCGCATTTTGGTTATCGGTTATCGGGCGGCAAATGAGAGACTTAGGTGTCCGATATCGCGATGCCGAAGCGGTATTTCTCGAATTTATCAGCCACGGATCAACACGGATCTCCAGAGATGACCGATCTGATCCGTGTTTCATCTATGTAAATCCGGTGGCTGATTCCGTGGCAGCCGCCGCACGAGCAAATCGAATCGGAAGAGGCATGCCGCTGACGGCCGCGACGTTGACACTTCTAAGCCTGTTTCTTAACGTGCAGACCGAATGGATGCTGCGCTCCTGGAAAATCTAATCGGAGGAAATAAGCCGTTTCGAGTTGAGACAGCATCGGGTCGCGTATTCAACGTGCCTCACCGGGACTTTATCAGCTTCACTCCGCGCAAAACTTCGGTCATTATCACTTACGAAGAGAACGGCCAGGAGCACTTCGCGATTGTGCCGCTGCTGACTGTGACTTCAGCGATGGCGCGGGCGTAGGAGCGCGGCACCGCGCCGCTACACGTCAGAGCGAAGGCGATCCGACGCGTCAGTCGCTGCTACTCGGCCTCAGCTTGGTTGAATGTGCACGCGTTCCGTGTTGCGGACGGTGATGATCTTCGCCGGTTTCGCCTGATCAGGGCCAGGTCCTGGCGCAGTTTCTCGGCGAGGGTGCGATCGATTTTCCAATTCTCGGGAGTCCGCGGCAAAATCGAGACGTATGAGAGCATGGTGGGGGGAATATTGCGGGTTGAGGGTAATGTACTGCCGGCGAGCCGGGCCGGCGACTAGTGCGACTAGTGCGTGGTGATTTGCCACACAAGCCAGCGGGCATGACCACCAAAAAACTTGTCTGGCGGACTGACGATCCCAAACTACTGTGCGCGCAAATTGCGGGGAATTGGGACGACACGGAGTCGTTCGCCTTCAGTGAGGCTCCTCGATTGACAAAGCGAACGGATTCCCGTACGTTCCGCGAATGACTTCTCTGCCCGTAACGCAGGCGCGTTCGAAACTTTATCAGCTTCTGGATGAGGCGAGCCATTCGCACGAGCCGATCCAGATCACGGGTAAACGCTCCAATGCCGTTCTGGTGGCGGAGGAAGACTGGCGTAGCATTCAGGAGACGCTTTATCTGCTTTCCATTCCGGGAATGCGAAAGTCCGTCCGCGATGCGTTAGCTGAGCCGCTGAGGAAGGCGTCCAGAAAACCGGGCTGGTGAGCAGCTGGTCAATTGTTTTCACCAAGCAAGCGCAGAAAGACGCGAGGAAGATCGCGGCGGCGAATCTCAAGCCGCAAGTCGAGCGCCTGCTCGCGGTGATGAAAGATAATCCCTTCCAAACCCCTCCTCGCTACGAGAAGCTAGTGGGTGATCTCGCAGGTGCGTTTTCCCGGCGCATCAACATTCGGCATCGCCTCATCTATCAAGTCTATCGCGCTGAGCGAACGAGCAAGGTTATTCGCATGTGGACTCACTACGAGTGAGCGGGAGCGAATGCTCAGCGGCATCGGCAAGATATCGCAACACTGACTGGCTGCGGCGCGCCAACTCGGGTAGCGCAGGTCTCTCGGGTGCTGGTTTCGGCGTCTCGTCGTCTAACCGTCGATGGCTGGATTGGGAGGATTTATCCGTGTAAATCCGTGGCTAAGAATCTTTTCTTTTAGCGCGCGTCAGAACGTTTCTCCTACTTCGCTCATCTCTTCCGCGCGATCGGCGAAGCGGGTGAATTCGTGGATGAAGGTCAGTTTCACGTCGCCGACGGGACCGTTGCGCTGTTTGGCGATGATGAGATCGGCTTTGCCTTTCAGCTCTTCCTTCTCTTCCTCGGTGTCGGCGTAATATTCTTCCCGGATGAGGAGCCCAACGACGTCGGCGTCCTGCTCGATGGAACCGGATTCGCGGAGATCGGCCAGGCGCGGGACGCCTTTGCCGCTGCCGGTGCGCGTCTCAGGATTGCGATTCAACTGGGCGACCACGATGACCGGGATGTTTAGCTCCTTCGACAGGGATTTGAGGCCGGCGGAAATTTCGGAGATTTCCAGCTGGCGATTATCCTGGGCCCGGCGCGAGAGGGAGCGGAGCAATTGCAGATAATCGACGACGAGCAGCTGGATGTCCTGCTGGGCTTTGAGGCGGCGAGCTTTGGCGCGGAGTTGCAGGATGTCCATCCCGGCGGTGTCGTCGATGAAGAGCGGGGCCAGCGAAAGCTCCGAGCCCGCCTTTGCCAGCTTGGGGAATTCTTCCTGGCTGAGGAAACCGTCGCGCGTTTTGGTGAGCGAGACGCGCGCGCGTGAGCAAAGCAGCCGTTGCACCAGCTGTTGCCCGCTCATCTCGAGACTGAAAATGGCGACCGGCAGTTTCCGGATAATCGCGACGTGCTCGGCGATGTTCATGGCGAAAGCGGTCTTGCCCATGCTCGGGCGCGCGGCGATGACGATCATCTCCCCCGGATGCAAGCCGCTGGTGAGATGGTCGAGATCGCGGAAACCGGTGGAGATGCCGGTAAGCGCGCCTTTGTTCTGATAGAGCTTCTCGATCGCGCCCAGGGTGTCCATGACCTGCTCCTGGATGGTGGGCATTTTGCCTTTGAACCGCGTCTCACCCACGCTGAAAACGTTTTGCTCCACTTCGTCGATGAGGGCGTTGACTTCGCCTTGTTCTTCGTAGGCGCGGCGCACCCCTTCGGTGCAGGTGGCGATGATCTGGCGCAGGAGATATTTATCCCGCACGATCTCGAGGTAATACTCGATGTTCGCCGCGGTGGGGACGAAGGTGAAGAGGCTGGTAACGAACGCCGCGCCGCCAATGGTCTCGAGCAGGTTCTGGTCGCGCAGGATCTGGGTAAAGGTGATGAGATCAATGGCGTGGCCGGCGTTCCATTGATCGACCAGCACGCGATAAACCGTCTGGTGCGCGGGAATGTAGAAAAACGGCTCGCCGATTTTTTCAATGGCGGCGGGAATGGCATCCTGCGGCGCGATGAGCATGGAACCGAGCACGCCCTGCTCGGCCTCGACGCTGTGGGGCGGCGCGCGGTGAATATCCTGTGCCGAACCTGTGGAAGACCCCTGAAAAACTTTTTCCCGATTTTTCGGGGCCGAGCCTCGCGCGCCGTTTCCAGCTGTCTTGCGAGGCTTCTCAGGAGGAGTTCCCTGAGAGCTCGGCATCTATTTGCGTCTCTTTTCTGTCCGCTGTGGTTTGGTTGTTTCCGTCGGAGCCGCGGCGGGTTCGGCCTTCGGCTCCTCGGCTGATTTCACTTCGAATCGGAAAGTCGCGGTCACATCGTGGTGCAGCTTGATGCTGACCTCATGCTCGCCCGTGTTCTTGATCGGATGCTCGAGCCCGATCTTATGGCGGTCAACTTCGTGGCCGGTCTCGTTCTTCAGCCGCGTCACGATATCGTGCGCGGTGATGGAACCAAAGGCTTTGCCACTCTCGCCTGTTTCCAGTTTAAAAACGACGCGCAGCTTGTTTATCCGGCGCGCGAGTTCCTCGGCTTCGTTCAGCTCGCGTGCTTCGCGTTCGGCCCGTTTCTTTTTCAAGTTATCGAGCTGGCGCAGACTTGAGGACGTGACCTCGTAAGCTTTGCCGTGGGGGAGAAGAAAATTGCGCGCGTAACCGCGTCGCACCTTGACCACGTCGGCTTCAGCGCCGAGGCCGGGCACGTTTTCGGTCAGAATGATTTCAGTGGAAGGCATGGAGGAGCCAGCGCGGCATGTTCGCAGCCGGAGTGGGCGAGCGAGTATAGGGCGGGTGATGAGGCTGTCAATTTTCACCGGAAAAATTGGGTCTATCGTGGCGAACACACGCAAATGCGATCTTGGAGGGATGACCTCCGTGTCGTCCCAATATGCGCTTGCACACGTGGTTTTGCGGGCGATTGCGTACTCGGCGCGGTGCACCAGCGCCTCGTATCCAGGCGCATTATCAACGCGCTCGAAAGTTTGGGGCGGGACGGCGCCCGTCCCTCCAGGCGAAATCGTCGCTACGCGCTCTCCGCTTTTTCGCCGCGCTTTTCCAGGATGTAATCGTGAATGGAATTTACGCTGCGCAGCACTTGCGTCGCCACTTCGGCATTTGGAACGCTCACGCCAAATGTCTTCTCCAAACCGACGGCGAGTTCCAGCGCGTCGATGGAATCCAGGCCGATGCCATTCGCCCCAAAGAGCGGCGCGTCATCACCGATTTCATCCGCGGTGATTTGCAGCATGAGGTTCTTCACCATCATCTCTTTAATTTGGGAGCGCAGGTCAGTGTCGGACATAGCGAAGCGCGGCGATATTCCCGCAGGAGACGGAACACGTCAACTGCGGGCGGAAACGTGAAGGGAACGAGCTCCGTCTCGTCGCGAGCGTCGTCGAACTGGACGGACGAGCTCTGTCTCGTCCCAAACTTCCATGCCACGCACCGATGACAGGCAGCGGCGCCGAGTTGAGAAAAAATGGGAACGACACGGCGGTCGTCCCTCCAAGGATGCGACTAGACCTGCTCGGCGCGATCGCCGGGATTAGCGGCCCGATCCTGATCGGGCTGAGTCGCGGCCGTTACGGAAGGCGATTCGATGCGCGGCACGCTGGCCTGCGCCGGCCGCACCGTCGGCTCGTCGGGTTTGCCCGCCTTGTGCAGCTCGTCGCTGAATTCGTCCTTCGCTTTTTGGAATTCCTTTACGGCCTGTCCCATACCGCGCGCCAGCTCGGGCAACTTCTTCGCGCCGAACAACACGAGAACGATCAGCAGAATGACGATTAAATCCGGCCCAGCCAGATTCATGAAGCTCGCGAGCAAGCTCATAGGTTAGCCAACATCGGGCCTCGCGAGAAAGTTGCAAGAGTAATTCGGTCACTCCGTCCTCCCGTCTGGCGAAGCCGCGCCGATGTTGTAGCTGCCGCCGTCCTCGGCGGCAGAACGCGTTGTGGTCCTCTGGGGCTAGGCGATTCCGGTGGCTGCGCTCCTGCCGCTGAAGACAGCGGCAGCTACAACATGCGTCGTTCGCGCGGACGTAACGCGGGTGCGGCCGCCGAAGCCGTCGAGCCTGAGACCCCGGAACTTCATCTGGCGCTTCCGCTTTAAGATTGACTTCTCTCAACCCGACCCAGTACAAGCAGCAATGCTTTTGCGCGTCTGCGCTGTCGCGCTTTTCGGGTTAGTCGCGGTTCGCAGCGATGGCCAGACTCTTTGGCGCCAATACGGCTTCGATGTCGCCCACACCAGCAACAACACCTCCGAAACCATTCTCAGCGTCTCCAACGTCGGGCGGCTCGCGTTCTTCTGGGCAAGCGACACGTTTAAAGCGCAACCGTCCGCGCCGGTATTCGGGCAAAGCTTTGTCTTCGTCGCGAGCGACGGACGCGTGCGCGCGCTCGACCAGCAAACTGGCGCCCGGCATTGGCTGCGGCTTTCTTGTTCCGGCGAGGGAACGCAACAGCCGGCCCTTGGGCGCGGGCTGCTACTCGTGGGCGACGGCGGCGGCGACCTTGCCGCCTACGATCCGGCGACGGGGAGGCAGGTTTGGTGCGATGACGAGAGCGGCTCGATCACCTCC
>DAIRIE010000076.1:7989-10911 GCA_036809705.1 Chthoniobacterales bacterium
CGCGCCCGCAGTTAACGACGACACTGTTTACATCACGAATGGCGGCGATGCCGTCGCGGTGGATCAGCGCAGCGGGATCCGCCGCTGGACATTTACACCGGCGGACTTCAGCCCATTAACGCAAACTCCGGCCATCGCCAGCGGCGTGGTTTATGTCACGGGCGGTAATTCCGTCTTCGCGTTGGAGCAGGCGAGCGGGCGCAAAATCTGGCGTCACAATCTCGGCCAGCAATACAATCTCACTGCGGCCTCGGTCGCGAACGGCACGGTTTACGTCGGCGGCACTGCACTCTATGCCCTGAGCGCGGCCGACGGCCATCTTGTCTGGAAGAGCGAGCTGGTCGGGGTCAATGTCACCACTCCTGCCGTCGCCAATGGCAGAGTCTTCGTTAATTCCGAGGACCCGCACTTCGGCTTGCACGCGTTCGACGCGAGCACCGGCGGGCTTTTGTGGGCGAATGGAGGAGATGAATCCGAAGCCACCGTCACCGTGGCAAACGGTGTCATTTACGAAATCGCCGAGTCCGGCGAGCTGCAAATGTTTGATGCCCGCAACGGGAAACTTCTCGCTTCTGTCGCTGATCCCGACGGCAAACCATTCTCGAATCAATTTGGTTCGCAGCCAGTCGTCGCGAACGGTGTGGTCTACGTCGCCACCGGCGATTATGCCTCACCAAATCGGATCGACGCCTTTCGTCTCGGGCCGTAGATCAGGCGCGTCCGTCGGCGGGCCAAGTCGGCAGTAAAACGTCCGCGCCTTGTTTGCGGGTCGTTAGCTTAGCGCGCCACAAGGCAGGCTGCCTGAGTTACACGTCGTAGTAGAGCGCGAACTCGTACGGATGCGGTCGCAGCCTCAGCGAGTCGTATTCCTTCTGCTTCATCTCGAGCCAGTTCGCGACGAAGTCAGCGGTGAAGACATCGCCTTTCAGCAGGAAGGCGTGATCGGCCTCGAGCGCCGCGACCGCGCCGCCCAGCGAATCGGGCACGCTTGGCACATTGGCGAGCTCTTCCGGAGGCAAATCGTAGAGGTTCTTGTCCAGGGGATCGCCGGGATCGATCCGGCTCTGGATTCCATCGAGTCCGGCGAGCAGGAGCGCGGCAAATGCGATGTAAGGATTGGCGGCGGAATCGGGCGTGCGAAATTCCACGCGCTTCGATTTGGGATTCGCTGAGTACGTCGGGATGCGCACTGAAGCGGAGCGATTGCGCGCGGAGTAGGCGAGGTTCACCGGCGCTTCGAATCCCGGCACGAGCCGCTTGTAACTGTTCGTCGTCGGATTGGTGATGCAGGTGAGCGCCGGCGCGTGTTTCAAAATTCCGCCGATGAAAAAGAGCGCGGTATCGCTCAGCCCAGCGTAACCATTGCCAGCGAAAAGCGGCTTGTCGCCATTCCAAAGCGACATGTGCGTGTGCATGCCGGAGCCGTTGTCGCCGAAGAGCGGCTTGGGCATGAAGGTGACGGTTTTGTTGTGCCGTTTGGCCACGTTGCGCACGATGTATTTGTAATACTGCATGTGGTCGGCCATCTCTTTCATCGGCGCGAAACGAATGTCGATCTCGGCCTGGCCCGCGGTCGCGACTTCGTGGTGCTGTCGCTCAATGGGAATCCCCGCGCGCTCGAGCTCGAGGCACATTTCGTTGCGGATGTCCTGCAATGTGTCCGCCGGCGCGACCGGGAAGTAGCCTTCTTTCGCGCGGATTTTGTAGCCGAGATTTGGGAACTCTTCGCGCGCTGTGTTCCAATGTCCTTCCGCGCTTTCCACCCGATGGTACGAACCGTTTCCTTCGTAAGAAAAACGCACGTCATCGAAAATGAAGAACTCCGCTTCGGGTCCGAAGTACGCCGTATCGGCAATGCCGGTGCTCTTCAGGTAAGCATCAGCTTTTTCCACGATGCCGCGCGGATCACGATCGTACGGCTCACGCGTGATTGGATCTACGATGGTGCAGATTAATGAAAGCGTCGGCTCGGCATTGAATGGATCAATCCAGGCCGTCGCCGGATCAGGAATGACGAGCATGTCCGAAGCGTTGATCGCTTTCCAACCGCGAATGCTCGAGCCATCGAAGCCGAGGCCTTCGGAGAAAATGTCCTCATTATATTCCGTGAGCGTGGTCGTGAAATGCTGCCACGAGCCGGGCAGATCAGTGAACTTGAAGTCCACGAGTTTGACCTCGCGGTCTTTGATAAGTTTTGAAACGTCGGACGCCGATTGTCGTTTAGCGGTCATGTGCATGGGCGAAATGGTTGAGAGGTTGAGGAGTTGAGAGCTTGAGAGGAATCACCGGGCGAAGTTGAACGGTTGAAACGTTAGAAAAGGTGCCGCTCAGGGCTCCTCTCAACCTCTCAACCATTCAACCTGTCAACTAAACTGCCTTCTCCCCAATCTCCTCCGTCCGGATCCGCACCGCATGTTCCACCGGGACCACGAACACTTTGCCGTCGCCGATCTTCCCCGTCTTCGCGGCGCCGACAACAACGCCCACGGCCTTCTCCACCATGTCATCGGCGAGCACGATTTCCACCTTCACTTTGGGCAAAAAATCGACGGTGTATTCGCTGCCGCGGTAAATTTCCGTGTGACCTTTCTGTCGTCCGAAGCCCTTCACTTCAGTCACCGTCATGCCCTCGATTCCGAGCTCGGCCAGCGCCTCCTTCACTTCCTCGAGTTTGAACGGCTTGATGATGGCTTCGAGCTTTTTCATAAGAGGTAAACTGGCGGGGACGCCGCGCCTTTCAACGCGAAAAGGAATCGCGGCACGCGCTTCCTTAGCAACGCCGCATCGCGCTGGCAATCAGGAAATTTCCGCAGAGCCGGCCGTAAGGTGCGGGAGCGCCGGGTGGGGCTCTCTTTACCTGGTAAATGCCACCTTCAGCTGCGCAGCATGCCGCGCAAGAACGCGGTCGCGGGTATAAATGAC
>DAIRIE010000077.1:0-2121 GCA_036809705.1 Chthoniobacterales bacterium
CGATCGCTTCGATCAAATCGGTGCGAAATCCGATGGGATGGGGCGAGGTGAAGCGGAGGCGTTCGAGGCCGTCGATTGCATGCACAGCTTCGAGTAATTGCACGAATGGAGTCTTGCTGAAGCGTTGAGAGGTTGAGGGGTGGAGGGGTTGAAAGGGAAATTCATGGCGGCCGTAGAGATTCACGATCTGGCCGAGCAGGGTGACTTCTTTGACGCCTCGGCCAACCAGATCGCGCACTTCGGCGACGATCTCTTCGATGGTGCGGCTGCGCTCGGCGCCGCGAGTCCGTGGCACGATGCAAAAGGTGCAGTGCATGTTGCAGCCCTGCATGATCGAGACGAACGCGCTCGCCTGCTTCTGCCGGAGCGGCTGGTCGCGAATGGTTGATTGGGAGCCGGGTTCCTCTTCGACGTCGACGACGGAGAAACGTGGATCATCAAATCGGCGGTGACGCTTACGCTCGAGCGTCTCTTCGACGTAGTCGGCGACGCGATGGAATTTCTGCGTGCCGACGACGAGATCCAGGTGTGGAATCTCCTGCAACAACGCGGCGCCGCGGGCCTGCGCCATGCAGCCGAGGAATCCGAAGACGACATCAGGTCGCGTTTTCGTCATACGACCGAGCATTCCCATTTTGCCAAGCGCTTTTTGCTCGGCCATGTCGCGCACACTGCATGTGTTGAGTAAAACTACGTCCGCTTCGGTCTCGATCGCGACGCGCTCGTAGCCGCGGGCGGTGAGCGAATGCGCGACCTGTTCGGAATCGCGTTCGTTCATCTGGCAGCCGTAAGTTTTGATGAAGAATGTCGGCATGCGAGAGGCGAATGATACACAGGGGGAGCGGCCGCGCCATGGCCGCGACGCCGGTGAAATGTGACTGGTGATTAGTGAATGGCCGAAGCGTTCGTCGCGTGACTATTCACTGTTCACCAGTCACTGTTCACCAGTCACCATTCACCCTCCTCACGGCGGCGTGGCGAACTGCCCCGGAAATGGATTCGCGCGTAAGCGCCGGCGCACTTCATTCCAAGTCCATGGATCAGTGCCGGCTTCGTTGAAGAGCGCTATGCCGATGACGCCGACGTTCCGCGTGCTGCGGTACTTCTCGTTCGCGTACGATTCGCGCACCGGCCCGAAACGAAAAGCGGCCACCGCTTCGGTGCTTTGCCGGAACCCGTCCACGATCAGTCGGGCGTGCGGCCCCATGATGTAACCGCGTTTTCCAAATGACGCTGGGCGGCCATCAATCACATCAAGTCCGTCCACCGAGAGCACAATCTCGAGCCGCCACTTTGTCCGATTCCGAACCGTGATGGAATAGCGGCGTCCTTCTTCGCCGATGACAAACCAGCGATCTCCAACCACCAGGCCCGGCAACAAGCGCCCGCTCTCATCTCGCAGCTCGACGCTGACGAGAGTCGCGGCGGGATCCGCCAGGAATGGCGCGCGGCGAGTCCATGCCACAGCCCCGGCCATTGCGCGCACTCCAGCAGCGTCGTTGTAATAAATGCTGGCGACAGCGAATGGACGGCGGGGATTAGCCCGCTCGAAAGACGCAGCCTCAACTCGCGACTGACGCGTCTCGCCCCATTTTGTGCGGCGGCTCGGCAAAGGCGGAGCGCGAAGAGGTGGCGGAAGTGCGCGTCTCAGGGCCAGGCGAAGTTTCGCACCCGGCGAGCAAGAGAACAGCGAGGAAGAGAGCAAAAGGTTGCGTAGTTTTCATGCGAAACATCTGCCGCCGAGGACGGTCGGCAGCTACAACGTCGCCGAACGTCATTCCGAGCGAAGCGAAGTCGGGGGATACCGAGGCAGTCACTGAAACTCACGACTTCGCTTCGTTGCGGGCAGGATGACAGGAAGGCCGAACGCCGACAATTCTCTTTTCAACTCCCAGCCCGTTCCGTTTCAATCAGTGCGCATGAACGAAGCAGCGATCGGCATTATCGGCGGCAGCGGGCTTTACCACATCGAAGGATTCTCCGATCTGGCCGAGCACAAGATCGACACGCCCTTCGGGGAGCCTTCTGATGCCATCATCGGCGGCAGAATGTCGGGCCGTCTGGTTTATTTCCTGCCGCGACACGGACGCGGCCATCGCATTTTGCCGCACGAGCTGAATC
>DAIRIE010000077.1:2131-10871 GCA_036809705.1 Chthoniobacterales bacterium
CGCGCGAACATTTACGCGCTGCGTTCGCTTGAGGTGCGGTGGATTGTTTGCGTGACGGCGGTCGGGAGTCTCCAGGAAAAATATGCGCCCCGTGATGTGCTGCTGCCGTCGCAGTTTTTCGATCGCACCAGTCAGCGCGCCGCCCACACATTTTTCGGGGAAGGAATCGCGGCGCACGTTTCCTTCGCCGATCCGATTTCGCCGAATTTGCGCAAGCTTCTGGCGGAAGCGGCGGGCGAAGTGGGCACCCGGTTTCACGAGGGCGGCACTTACGTGAACATGGACGGGCCGGCGTTCTCCACGCGGGCGGAATCGGAGTTCAACCGCCGCCAGGGCTTCGACGTGATCGGCATGACGAATTTGCCGGAGGCGAAGCTGGCGCGCGAGGCGGAGATCGCGCTGGCGACACTCGCCATGATCACTGACTACGATTGCTGGAAGGTGGAGGAGGAACCGGTCTCAGCGCAGACTGTGTTCGGTCATCTGGTGGCGAACGCGGAGACGGCGAAGAAAATTCTGGCAACAGTAATCCCGAAAATTCCGGCGACAGCGGACTGGCCGGAGCACCGGGCATTGGATGCGGCTTTGACGACGGACCGGAAACTCTGGCCGGCAGCGACATTGCAAAAACTGGATGCGATGCTGGCGCGTTTTGCCTGAAGAAAGGTGTTGCTTTCGAATTTCAAACTATGGTAATTATAGAGCCGTTCGCTCACCTTACGAACCGTATACCATGATCAAAATTGCCACTTCGCTCCTCGCGCTTGCCTTGCTCAGCGCCTGCCAGACCACACAAACGGCCAACCGTCAGACCCTCGAACAGCGCACGCTCGCGAAACGTCAGCAGAACCACGCCACCTACGCCGCTAATACCGACGTGGAACCCCCTCCTCCGGCCGAAGGTCCGGCTGACGTTCCGGAAGGCCCCGGCCGTGACGTGAACCGCAACCCGGCGCTGGTTCCCTCGCCGCTTCTCCGCCACTCCGCCGCGTCCGATACGCCGTAGTCGTAGTTAGCCGCAGGCCCCGCTCGGTTTGTCGTTGTTGCGGCTGTGGGTGGGAACAGACAAACGCGATTAGCTCACAGCCACAAGCTCCACGAGAGCAGTGACGCGGCGTCGCTCCACACGCCGGACTTCGTATCGCCGAGCACGACAACGATCACATCCCGGCCGGGACGCGAGCCGCTCGCGATGAGGCAATGCCCTGCCGCTTCGGTGTAGCCGGTTTTCATCCCGTTGCAAAACGGGAGACGTTTTAAAACTTTGTTCGTGTTCTCCAGCTCGCGGGTACGGCCATTGGCGTAGCGGAAAACAAGCTGCGGCAGGCAGACAATCGAGCGGATCGTCGGGTTGGCGTAGGCCGCGCGAGCGATGACGGAAAGATCGCGCGCGGTTGAGTATTGCCCGGGAATGGGCAATCCGTTCGGATTCAAAAAATGCGAATGCGTCGCGCCGAGCTGCTGCGCTTTGCCATTCATCTTTTCCGCGAACGCTTCGACGCTGCCGGCGTTGTCGCGGGCGAGACAACGCGCCACGTCGTTCGCGCTTTTCACCAGGAGCGCCCGCAGCAAATCGATGCGCTGATACGTCTCGCCTGGACGGATGTTCAACTTCACCGGCTCGGCAAAAGTATCGACGGGATCGACCGTCACCGGCCGGTCCAAATAGCCGCTCTCCGCCACGATCAATGCGGTGAGCAATTTCTGCGTACTGGCCGCCGGCCGCGGCTGGTCGGCATTCTTTTCCGTTAACACCTCGCCGGTGCGCGCATCGACCACCAGCACGCAAGTGGCGCGCGTGTTCGGCACGCGAGTCGGGTCGGAAGGCTGCGCCGGAACCGCGGGAAGAGCTGGCGCAATTTCCTCCTCAGGCGCAGGCGTGGATTTCTTGTTTCTCGCCGTTTTCGCACGCGCGCTGCGATGCTTGTGAACGCCGGTCGGATGAACAACGTTGCTCTCGTCATCGTCATCGTCGGGGCTGATCGCCCGCACCGGGCCGATGCCGAGAACAAGGCACAGCCCGAGCGCGCACCACTTGAACTTTGTTTGCGAAAAACCCTTCACTCTTCGCTGTCGTAATCTCGGAAAGAGCTAGCTGGTTTTGCGCCCGCGCTGGATCAATTCGATCTCGTAACCTTCGGGCGCATCGATGAAAGCGATCGCGCCGCCATCGCTATTGCGGTGAGGCCCATCGGAGAGCGCGTGACCTTTAGCCGCTGCCCGTTTCGCGAACTCCTCGATGTCATCCACTTCGAAGGCAAGATGCGTCAGGTCCGGCCCCACGACCACCGGCCCGCTCGCGTCGTATTTGCAAAGCTCGATCTCCTCATCGCTGCCTGGCGCTTTGAAGAAGACCAGCTGCGAGCCGCGCCCGGAAGTGTGTCGCCGCGTTTCCTCGAGTCCGAGCACATCGCGGTAAAACGACACGGTTTTTTCCAGATCACTGACACGATAGCGCGTGTGCAACAGCTTCTTGATCATCAGCCAAACAATAGTCCCCATCGTGCGGTAAAATTCAAATGGGTTGACTGTCACCCCGAGCTGCGTCGAAGGGATCCCACCGCGCCACCCTGAAGTCCACTTCGCGGTTCTTCGACTCCGCGCCACGTCGCCGTGGATGACAGCCTGGTTGTAATTTGCATGGACGACCGGAATCACGTGAGCAAGTTAGCGCCGAACATTCACATGAAACTCGTCATTGCCGCGACTGGCGCCAGCGGCACCATTTATCTCCAGCGTCTGCTCGATCAGATCGATCTCACCGCGCACGAAGTCCATCTCGTTATGAGCGGTCACGCCAAGCAAGTGGCCGTGCAGGAAACGATGACCTTCCGCATTCCGGCCAAAGTCATCCAGCATTCCGAGAACGATCTCAACGTGCCGTTCGTCAGCGGCTCGGCTTTTTTCAACGCCATGGTCGTCATCCCCTGCTCGATGTCCACCCTCGGTCGCATCGCCACCGGTTCGGGCGAAAGCGCTGTGCTCCGCGCCGCCGATGTTTTCCTGAAGGAACGCCGCAAGCTCATCCTCGTCCCGCGGGAGACGCCGTGGAATCTCATTCACGCGCGCAATGTCGTGACGCTGCTGGAAGCGGGCGCGACCGTATTGCCCGCCATCCCTTCGTTCTACAGTAATCCCAAAAGCGTGAGCGAAGTCGTCGACACCGTCATCTGGCGCGTGCTCGACCAGATCGGCCTGCCGAATACGCGCGCTTATCGCTGGCAGGACGAGCAGCGCCGGCCCCCGATCGCCACTTGAAACTCGACCCGGAGAGTTTCACCGGTCGCGTTCTCGTTAGCTTCGGTTTCGCTCTCTTACAATTGTGGGCGCGCACGATCCGCTTCGAAATTGAAGACCGCGGCGGCATCGGGCACGCACCGGCGACGCAACGCTTCATCGGCGCCGCCTGGCATAATCGCCTCCTCTTTCTTCCCTTTGCCCTAAGGCGCTTTCTTCCGCGGCGCAGCGGCGCGGCTTTGATCAGCGCGAGCCGCGATGGCGCGTGGTTCGCCAGGCTGGTGCACCGCTTCGGGTTCGAGGTCGTGCGTGGCTCGAGCTCGCGCAAAGGCGCCGCCGCCATGTTGCAGTTGGCCGAAGTCATCGCCTCCGGCGCCGACGCTGTCATCACTCCGGACGGCCCGCGCGGCCCTGCCTACCGACCCGGCGGCGGCATCATTCTTCTCTCGCAGAAAACCGGCGCTCACATCGTTCCGCTAAATCTTGAATACTCGAACTGCTGGCGATTGCGCAGCTGGGACCGGTTCATTCTGCCGCGACCTTTTTCTCGGGCGCGTTTCATCCTCGGCCAGCAGCACGAAGTTGCATCAACCAGCACCGAAGAAGAGTTCGAGCGTGAACGGCAGCGTCTGGAAGAGGCGATGATGGCAGTGGTTGATACTCGGTAACAGCTCACCCGTTCTAATCTGTCATGTCGAGCGCAGCGAAGCGAAGTCGAGACATCTCTTATCATTTCAGAACAGCTAGAGATTCCTCCACTACCGCCTTCGCCAAGCCTGCGGCGGACAGGTCGGTCGGAATGACAGCAATGCCAGCGTGCTAAGCTTCACGAACATGACTCACGTTATAGACGGCCGCATTGTTGCCGAAAAGGTCTACGCCGAGCTACGCGAGCAGATTGCCGAACTCAAATCGTGCGGCGTCACCCCTGGTCTCGCGGTCGTTCTCGTGGGCGACAATCCCGCATCGCGCAGTTACGTGCGGGCGAAAGACAAGATGTGCCGGCAGCTTGGCTTGCACTCGGTGAAACTAGAGCTTCCGGCAGAGACCACGCAGCAGGAATTGCTCGCGCGCGTCAACGAACTCAATCGGGATGCCGCGATCCACGGAATCCTTGTGCAGTCGCCACCGCCGAAGCAGATTGACGAAGCAGCCATCATTCGCGCACTCGATCCAGCGAAGGATGTCGACGGGTTTCACCCGCTCAACGTCGCCAAGCTCGCGCTCGGAGATGACTCGGGTTTTGTTCCGTGCACGCCGCTTGGCTGTCTGCGTTTGCTGCGCGAGACCGGTGTGCAACTCGCCGGCGCCAACGTCGTCGTGCTTGGCCGTAGCATGATCGTCGGCAAACCGATGGCGCTTCTTCTCATGCGCAAAGGCATCGACGCCACCGTGACGGTGGCGCATTCACGCACGAAAGATTTGCCGGCAATCTGCCGCGGCGCCGATGCCATCATTGCCGCGATTGGCCAGCCGCGGTTCGTTAGGTCCGAGCACGTGCGAGAAGGCGCCGTCGTGATTGACGTCGGCATCAATCGTGTCGAGGACGCGAACAGCGAACGCGGTTATCGGCTCGTCGGCGATGTCGATTTCGATTCCGTTTTGAAAATCGCCAGGGCGATCACACCCGTCCCCGGCGGCGTTGGTCCGATGACGATCGCCATGTTGATGTCGAACACGATCAAAGCGTGCAAGCTCGCACTCGCGGCGACGCGCTAAATCAGTTGTCATCCCGAGCGGAGCGAAGCGCAGCCGAGGGATGACGTGGCTAAGTTATCGGATGATTTTACCGGTGAGGTATCGCGCGAAATTTGGTTGCGAACGCGTTAGCTGAAAGAGCGTCGAACCCACTCGCGGCGAAACCACCGCCGCACGTGCGAGCGCGTTGATCCACAACCGGCCGCGATACATTTGCGCGTAAGCGCGCCGGAACTCCTGGCGAACAATCGCAGCGTTCGCCCCCCGATTGAGCCGGTAAATCATTTCCGCGGCGATCTCCCCACTATTGAGCGCGTAGAAAATTCCTTCGCCGGTGAACGGCTCGACCACGCGAGCGGCGTCGCCGATGACGAACAGGTCGTCGTGCGTGGGTGAGATCGAGGTTCGCGCCAACGGCGTGATCGTTCGCCATTGCTGGTCAGGCGAAAGACGGAAACGTTCGCGCGCCCACTCGCGCAACTGCGGCAGTGTTGCCGCGCGGCCGACCAGACAAAGATTCAGCTCGCTCTCGTTCACCGGCGCCTGGCCAGAATATCCGCCGGGCAACAGTTGCAAGACGACACGATTTCCGAAGTGCACCGGGAGCGGCACGTGCGCTTGCAAAGCGACCCGTTCGCGCTCAATCCGCGGCAATAAACCAAGGAGTCGGGCAACAGTGGAATTTCTCCCGTCGGCCGCGACCAGAATGCGGGCGGCGAATTGCGCCTCCTCCGTCTCAATCTCCCATCCGGGTCCGGCGCGGCTGATCGCGCGAGCAGTTGTTTGTTGGCAGATGTCGGCGCCAAGCTCACGCGCGCGCTCCAGGAGAATGCAATCGAAGAGGCTGCGTTTGATGGCGATCTCGGCGTGTTCTCCGCGCGGCAACTCGACTCGAATACTGCGCTCGCGCAGATCAATGAACTCGACGCAATGGAGCACGCCGTGGGATGCTGCGCGGACTGCCTGATCGACGCGCAATCGCCGCAATACCGGCCAGCACGCGGGATTGATGCAATCGCCGCAGACTTTTTCGCGCGGAAAATTTTCGCGCTCGAGAACGACTGTGCGCAAACCGTTCGCCGCACAAAATGCGGCGCAAGTTGCGCCTGCCGGGCCGCCGCCGACTACGGCAACGTCGTAATTGTTCATCGAACTGTGAGTGTCGAAGAAACTGCGCCATGCTCAAGGTGCCGCCGCTTGCCCTGCAATAGCGGGGGCGCGATGCTCGTTTGTTGAAAACCGTATCGGCGACAAGGCAGAAGCCAGACTTGAGCAAAAAGGTGCATGAAGTGCCGCACAAGCCCGGCGTGTATCTCATGCGCGACCGATTTAACCGCGTGATTTACGTCGGCAAAGCACGCGATCTACGCAAACGCGTTGGCTCCTATTTTATGCCGTCGAAAATGGCGGTGGCGGACCTGAAGACGCGCGCCATGCTCGACGCGGTCTGGGATTTCGAAACACACACCGTCAACAGTGAAGCTGAATCGGTGCTGTTCGAAGGCAAGCTGATCAAGGAATACCGCCCGCGCTACAACATCTCCTTTCGCGACGATAAACGCTTCCTGCTCGTAAAAGTGGACGAGACGGAGGAATGGCCCCGCTTCCGTCTGGCCCGTTTCAAGAAAGATGATGGCGCGCGCTACTTCGGACCTTATGCGCATGCGGGCGCGCTGCGGCAGACGTTGAATTTTATGCGAAAAAAATTCGGCGTGCTTACCTTTGGTCGCGGCTCGCCCACTGAGCGTGAGTTGAAATCATCGACCTACCAGGTGCCGATGAAACTGAGCGAGATCAACGCCGAGATTTACCGGCAGCGCGTGGCGCAAGCGTGTGATTTTCTTGAAGGCCATTCGCGGGAAATGATGGCCGAGCTGGAGAAACAAATGCGCGACCAGGCAGCCAAACTCGACTTCGAGAAAGCGGCCGAGCTGCGCAACATGCTTGAGGACTTGCGCCGCACCACCCGACCGACGCGGCGATTTACGCGCGGTTCGCTGCCGAGCACGATTGATCCCGAAGCTGACGTGCGGGCGCTGGTTGACGCGCTGCAATTAACCAAACCTCCGCGGGTGATGGAGTGTTTCGATATTTCGAACATCAGCACAACGCACGTCGTCGCGTCGATGGTCTGTTTTCGTGACGGCGTGCCCGATAAGAATTGTTACCGGCGTTACCGCATCCGCACCGTCGAAGGGCAGGATGATTTCGCCAGCATGGCTGAAGTGGTGCGGCGGAGGTACTCGCGTATCTTGCTCGAAGCGCGCGACGCAAATCCGGACGCGGCGGAGTTTTCGCAGGAGAATGCGGCGGAGGCGATGGCGCGCATCGGTCATCCCGACCGGAGTTTCGTGGCGGTGCGTCTCCCCGACCTCATCATTGTCGATGGCGGAAAAGGCCAGCTCTCATCGGCCTGCAAGGAATTGCAGCGGCTCAGTCTGCACCAGCTCCCGATCATCGGACTGGCGAAGGAGTACGAGGAAATTTATCGGCCCGGGCGCGCGCTGCCTTTGCGTTTGCCCGAGGATTCTGGCGCGCTGCGTTTACTCCAGCGCATCCGCGATGAAGCGCATCGTTTCGCTAATACCTATCACCAGTTGCTGATGAAGAAACGCATCGGCGAAAGCATTCTCGATGATTGTCCCGGCGTAAGCCAAAATCGCAAGAACCTGCTCCTGCGCGAATTTGGATCGGTGAAACGACTGCGCCAGGCCAGCGCGGGGGAGATCGCCGCGACCGACGGCATCGGCCGTAAATTGGCAGAAGACGTCCATCGTTTTTTGCAAACGCACTGATTTCTTGGCTGTAGCGGCGGTGTGTGACCGCAGAAATATTCGCGTAAGAGCTGCGTAGCCTTCGGCGGTCATAGACCGCCGCTACAGAGCAATTGCGAAGAATCTCTCGCTCCTCCCTTGTCATTCTGACCGAAGCGAAGAACCTCTCATCACAGATGAAAAAACGGAGATGCTTCGCTGCCCTCAGCATGACACTGCTGATGTTGGCCGTGGCGAACGCTTTGGCGCAGCAACTCGCTCCACCCATTTCGCCGCCGATTTCGGCCGCGTCACCTGAAGCTTCTCCAGCCGCGCTCGATGAGAACATCGTCCCCACCTTTGAAACACAAAAGCTCGCGCGCACTTACACGCTCGACATTCCGGCGCCCCGCGGTCAGATCACCGATCGCAATGGCACACCGCTCGCGCAAAATCGGCTGAGCTACAATCTCGCCGTCAATTTTCCCACGCCGCTCGAATTTAACGACACGCAGGCACTGGATTTCGCACACCGCCAGATCGCCGCCGCGGGCAAATTGATCGACCGGCCGATCCGCCTGACCGACGAAGCAATCCTGCGCCATTATCACAATCGCGGAATTCTGCCGCTGGAGATCGCAACCAATCTTTCGGAAAAGGAATACGACGCGGCGAAAGATCGCTTGCCGCCGGAGATGACGTTGCGCGGAGTTTATCAGCGGGTTTATCCGCAGGGAAAAATCGCGGGACAAATCGTCGGCTACAGCGGGCGCACCGGGCGCAATCCCGATGGAATTATTGATAATCACGAAACGCTTTGGCCGGAGACGGAAGGGCGCGAAGGAATCGAGCAGACCTTCAACGGGATGCTGACTGGCAAACATGGCGAATTCAAAATGACCTTCGACAAGGATGGGCGGAAGACATCGGAGAAAATTGCCGCGCCGCCTGTGCCGGGCCATACCGTGGTGACGACGCTCGATCTGCGCTTGCAGGAGCTGGCGGAGAAAGCGTTGGAGAAAAAAGCGAAACGCGGCGCCATCGTCATCATC
>DAIRIE010000078.1:0-9668 GCA_036809705.1 Chthoniobacterales bacterium
GACGGGCGGAGAGAGCGGTGTACCAGCGGCACGCAAGCGTGGGTAAATGCGCGCACAGTCGATCTTCTTGCTTGCAGCGTCCACAGTTTCCCTATCGCGCCGCTTCTTTCGCCTTTTACCTGCCCAGCAACGTGGGGTCCCGTCCAAGTTGTTGCGAGCCGAGCAGCGGCAGTAGCCACGGTGATCTTCGCATTGGCTGCTCGCGAAGGCAGCGCAGCAACTGTGGTCGGCGTTTCTCAGGGGAAACTCTCCGCGGAACCTTCCGGCGCCGCCTCTTACCAGTTGCCGATCGGGGGTCACGCCTGGAACTGCAGGCCTGCAACGGAAGCTCGCATTTAGCTATAACAGTGGCGGCAAAAACGGCGCCCTCGGCATCGGTTGGAGCATCTCCGCCCTCTCAATGATCACGCGCGTGCCGCAAACGCTCGCGCAGGACAATGCCATCCACGGCGTAGATATGACGCTCAGCGACCGCTACGCCATGGATCGGCAGCGGCTCATTCTTGTCAGCGGCGCTGAGGGAAGCAACGCCGTTTATCGGACGGAGATCAGCTCGTTCACAAAAGTCACCTACAGCGGCGCTAGTGGGCAAGGCCGGAGTCAGCTACGGGCCTAAGTGTGAGTGTTGAGTAAAGTTTTATTGAGAGCGCCCACTCGGTAACAAGAAAAATATCGGGACTGCGCATTTTGTTCGCAAGCGGTTTCAGCTGAGGCAAATAACGGAGCCAAAAGTCGGGCGCAATTCTGTTGAGGCGCTTCTGATTTAGCGCGACGCAGTAAGCAGTGTCTGATACCAGCGAACCAGTGCTTCGCCAAAGAACATCCAGGTGATTGCTGCCAGCGCAAGGTAGGGGCCGAATGGGAGTTTGAGCGACCAGACGCGTTTGCCGAGTAGAAGAGTAGCCAGGCCCATGATGGAACCGTAGAGGGAGCCGGCAAAGACGGAGAAGAGCACTGCGCGCCAGCCTAGAAAGGCGCCAATGCAGGCGAGGAACTTCAGGTCGCCGCGGCCCATCGCTTCGCGCGGAATAATCAGCGCCCTCGCGCTGCCGGTGATCTCGTTTAGGTCATCCAAGCTCAGCGTTTCACCTTCTACCGTCACCCGATTGTAGTAGAACTCCAGGGTTACCTTGTTACATAACCGGCCATCGATGTTCGCGTCGTCGCACTCCATGAGCAGCCGGTCAGTTTCGCGGGCAAAGTATTCACTCCACAAACTCTGCTCGGCGCCGACCCTAAACTCGGCGTCGTCGGCGACGCGTTTCCAGCTAAATGGCGTGGGCGCATCGAGAGTGATCCGCTTGCGCCCAAAGACGAGCTTGCCGGCTTCGAGCACGAACCAAAGCAGGAGATAGCCGAGTAGCGCTGCGCCGGCTGAGCGGACGAGCGCGGCCGTGCGCGTATCGGCATTCATTAACTGGGGCAAGAGGGCAACTGCCACGAGACCTGCGACAACGCCGCCGAGCGTTACCTCATCTGGAATAATGAAGTGCTCGAAGTCGATGAATGTGGCGGCGATAACGAGAGAGATGAAAACCCAGTAAGCAATGGCGGTTTGCCATGGGTAAACATTCCAGATGATCAGAAAGAAGATTGCCGTAGTTAGCTCGACGGCGAAGTAGCGAAATGGAATACGCGCGCCGCAGTTCGCGCAGCGGCCGCGTAGTGCAAGCCAACTTATAAGCGGCAGATTATGATGCCAGGCGATTTGGGTCTTGCAGTGCGGACAAAAAGAACGGCGCGGGCAGTTCACTGACAGGTCGCGCGGCAAACGGTAGATAGCGACATTGAGAAAGGAGCCGATGCAGGCGCCGAGAATGAAGACGAAAAGGTTGAGCATTAACTAACTAGACAGGAGTAACAGGATTTACTGGATTAGAAGAAGAGAACGATCCCGTTAATCCTAGTTGGTTTCCTTGAGGCTTTGGCGCCGTTTCATGAACCAGGCAATCCAGATGCAGCTTTCATAAAGGAGCACCATGGGCAGGCTCATGGCGACCAGGGTAAGGACATCGGGAGTAGGTGTGATGATGGTGGCAAGGATGAAGATAAGCACAATGGCATAAGGTCGCGTCCGAGCCATGAACTCGTAAGTAATCAGACCGAAGCGGACGAGGGCGAGGACGACTACCGGCAGTTCGAAGGCAAGGCCGAAGCCGAGGGTGAAGCGAGTCACGAACGAGTAGTATTGTTGCACAGTCCAGGTAGGCGCCCAGCCGAGTGATTGCGTGTCGTGGAAGAAGAAGAGGATTGTCTTAGGTAGCAGCCAATAGTAGCAAACGAGCACGCCGGTGAGAAACAAAGCGAAGCTGACGGCGATCGCCGGTAGTAGGAACTTCTTTTCTGTTACGGTTAAGGCAGGAAGGACGAACTCCGCGATGAAGAATAGGAGTAAAGGGAAGGAGATGACGATGCCGGCGTAGAAGGCGAGATGGAAGGAGATGGTGATGGAATCGGTGATGCCAAGGGCGCGAAGGACGCCGAGATGTTGGTCGATGTCATGCAGCGGCGCCTGCATCACGCGGACAAGCGTTCCGCGGAACGCGAAACAGAGAATCATCGCCAGCACGAGGGTGATGGCCATTTTGACAATGGTCCAGCGCAGGTCCTCGAGATGTTCAAGGAACGGCTTGGAGCTTTCGCTTTCCGGTAGCTCGCGGAATTTGAAGAGGTCGCGGAGAGCCATTCAAAAGAGAAATTTGAAGCCGGAAATCCGAAATCCGAAACAATGACGAATGACGAAGCTCAAATGACGTAAACCGAGCATTGACGAATCTTGCGAATGTGCGGTTTCGTCATTCAACCATGTCGCGTGCGACTAACCGGGCCCAGACACTCAAGGTGTTGGCGTCACGGATGGCGCCGTCAGCGATCATGCGTCTGATTTCATGCGCTGAAAACTCGCGGCATTCGACGATCGATTCCGCCTGGTTGTGCGCCGGGCCTGCCGGCGCACGGCGCACGGGCCGACTCAAAAACAGAAACTCGCGTTCGTCGGTAAAGCCGGGGGAACAAAAAAAGTCGCCGAGGAAAATGGTTTCGCCGCCCGGGGCGAGCTCGTAGCCGGTCTCTTCGCGCAGCTCGCGCAGGGCTACGTCTTTGAAGGAGCCGGTGTCGCAAAGTTCGTCAACCTGACCGGCCGGCATTTCCCAAATGGTCTGGCGAATTGGAATGCGTTCCTGCTTAATCAGGACGAATTTTCCTTCCGCGGTCATCGCGGCGACGACGACGGCGGATTTGCGCCGAACGATTGTCCAGGCGTGGGGTTGGGAACGCGCGGGAGTGATGACGCGTTCGGTGACAACCGAAAGGTCGCTGAAATGGGTGGTGCTGGAGACCGTGGTCCATTTTGCATCAGTCTGCATCGGGGAGAATAATAACGCGACCGGGGCAAAAGCCAGCGCTGTCATCCCGAGCGAAGAGAGGGACGTCGCAATGTCAGGCAGGACACTCGTGAGGTCCCTTGCTTCGGTCGGGGATGACAAGCTAGGAAGCCTCGCGCACGGCTGTCACCGAGACGTAGTCGGAATCAGGCAGGACGAACTTGCGGACTTCGACTTCGACTTTGTTGATGGCGAATTGTTGCAGCAAGGCAGCGGCCACTTCTTCGCCGATGGTTTCAATAAGTTTGTAATGGTGGCGGCTAACAGTTTCTCGCGCCGTCCTAGCCACGGCGGAGTAGTTGACAGTTCCGGCCAGCTCGTCTTGCTGCGGCGAAGAGCGCGGCCAGAACGTAAGGTTCAATGTGAGCCGTTGCGGCTGGCTCCGCTCATCTGCCGGGACCCCGACGTGCGCCTGTACTTTGAGCTGCTCGATGTGAATGCGCTCGATCACCGCGCGGAATTTGCGCGAAATCGAGCGCCGGAGCGAGGCCAAACCTAGCCGAGACGAAAGCGGAGATCGCGAATGGTTTTGCCGCCGAAGCGTTGCTTGAGCTTTTGCAGAATGCGCGGCTTGGCGATCCGCTCGAGCTCGTAATGCAAGGCCGGTTGGAGCACGCGCACGTAGAGCACGCCATCACGCAAGGCGGCGGGCGCGGAATGCGCGGCGATAAATTCGCCGACGATGGAGAACCAGGCGGCGATGACCTCGTGTTCGCGGAGCCGCTCTTTCAGGCCGAGCTTTTGCATCAGAACCGGGAGCAGCTCGGCGGCGGTCTTGCAGCGATCGGCCGCGCGGACAGGCTGAGGCAGGCCGCGCCATTCAGCGATCACGGCGGCGCGTCGGGCGGGAGTCATGCAGAATGGAGTATTGGAGTGATGGAGTAATGGTCAAGACAGACGTGCACTGACGACTCCGTTACTCCAGTTCAGTACTTCCGTCGCATGTTGCTGGGAAGAATATTCAGCTCGGTGCGGTACTTGGCCACGGTGCGGCGGGCGATGGGGATGCCGCGGTTGCTCAGGATCTCGACGATCTCCTTGTCGCTCAATGGCGCGCTGCCGTCTTCGCTTTTGACGAGGTCTAGGATCGCTTCCTTGACGCTGGTGTTGCTCATCGATTCGCCGCTCGATGTCTGGTAACCGGGCGTGAAAAAATACTTCATCTCGTAAACGCCCTGCGGCGTGGCCATGTATTTGCCGGAGATGGCGCGGCTCACCGTGGTCTCGTGCACACCGACGGCGTCGGCGATTTGCACCATCGTCATCGGCTTCAATTGCGATGAGCCGTGCTCGAAAAACTCACGCTGCCGATCGACAATCTGGTGCGCGATGTTTGAAATCGTTTGCTGGCGCTGGTGGATCGATTTGATGAGGAATTTTCCGCTGCGGATTTTGTCGCGGATATAATCCTTCACTTCGCTGCCGTTGCCATCCTGCGACATGATGTCTTTGTAAGTGTTGGAGATGCGCAGGTGCGGGATTTGTTCGCCGTTAAGGATGACCTGGTATTCGCCGTTGATTTTCTCGACCGTGACATCGGGAACGACATAGTTCTTGGGCGCTTCGGCGAAGACGGCGCCAGGCCGCGGCTCGAGCTGCGCGATGCAATTCGCGCACTTCTGCACTTGCTCGACCGTGATGCCCAGCCGGCGCGCAATCTCGGGAAACCGCCGTTTGCCGAGATCCTGCATGTGATCGGAAATGATTCTGTACTCGAGACCGTTTTGTTTGCCCTCGCGTTTGAGCTGAATGAGCAGGCACTCACGCAAATCGCGCGCGCCCACGCCTGGCGGATAAAAGCTCTGGATGAGCGTGAGCATGTTCTCGAAATCTTCTTTCGGGATGCCGGTGTTGAGCGCCATCTCGTCCGGTGTGGTCTGGAGAAAACCGTTATCGTCGATGTTGCCAATGATGAGCTCGGCCGTTTTGCGATCATTGGCGTCGAGCACCTGCTGATTGAGCTGCGACATCAGATGCTGCTGCAGCGTTTCGGTCGTGGCGATCGATTCGAAAAAGAACTGACGCTTCTCGTCGTCCTCGGCTGCGCGGGCGCTGTAGCCGCTGGATTGCGCCATGTAATCGCGCCATTCTTCATCGAGTTTGGCCAGGCGATCGAATTCTTCCTTGAACTCCTGATCGTTAGCCGCGCTGTCGGTAGTGCTGGCAGCTTCAGGCTCGGTGGCGAGCTCTTCGAGAACAGGATTGGTCTCCATTTCCTGCTGCACGAGATTGCGCAGTTCGAGCAGGGGCGCCTGGAGAATAAGAAGGCTCTGCTGCAGCTGCGGCGCGAGCACCTGCTGCAGGGACAAATTTTGGGACTGATGCATTCCCTGCGCGGCCATCGGCGAGCTAAGGTAAGGAGTTCAGGGACTTCCTGCAAGCAGCAACTTCCGGGCCGCGGGATTCGGAAGAGGGTTTGCGGCTTGGTCACGCGCGGTGAGAGGAACGCGAATTGCTCCAGCCTCTCGGTGTGCTGAAAACACGATCGCTTTTGTTCGCTGCGCTGGCGCTGTCATGGGTGACGCGACTCGGTGTTGCACAAACCGCGCCTAACGACACACGCAGCAAGGACCAGTTGGCAGCGCTGATGAAGGAAGTGAGCGCGCAACAGATCGAGCTGAGCGCGAACCAGACAAAGATCGACGAGAAGCTCGCGGCGGTGGCGGAAGCAATCCGGCAGGCGCGCATTTATTCCAGCCGCGCGGGACGATGATGAAGAGATTTGTTGTTAGTGCAGCGGCGGCGTTACTCCTCGGGGGAAACGCCGTCGCGCAATCCCCCGTCATCGTGCAGCCGGCAAATCAACCCGCGTTAGCTCAGGTCGCCGCGAGCACGCCGGCGGCAACGGACGACAGCGACTTGCTCGCAGCGATCAAAGCGCTCGAACAAATGAAAGCGGCCAACGAAGAATTGCTGAAGAAACAACAGGCCGCGCTCGAAGCGCTGGACCAGCTTCAGAAGGACGCGGACCAGCTGCGGATTTACGCCAAGCGCGGCTAGCTGTAGCCGCTTCGCTGTGCGAAGCGCGGGCTTGCGTGATGCCACACGCCAGCGGCAGCGACCTCGTCTCTCGCGTCGCCCATAGGGCGACGGCTACAGAGCGACGACAGCGACGCGCTAGCAGTGCGCGCGTTATCGTCTCTTCGGCTCGACCTTGCGATATAAGGTGGCCATACTGATACCGAGCATGGCGGCGGCTCTGTCGCGCGAACCTTTGCAGTGCTTCAGCGTCGCCTCAATGTAGCTGCGCTCCTGCTGTTGCATGAACTCGTCCAGCTTTTGCCCGACCGGCAGGTTGGCGCGTGCCTGCTCAGCTTTTTCGCCGAGCGCTTCGGAGACAATGTTCGGCGGCAGATCGGCAGGCAAAATGATATCGTTCTCGCACAAGGCGCAGGCGCGCTCGATCGCGTTCTCGAGCTCCCGCACGTTGCCGGGATAGCCGTAGTGCGAAAGAATATCGACCGCTTTTGGATCGATTTTCTTCGGTTCTCCCCCGCTCGACGCCGCCTGCTTTTGCAGGAAATGGTGAACGAGTAACGGCACGTCTTCGAGCCGTTCACGCAAGGGCGGAATCTCCACCGGAATAACCGCGAGCCGGTAATATAAATCCTCCCGGAAAGTTCCGTCCTTCAGCTTCGGCAAAAGCGGTTCGTTGGTCGCGCCAACTACGCGCACATTGACCGGCGAACTCTTGTTGTCGCCCACGCGCCGCACTTCGCGCTCCTGCAAAACGCGCAGCAATTTGGTCTGTAACTGCGGCGCCATCGAGTTCACTTCGTCGAGAAAAATCGTGCCGAGATTCGCCTCCTCGAACAGCCCGCGCTTGTCCGAAACCGCGCCGGTGAACGCGCCTTTCTTGTGCCCGAATAATTCCGACTCCAGCAAATTCTCCGGCAGCGCGCTGCAATTGATCGCCACGAAAGGATGATGCTGCCGGTTGCTGTTAAAATGCAGGCCGCGCGCGACCAGCTCCTTGCCGGTCCCGCTTTCGCCCTGGATTAACACCGTGCTGTCTGTGTCGGCGACCTTGCCGATCAAGCTGTAAACCTGCTGCATCTTGCGGCTGGTGCCGATGATGTTCTCGAATTTGTAGCGGTTCTTGAGTTCCTTGCGGAGATAGACGTTCTCGCGCACGGCCGCCTGATAATCGAGCGCGCGCTGCACCGTCATTTGCAGCTCGTCGATCTTGAAGGGCTTGGTCACGTAATCGTAAGCGCCCATCTTCATCGCCTCGACCGCGGTCTCCACCGATGCGTACGCCGTGATGAGAATGACTGCCGTTTGCCGATGATGCTCGCGCACGTGCCGGAGCACATCGAAGCCGCTCATTGTCTCCATGCGAATGTCGGCGACGACGACATGGGGCTGGATAGCGTCGAGCTGCTCGACCGCTTTCTGCGCGACGTTAAATGGGAAAACCTGGTGCCCTTTCTCCCGGCAAAGCGTGACGATCACCTCCACCATGGCGGGCTCGTCGTCGATGATAACGATCTTGGCCATTCGCAGCGCGGAGAATATTTCAGTTTTGAGAAAAGGAAAGAAGGAACCGCGGAAAAACTTAGATGATCTCGCCGTTGATCATCATCCACCGCACCTCATCGTCGAAGGCCATGATGTCGTTGTAAACGTCTGCCGATCCGGCCTTCGGCACCGCGATTATATCGGCGAGATATCCCGGCGCGATCCTGCCCAGCTCGGTGCCGCGGCCGAGTGCCTGTGCTGGATTTAGCGTCACCATTTTCAGAATCTCCTCGGCCGAGAGCTGCGAGTGCGTTCGGCGAAATTCGCGCATCTCAGCGAACAGACTCAGGTCGTTGTTGCTGGCGAGACTGTCGGTGCCCAGACAGATGTTGAAGCCCAGAGCGCGTAGCTTTGTAAAGGCGAAAGGCGAATGACCGAAGTAAGCGTGACTGCGCGGGCAATGGACGACCGACAATTTGTCCGGCAACTCCCGCAGCAGCTCAAAATCGGTCTCAGCCAATTCGTTAAGGTGAGCAACGATCCAGCGTCTGGCTCTGTCATCCCGAGCGGAGCGGAGCGGAGTCGAGGGATCTCTAGCTATGTCCAGGAACCGCTGAAGCGGAGTGCCGTTCCCGCAATCAGATTCAGGCCGGCCCAGTGCTCGCAGAAATTCAAGCAACGGTCCCGAGGCATCGCGAAACATCTCCATCTCCTCACCCGACTCGGCCAGGTGAGTGGTCAGCAAAAATTCATCTGTCTCAGCCAGCCTTTGGCAGCGCCGGAACAACTCAGCCGACGCCGTAAACAACGCGTGCGGCGCAAGGCCGCTGCCGCCGTTTCCGTTTTCAGTTGGCAGCGACTCAAGCGCGGCGGCAATAATCTGCTCCGTGCGCTGCGGCGCGCTCACATCGATCAACTCCGGACACCACCAAATCCGCAGCGGGGTCGCCGGAGCGCGCGCAATCAATTCCGGAAACGCTTCGAGGTTCATAATGGCGGTGGTTCCGAACCGTTGCGCTTCGGCTAATCCAGTCGCGATCGATCGCAGGTAATCGCCGGGGGAGAGCTTCGCCTTTTCGGCATTGATCGCGCGAATCCAATCGGTGAAAGACCGCGACGGCGGGATCCTGCCGCGGAGGCAGGTGTAATCGAGATGACAATGCGTGTTGATGAGCCCCGGCAGCAGAATGCAATCGCGCAGCTCGACAACCTGCTCTGGAGTGCCTTCGAAGCGTGATGCGGATCCCACATCCACGATTCGCTCGCCCTCTATCCGCACGGCGCCGTCGATGATCGGCGCGCCATCCATCGTGATGATGGTCGATGCTCGCACAACCATGCTTTGCTCTGTAGCGGCACTCGCTCACAGCCGCAATTGTGCGGGCGGACTGTGCAGCAGCGGACCTCCGGGTAGCGCACGCGTCCCGCGTGCTGGCGAAGGCGTCCTCGCCTTAGCGGACTTTCTCTTCGCGTCGCTTTCAGGAAAGATTGTTTCAGCGGGACGCCGAAACCAGCACCGAAACCAGCACGCGAGAAGCCTGCGCTACCCGGAGGAGGGCGCGCTCGCCTTGACGACATCGCGGCAGGCAGCGACGAGCAGATTACACGCTTCCTGGCAGAGCAATGGGAGCGATGGCACAGCCTCCGTCACCGGCTGCGGTTCGGTAGTTACAGCATACTGATCCGTCGCTGGAGCGAACTTCTCCGCCGGCAATTTGGTGGAGGGAACGCGGCCGGCGTAATCACGTCGCCACAAAATCGTGCGCAGGCAGCCACCGTCGGAGCGACAGAAATTCCCGATCAGTTCGTTAATCTCGTCATCGG
>DAIRIE010000078.1:9678-10659 GCA_036809705.1 Chthoniobacterales bacterium
GTACATGCCGCTTTGGCGATTCAAGCTCGCGCGCAGAGGTGTTGTGACGAGCCGCTTTAATTTCCACGCGCGCCAGGCGGCGAGTCTGGCGGGATAAATCACCTCGACGACTTCGAGCAACTCAGAGATTTCGCCGACGTTGATCTTCCAGTCGCGGCGGAGATTGGGCTCGGTGCGGAGAGGACGATACGCTCCGGCGTCGTCAAATCTGGCGATGTCGAGAGCTTGCCCGGCGGACGATTCCTCACGAGGCGGAACGTCCATCTTCCGGTGCGTTAGTTCAAAACCGCCGTTTTCCACGGCGCGAATCGCGACTTCTCCGATGACGAGCGAACCACCAAAAGCGAGCTCTGCCTCGAGCAGTTGCTCGAGTGTGGGCTCGTTCACACAAGCGCGCGCCAAGTCAACCGCGCCACGCCTTCGAGAAAATCGCGGTCAGATTTCTTGAACGCATTCACCTTCGCGCTCTCGGCCACGATCGTGCCGGCTACGTGATCGTGCTCGTCATCGATGATCGGAACGATGATCTCCGATTTTGTCGTCCAGAAATTCGGCAGGAACTGAGGCTCTTTGCTGACGTCGCGCACGATGAGCGTGGTGCGTTTTTCCACCGCGTCCGCGCTCAAGCCCTGCGTCAGGGGAAAGCGCGGATAGGCCGGCCGCATGTGATTGGTGGCGGCGATGAGGACGAACTCGCTCCGGCAGATTTTGTAAACGCCGACCCAGCGATAACGGCAGGTGCGCTGAACGAGCTCGGCGATTTCCACCACCGCTTTCTCGCCGCGGCCACCCGCGAGCACGAGCGCGCCGATCGTTTGCAGCGCGCGACATTTTCCATCGCGCGAAGCCGGCATTCTGCCGTGCGACGCCAGGCGCGGTGTCGCCGCCGTCTTTCGCCGATGGCCGAGGCGAATGGTGGTGGCTGCCGCTTTAACCATGTTCCACCGTAACCGCATTCCGCGCCTGCTCAACGATGATGTC
>DAIRIE010000079.1:0-4815 GCA_036809705.1 Chthoniobacterales bacterium
CGCTTTAACCATGTTCCACCGTAACCGCATTCCGCGCCTGCTCAACGATGATGTCGGCAAAGCGCGGGTCGGCCCCGATGGCGTTGGCATAATACAAAGCGCGGCCGCGGAGATGATGCGGGTTGTTCGCAAAGGCCGAGTCTTCCTGCCGCTCGATGCCGAGCAATCGCGGAATGTCTTCATAACTGTGCAGCCCATCTGAGATGAAGAAGGGCACGACGATGACATTCGGCGCGGTGGTGAGTTTGTCCCACTCGGCAATCAAGGGCGGCTCTTCCATGTAGGCATTCAAGACCGAGGCAAACTCTCCGCGCGCGCGAATGCGCTCGGCTTCGCGTTTGGCCGCCACGGCACTGTTCTCGTTCAACTCGGTGCCATGCGCCACGATGAGCAGCGCGGTTTCGGTGCGCTCGAGGCCGGGCGCGACTTCTTTGGCGCGCGCTAGGAGCAACTGCGTCATGAGCGGGTGGTTGCCAACGGGCTCGCAATAGTTCCACATCTGCCCCTCGCCGCGCGTCGTGATCAGTCCATCGAGTTCCAGTTCGCGCGGAATTACTGTTTCGGTGAAGTACCCTTCGCTGATGAAATTCGGCACGACGGAGACTTGGCGGATCGCGTCGGATTGGAAAAAGAGAAGCGCGTCGCGCAGGCTCGGCTCCTCTTTCCAGAAGGCGCATTGCACTTCGGCGAAGATGCCGCGGTGCCGGATCGCGCGCGTGTGCGCCCAGGTTGGCGCGCTTGAGTGGGCATTCACGGTCGAGCCGTGGCCGATGATGAGCAGCGCAGTGTCGGAAGGAGACATTGCGGGAAAGCTAATCGCGACTGCTCGTGTGCGCCAAGAGTGTCGACCGGTTCGCGCGTTCGATTCGGTATCAGAGCAAGGCGTCTCGTTGTGCCCAACGGACACTTGCGATACTTTACCCGCGCAAAACACGTCACGGGCGCAACTGATGCTCGGCTCCACTTTGGCTTACGTCACCACAGCCATTTCTCCTGAATGAAACGCAGCCGCGAACGGCGAAGACTCTTGCTTGCGATCGTCGCCTCGCTGCTGCTGCACGTGGTCATCGCGGTTTCGCTCGCGTCCTTCGGCGATAAACTTCAGGCGCCGCTCCCGGAAGAGGAGAAGCCGTCGGAGTTAACCCTGGTCAATCTGGCGCCAACGCCTCCGCCGGTTGCGCCGAAGAACTCGATGTTCGTCGATACGCCCGAGAAACGGCAGACGCAGGAAGAGCCGAAGGAGAAAACGTTTGAGTCGAATGCGAATTCGCTCGCGGCAGCTCAGTTGCCCGCGCTCGGTCAGGCACCGGTTCCGACGCAGGACGGGAAAGAGCACGCGAATCTGGACTTGGAAAACGAACATTACTCGCTGGCGCAGGCCGGCGCACAGCCGACGCCGCCGGTCGCAGCGACGCCTCCCCCCAGCATCGCGCCGAAGGCGACGGCTACAGCAACACCAACCGCGACGGCCACGCCGGTTCCAACTCCGACGCCTCAACCGACGCCTTCACCCAGCGCCGAGATGCTCGCCATGTTCCGCGCCACTCCTCCGCCGACGATTCGCGCGCCGGACGAGACCCAACAAACGCCGGCTCCGCAGCCATCGATTATGCCGGAAACGCGACCGACACCGCCACCGCAACAGCCGTCCTCCGCCTATCGCCGAGAGCAGACGCAACAGCGGATGCGCGGCAACATCTCGAATCGCGGGGTTTCATCCGTCAACGCCGTGGGCACGCCGCTCGGGCGTTACAGCAAAATGGTTTACGATGCCATCGGCTCTCGCTGGTACTCACTCGTGCACCAGAACGGCGACCGGGTGAATATCGGCACCGTCTCGCTCACATTTGTGGTTGATCGCAGCGGCCGCATCACGAAGCTGAACATCGTGTCGAACACCTCCGATGAATCGTATTCCAATCTTTGCCTGCAAGCGGTGCAGGACACGAAACTGCCGCCGATTCCCGAGGACGTCGCCGCCGCCCTTCCTCCGGATGGCCTCGACGAAGAAGTGAATTTCATCATCATTCCGCCGTGATGCTCGCTACGCTTTTTCTCGCCGCTGATCCGCTCCGCGATGTGCTCGATTTTTTTCAGCGCGGCGGTTTGTTCATGTGGCCGCTGCTGGCCTGCTCCGTCATGGCGGTGACGACGATCATCCTGCGCACCATCGCGCTGCGGGAGAAAAACGTGAAGCCGCTGGTGGTGGAAAGCGAGATCGAACGGCTCGTGCCCGGCGGCAGCGTGGACCGCTTGGCCCGCGTCGTTCAGCGCGATCCTTCCTCGCTGGCGCGCGTCGTGCGAGTGGCGCTACAGCATTTGCGTTCACCGCGCTCGGAAAACGTGGAGGCGGTGCAAACACGCGCGCGTCACGAGATGATAATTCTGGAGAAAGGGCTCATTGTTCTCGAGGTCATCGTCGGCATCGCGCCGCTGCTTGGTTTGATCGGCGCGGTCTCCGGACTTGTGCACGTCTTCTCCCATCTCGGCTTGAGCAGTGGCGCATCGGACACGCGCCAGATCGCGCTCGGCATCGCGGAGGCGCTCAATGCCACCGTCTTCGGTCTCTCCATTGCCGTGCCCACGCTAGTCGCGTTCTCCTATTTTTCGAAGAAAGTGGAAGTGATGTCGGTGGAAATGGAAACGCTGGTGGTGGAGTTGATCGCCAAATGTTACTACGGACGGGGCGGGCTCGAAGCGCCGCCGCATCGCGCCGTCTCCGGCCCGCGCATTCCAGTCATCACGGAGTAATGCAGTTCGCAGTTCGCAAGCGGCGCGCGCCCTCCATTATCATCGTCTCGCTGGTCGATATCCTTACCATCCTGCTCATTTTTTTCGTCGTCTCGACCACGTTTAAAAAGGATCAGCCGGAGGTGCAGATCAACCTGCCCGAGTCGAAGACGGCCACGAAAACGCCGGCAGAGCTCGAGCACTCGCTCGTGAGTGTGGACGATCAGGATGTGGTGAAACTCAACGGCCACACTGTTCAAATCGAGGAGCTCGAACCGGCCGTGCGCGAATTGACCGACCCGCAGAAAGCGTCGCTCGCTTTGCAGGCGGACAAAAAGGCGAGCTTCGGCACCATTATAAAGGTGATGGACGCGCTCAAGCTGGCTGGCGTGCGTAACCTGCCGGCGTTCACGCGCGAGGAAAAATGAAATTGCCCATCCGCAAATACGGCGATCCCGTCCTGCGAGCGAGAGGTCATCGCGTGGAGGAGATCGACGAGCGGCTTCGTGAGCTTGCGGCGAACATGCTCGAGACGATGCATGGCGTGAACGGCATCGGCCTGGCCGCGCAACAGGTCGGCGAAGCATTGCAGCTTACGGTGCTGGACATTTCACCGATCGAAGATCGGCCGAGCACATTGACGCTCAGTGGTGTGGAAGTTGAACCCAAGCAGAACATGCCGCTGATCCTGGTGAATCCGGAGGTCGAGCTTGGCCCGGAGCGCGACATTGCCAGCGAAGGCTGTCTCAGTTTTCCCGAAATCACCGGCGACATCGAGCGCGCAATGTGGACGAAAGTGCGCGCGCAAACAATCGACGGCGCGCCGATCGAACTGGAAGCGACAGGATTGCTGGCGCGCGCCTTGCAGCACGAGATCGATCATCTCAACGGCATCCTGTTCATCGACCGGATGAGCTCCGCGGCGAAAACCGCGCTGGCTAGCCGGCTTAAGCGTTTGCAGAAAGAGACGCAACGGGATCGCGCCGCGCTGTCATCCTGAGCGCAGCTCGCCTACTTCTGTCATCCTGAGCGCCGCGCCGGCGCACTTTTTTTGTCATGTCGAGCGCAGCGAAGCGCAGTCGAGACATCTCTGATCACCGGGCGAAAATAGCTAGAGATTCCTCCACTCCGCTCCGCTTCGGTCGGAATGACAAAGTGGGAAGCGCACGAATAGAACTATAACGATTTGTAATCCACCGTGATCGTTCGGAAGGCATGCGGCGGTTTCTCCGCGGAAAAATAAAACAACTCCAGCATGGTCGCGCCGACCATCCACTGGTAACCGACCAGCGTTTGCACGACTTCGCTGTTCTCAGGTTCACGCGCGCGCGAGACCAGTTTGCCCACGCCGTACTTGCTGTCGAAATAGCGGCGGATCGTTCCCATCTGCTCGTTGTAGCGCTCGATCGACCAGTCTGGATATTCGTACTGAAGCTCCACTTCGATGAGCTTCTCATCGCGAAAAGTGAAGACCGTTTGGCGCAATCCCGGATGCACCAGGCCTTCGACGTTCCAGATCATTCGGTTGCCATCCTGTTTGCGATCGGTCACGCGGGCTTTGGCCCCATTCAAGACCGCTTCCACCCGGCGCGGCGGGTCGCCCCAGCGAAAGCCGAATGGCGGCAAGAGCTCAGCCGCCTGCACGGTGCGCAAAGTGATAGCAATGAGGAAAACGAAGACCACCGCACGACAGATTGCGCGCGACGGAAGACAGGCGGCTCGCCTGTCACGGCAGACAGGCGTCCCCGCCTGTCGAATGCCAAGCAGGCTAGACGCCCGCTTGCCCTGACAGCCGGGACGGCTTTCTTCCGTTTTCATTCGCGGATCAACATTCTCTTAACTACAAGCGATTCGGACGACAAAATCGCGGCCAGATTTTGACGACAAATTAGCGTGATGGAAGCTCACGAGGGAAAAATTTGGTCGCTGCGCAGCTCGCTTTTTCAGTCAAGAATTTTTTGGCGCGCTTTCAAAAATAAAGTTCGGATTTTTACTTGTCGCACTTTTGCACGATTTCTAATCTCCAGCCGCTGGCAGCGAGCAAACGCCGCCTCGTGTGTGAATAAGTTGTGAACAGAATGCAGC
>DAIRIE010000079.1:4825-5880 GCA_036809705.1 Chthoniobacterales bacterium
GCAATCCCCCAACAAGCAAGTCAGTGAGACGAACTCCAGCCACTCGCCCCTATCGCAGAACGACAGAAATCTCATAACTGCCAAGCACAACCCTCCGCTGGAAAAAGCCCCGTTTCCCTCGACAAAACAGCGCTTCCGCGCGCCGGGCGCGGGCGACCCCTCTCCAGCTGGCCCTTTTCCCCGGTCATCCTTTTCCTGCGGCGAACCTCATCTTTTTTCCGATACGCCGCCGGCTCCCTCGTGGCGCGCTTGTTAACAAGTCATGGACGAGAAGTGCAAAGCAGTCTGGGAGAAACTCGCCGCCGCGCTTAAGCCGCAGGTCAGCGCCGACACCTACAAGCGCTGGTTCTCGGCCGTCGAGCTCGACGCCATGACGAATGAGGACGTGACCTTTCGGGTCCCGAACAACATCTACCAGCTCTGGATTGAGAGTAATCACATGCCGGCCTTGCAAGCCGCCATCACTGCTGCCCTCGGCGAGCCGCGTGCAGTAAAGTTCATCACTTCAGAAGCCAATGCCGACGAGTTCACTTTCGGCGCCGCCGCTCCGCGCAAGCCGGAAGAGAGCAGTCGCAGCAGCGGTTCCGCGCTCGGTCTTAATCCGCGAAATACTTTTGAGTCATTCGTCGTGGGGCCGAATAATCAGATCGCGCATGCTGCCAGCCTCGCCGTGGCGCAGGCGCCGGCGCGCACCTACAATCCGCTCTTCGTTTACGGCGGCGTCGGCCTCGGCAAGACGCATCTCATGCAGGCCATCGGCCAGTTCGTCTGGAGCAAAAAGAAAACGTCGCGCGTGATGTATCTCTCGAGCGAGATTTTCATCAATGAATTCATCGACGCCATCCAGCACAACACGCTCCCGAAATTCCGCAAACGCTATCGCCAGACCGATCTGCTGCTCATCGACGATATCCAATTCCTCGGCGGCAAGGAACGTTCGCAGGAGGAATTTTTCCACACCTTCAATACGCTCTTCGACGGTCATAAACAGATCGTTCTCTCCAGCGACCGGCCCGCCTCTGAGATCGCCAATCTCGAGCATCGGCTCGTCTCGC
>DAIRIE010000079.1:5892-10639 GCA_036809705.1 Chthoniobacterales bacterium
TTTCGAGTGGGGATTAACCGCGGAGCTGCAACCGCCGGACATCGAAACGCGGATGGCGATCTTGCGCAAAAAAGCGAAGACGCTCCAGATCAAGCTGGCCGATGAAGTTTACCAATTCCTGGCCAATCGCATTCGCACCAATGTGCGGCGGCTGGAAGGGGCGCTCATGCGCGTGGCGTCCTTCGCTTCGCTCAGCGGCAAAGAGCTGACTCAGGAAACGATCGAGCATTTGCTTAAGGACATCCTGATCGAGGAACGGCGGCAGACGGTGACGATCGAGCAGATTCAACGCAAAGTGGCGGAGCATTTCGATGTGCGGCTCGCCGATATGACGAGCAAGCGGCGGCCAGCGAGCATCGCCTTTCCGCGGCAGGTGGCGATGTATCTCGCGCGGGAGTTGACCAAGGCGTCGCTCCACGAAATCGGCGATGCTTTTGGCGGGCGCGATCACGGCACCGTTTTGCACGCGTGCAAGCTGGTGAAGAAGCGGATGAAAGAGCAGGACAACGTGCGGCAGACCATTTTCTTCATCGACAGCGCGCTGCAACGTTGAGCGAATACGGTTGCCGAATAATTTCTCTCGCCTTACATCTAGCTTTCCCCAATGAAATTTAGCGCGACGAAAGAAAAATTGCTCGAAGGTTTGCAGCAGGTGCAGAACGTTGTGAGCACGCGCACGACTTTGCCGATTCTCTCGAACGTCCTGCTCCAGGCCAAGGACGGCGCGGTCCATCTCACCACCACCGATCTCGATGTCGGGGTGCGCGGAAGCTTCGAAGCCAACGTGGAAAAAGGCGGCGCGACCACGCTGCCGGCGCGGCGGTTGTTCACCATCATCCGCGAGTTGCCCTCGAGCGAGATTTCCGTCGAGGTCGATGGCAAAAACGCGGCTTCGATTCGCAGCGGCCAAAGCTTCTTCAAGATTCTCGGATTGCCGGAAGAGGAATTCCCACCGTTGCCTAAGTTCGAAGGCGCCAAAGTCGTGACGATGCGGCAGAAGGATCTGCGCGACGGCTTGCGCAAAACGTCCTACGCCATTTCGACTGACGAAACGCGCTATGTGCTCAACGGCCTCCTTTTCTCCTTCAAGGAAAACAAGCTCACCCTCGTCGCCACCGATGGACGCCGGCTCGCCATGGTCGATATCGACATGGAATTCCCGCGCAGCCAGGAAGCGGACATCATCGTGCCGACGAAGGCGGTGACGGAATTGCAGCGGCTACTGACCGAGGATGGCGACGTCAAAATCAGCGTCGGCACTGGCCAGATTGCTTTCGATCTCAATAACACGCTGCTCGTCTCCAAGCTGATCGAAGGCAATTACCCGAACTACAAACAGGTCATTCCCTCCGAAGCGAAGGAGCGCGTCACCCTCGAGCGCGAGACGTTCCTCAATTCGCTCCGCCGTGTTTCCTTGCTCGCGAGCGACAAATCGAATTCGATTAAGCTGAACTTCAGCAAGAACAACATCGACATCACAGCGAATACCCCAGAAGTGGGCGAAGCCAAGGAAACGCTCCCGGTGCAATACAAAGGCCGCGAGTTCTCCATCGCGTTTAATCCCGAGTTCCTCATGGCGCCGCTGCGCGCACTGGGCGAAGACGAAATCTTCCTCGATCTCATCGATGAGATGAGCCCCGGCGTTCTCAAAATCCAGACGCCGTTTCTTTACGTCCTGATGCCGATGCGCATCAGCTCATAATTCTACGATAATTGATGGGGTTCTCAGCCAAGTGGCTGGTGGACACATTGCGCGACGCAGCCATGATCTCCTGCCGGAATCGACGATGACCCTGGCTGGCGATTTCGAAAGGGAGCTTCATCAAGGTTTTAACGACGCGTCGAATGTCGCGTTTGTTAGTCGGGAACTGGACGGCTCCGATGTTGCCGCTTGCAATTTTTCGAAACGGCCAGTTTTGAAAGAGCCGCTCGGCTCCAAACTGGCCGCCGAATGGGAGAGGATTGCCGCGGCGTTTGGCCTGCGCGACCACTGTCCCTAAGGCGACGTCGTGCAATGCGATCCAGCCGCCCGGCTTGGTTACTCGCGCCAGCCGAAGCAGATCCAACAACGGGCAGGGGTGCTGATGGTCCGCATCGATGAAGCCGAACTGGAGCTCGTTAGCTTGCGCGAGCTTCTCGACAAAATTGCTTTCGCACCGTGCATGGACTCGCACAGCCGAGCCAAACTCCGGGATAAAGTGCAGCAATGTCGGCCGCGATCGGAACGCTTTTGTCAGAACGGTAACAGGTGTGTGCGTCGATGGTTTCGACGGATGCTCTGAGCGGCGGAGATCTACCGCAGCAAAGCATCACTGCCATGACAGCACCGGAAAACCCGTCCCGGTTCTCACTTCAACCACCCGCTCAGGTGAAAGAATACTGGTCATTGCGGCCAGGAACAAAGTGTCGCCCACGCTCAACGAGCGGGGCGAGGCGGTCTGGTCGCGATAAGCCGCCGAATCAGATGCAACTCGTCTTCGCGCGGCTTACTGCGCGGGCGCCCCAGAACCCGCGCGAGCTCTTCGTACTTCGGCGCGTACTCCGCATAACCGCGGAATCCGATCTCAGCCCCCGTCACGTTCTCGGCTCTGAAAAAGAGGCGGGGAAATATCAGTGCCATTCCCGCCTCATCGATAAGCCGGCCGAATTGGAAGACATCAGCCTTGCAACAAACCTCGAGTCAAAAGGAGTTTCACGACTAGTTCGAGTTTTAGCTCGATCAGATTTCCTCCGGGCGCAAGATGGACGCGCACATTGTTTCCTCGGGGCGCCCACGTTTTCGGATCAGTTGGCCCAAATAGAACGGTGCAGCTCGCGCCGGCCGCAGCGGCCAGGTGCGAAACTCCGCTATCGTGGCCGATGAACCGAGCACCGCTTAGCAGGGCCGAGAGTTTTCGCAGCGGCCATTTAATCGCGTACTCGACGCGATCGCCGAGGTGGTTGCGCATCGCTGCGATTTCACCCTCATCAGCTTCGCCTCCGATCACCACCACAGACCTGCCACATGCGAGTAACTGCTGCGTCAGTCCGATCCAATTGTTGATTGGCCAGTTTTTTCGAGCGCTGCCGCTGCCAGGATGAAGAGCCATGAGCGGTAGCGGGAACTCTGCACAAACCGCGGCAGTCTCGGCTTGATTGTGCTCGAGCTTCGGCGCCCAATCGGCGATCGCGATCCCGAGTTGATGCAGTGGACGTGCGAGTTGCTCGGTGGCATGCGCACCGTCTTCAATCCGATGCGGACCGGCGACGAATGTTGCGCAGCCACAGGCACGGACATTCCGTTCAAAGCTCCGATCCGGGTCGTGCAAATACGAAATAACGAGCTGGTATCGACTGAAATAATCGCGCCACTTTTGCGGAAATTCAGTCTGCGGGACGAAGAACGGCGCGAGATCAAGGTCGTCCAAGGCAAACGCGCTCTTTCCGCTCAGATCCGCGAAAGCTCTGTTCGCCAGCACCTCCACTTTCTCGAACGGAAGGCGCAGCGCACGAATCAGCGGCAGCGTGAGAACGAAATCGCCCAGCGCGCCGCCGCGAAGAACGAGGGCGCGTTTAATAGGAAAACAATGCGAGCGCGATGAGCACCGCGCCGTAAATGAACGTCAGCGCATGCAAACCACGCCAGCGTGCGGCCGTTTTGCGGAGCCAGGTAATTTGGTCGCGCAGAGTGTAGGGCATTGTCACCCAAAATAATCCGAGCACGATGAGAATGTAGGCAAGGACGGTGAGAACGAGGCGGCTCGATTCATAGCGGAAAAATGCCGCGTCCAGCAATGGCTCAGCGGCGAGCAGCACCAGAATTCCGAGAGCACGAACCGCGAGAAATTCATCGACGAAGCGCAGGGTGAGGAAGAAGCCAATGGGCAGAGCGATGAGAAAGGGACGACGGAAAACGGAGAACTCGCCCATCTCCATGGTGGAGACGAGCCAGAAACTCCAGATGAGATCAATCGCGAGCAGAACGATGCCGGCCATGCGCGACCGGGGAAAGCCCGGCGCGCTCCGGTGCCAGGCTCCAGTGAATCCACTGAGGCCGAACAGGCAAAGAAGGATGCCGGCGACAAAGGCCGCGGCTTGCAGAGAGAAGTGGTAGGTCATCACTCAGTTCACCGGCGTGCCGTAAAGGCTGAAGCCATTCGCGCGCTCGATGGCCACATCGAACATTTCGCCGATGCGCGCGTCATCGCGCTCGAAGACAACCACTTTGTTTCCACGGGTCCGGCCCATGAGGCGCGAAGTGTTGGTTTTGCTCGGTCCTTCGCAGAGAATTTCCGCGCGAGTGCCGACGAGTCTCGCGTGCGCACGGCGGGCTGAAGTGTTCACCACTTCGAGCAGATCCTTGTTGCGGGACTCCTTCGTCGGTTCGTCGATTTGATTGGCCATTCCCGCCGCCGGCGTGTCCCTGCGGGGCGAGTAGCGGAAGACAAAAGCGTTATCGAATTGCAGATGCTCCACGAGCCAACGCGTCGATTGATAATCGTCATCGGTTTCGCCGGGAAAGCCGACAATGATGTCCGTAGTCACGGAGATTCCGGGACGCGCCCCGCGAATTTTGCCGACGAGATCCGCGTATTTTTCGGCCGTGTAAGGCCGGTGCATCGTTTTGAGAATGCGGTTCGATCCGGATTGAAGCGGCAGATGTACGTGGTCGGCCAGCTTGGGCAGGGTCGCGATCGCTTCAACCAAATCGTTACGAAATCCGATGGGATGGGGCGAGGTGAAGCGGAGGCGTTCGAGGCCGTCGATT
>DAIRIE010000080.1:0-5095 GCA_036809705.1 Chthoniobacterales bacterium
CTGCTCCAGGCGCGGCATGCCTCGATCGCTGGCGAGAGGGAGCGTGCACGGGAGCGCGCGGAGGCGGCGCTGCGGCAGGCGGCCGGCGAAGGAAGTCTCGTGATCTGCGAATGTGTTCTGGCCGAAATCCGTCCGGCGTTCGGCCGTACGAATGAGATCAGGGATTTTCTCAGCGACTGGCAACTGCGCTTCATCCCTTCCTCGGCGGACAGCGCTCTGTTGGCCGGTGAGATTTTCAATTCATACCTGCGCCGCGGCGGTAGAACCGGCCGCTTCATCGTGGACTTCCTCATCGGCGCCCACGCCAGGGTGCACGCCGACCGGCTCCTGGCGCGGGACCGCGGCTATTTGCGCGACTATTTTGCGCAACTGAAATTGCTCGTTCCGTGACCCTCGTGCCCGAAACAGTGCGTCACTTAGCGCGCCGGCAGCGAGGGCCGGAAGCAACGGATGGGAGGGGATTCGAACCCCTGGTGCCTTGCGGCACACACGCTTTCCAGGCGTGCACAATCGACCGCTCTGTCACCCATCCTGGACGAGGGCGAGCAGAGTATCGTATGGATCGTCGTTAGCTCAATCGTGCGCCGGCCGAGGAGAAGAAATGCGATCGGGGATCGGTGATCGGAGGACATGTGCGTTACCGTTCACTGATCACGTCGTGCAACGACAGTTCACGACAGCTGCAGCCGCCGGAACAACTCATCAAGCGGCAGCTGGATGCCGATGAAAAATTCGCCGAAATCGGCGAACTGCGCGCTCACTGAATCGAAGCGCATTTCATAGACGATCTTCTTAATCTGAAATGTGTCGCGCGCGAAAAGCGTCACGCCCCATTCGGCGTCATCCAGTCCGGTCGAGCCGGTAATGAGCTGTTTTACTTTGCCGGTGAATTCGCGGCCGACGCGCGCGTGGCCTTGCATGAGGCGGCGGCGTTCTTCGTACGGAAGCGCGTACCAATTCTGCTGCTCACCGCGGCGTTTGCCCATGTTGTAGAAACAAACGACCGGCCAATCCGGCAGGGTGGGGTAAACGCGCTCGTGGGTGTAATGCTTCATGCGGTCGGCGAAAGTTCGCATCGCTTCGTCGAACTCGGGCGTGTCGCGTTTCATGTTCTGCTCGCGTTCGAGCGTTGCCGCGTATTGCTCGGGCGTGGTGACGTATTCGCTTTCTTCGGTGAGCGAAAGATAGCTGTAAACTGGATCGAGCACGCCGGGCCCGAGACAAAGGGTGAGCTGTTTTTCAAAAGCATTCGCGCGCTGCAAGTCCGGCGTGATCAGCATAAACGCGAGGTCGGCCTTGGGAGTAATGACGCTCAAGGTGAGCAATTGCGTGTTCTCAGTGGCGCGGATCTCCTGGACGAGTTGTGACAATGCGGTTTTCGCGATGCGCTGTTCGTCGCGGCTGAGGAGTTGCCATTGCGCGTGGTCAAGGCGGTAGAAGAGATGGAGGCAGTGCCAGCCTTGCTCGGGAATCAGTGGCGAATTCTTGTCGGACATCGTGAGTTACGCGGGCGCCGCAGTTTGGGCGCGGGGCAGGTGCGGGATGCAGTATTCTTCGCCGTCGCGGGCGACGCGGAATTCGAGCTGGGGATTTGTCAGCTCAGTTGCGCCGCAAGTCGCACAATGGTGGAGAGCCTCGGCCGTTGCATCGTGCGTCTGCATTTCAAAACGCTGCCGACGCGCGGCGACAGTGCGACGGTTGCGCGCTTCGCGCCAAAGATCAGGGCCGAAGAAGACGAGGTAATTGGCCATGGCACAAATGGCTGCGGCGCGAAATTGCATGGAGCCAAGCGCAATGTTGATGAGCAGAAAGCCGACCGACATCCAGGCGACCCATTTCACTTTCATGGGGAAGATGTAGGCAAAATAGATGACGACGTCGGGGTAGAAGCGGGCGAAGGCAAAAAAGAGCGAGAGCGCGAGCATCCAGTTTGAAACACTGACGCCGAAAACGAATGCGGCCGCGGTCGTGCCGATCATCCCGAGGAGGTAGAACATCGTGAGTTTGAAGGAGCCCCACGCCGCCTCCAGGCCGTTGCCCATCCACCAGAGAAAGAGCACGTAGAAAGCGACCGTGGCCCAATCGGGCAAGGGAAGAATGCCGCCCGCCTGTGGGAGAAAGATGTAGGTGAGAAGTCGCCAGACCTGGCCGCGCATGATGGCGGCGCGATCCAGATCGAGCAGTTTGACGAATCCAGGGCTGGCTTTTTCCAAAACGAAGACGAGCGCGGTGAGGAAACTGACGTAACGCAGCAAACCGGGAACGGCGAGAAAGCCGAGGCGCCGTTCGAGTTTGTCGAGCCAGGTCATGTTGCGCAGAGACGCTAGCAAGGGCGTCGCATTCCTCAATTCTTCGGGCGCGGTTTGCGCGGTGGTTGCGTGCGCAAAGGCGGCACCTAGCTTGAGCGCGCGATGGCTGAATCGCTCAAGACAACGGCGTTGAAGGATGAGCATGTGAAGCTCGGGGCAAGGATGGTGCCCTTCGGAGGGTGGCTCATGCCGGTGCAATACTCGAGCATTGGCGAGGAACATCAGGCGGTGCGAAAGGCGCTCGGCGTTTTCGACATTTCGCACATGGGTCAGTTCATCGTCTCCGGTGATTCCGCGCGCGATTGGCTGAATACGATGCTGACAAATAATCTCGAGAAACTCGCGCTACGGCAGGGGCAATACACGTTTTTGCTGCACGAGAATGGCGGGATCATCGATGATTTGATCGCCTACCGCATCGGTGAGATGCAATTCCTGCTGGTGGTGAACGCGTCGAAGATCGATGAAGATTTGAGCTGGCTGGAGAAACACCGGCCGCCGGAGGTCGAACTAACGAATCGCAGTCCGCGGTTCGGCGCGCTTGCGATCCAAGGGCCGCGCGCAGTTGATTTTTTTCACGCGTGGGTGGGCGCCGAGAAAGAACCTCCGGCGCGCAACTATGTCGCCGATTTTCTGATGTTCGGCAACTCGATCTCCATTGCGCGCACCGGTTATACCGGTGAAGACGGGTTTGAACTTTTCTTTCCGGCGGAAATTGCGACGCAGGTTTGGCAAGGCGTCCTGACAGCCGGCGCCGAGTTCGGCATCAAACCTTGTGGCCTCGGCGCGCGCGACACCTTGCGGCTGGAGATGTGTTATCCGCTGAACGGCTCCGATCTCTCCGCTGAACGCAACCCACTCGAAGCCGGTCTGGGGTTCTTTGTCGATCTGGAGAAACCCCGGTTTATCGGTCGCGAAAAATTGCTGGAGACGAAGACGAACGGTGCGCGGGAACGGCTGGTCGCGTTGAAGATGGATGGCAAAGGTCCGCCGCCGCGTCCGCATTATGCGCTCTTCAATAATGGCGCGCGCGTCGGGGAAATCAGCAGCGGCACCTTGTCGCCGAGCTTGAACATCGGTATCGGAATGGCGTATGTCTCGGCGTCGGCGGCGAAGTCCGGCACGGCACTGGAAGTGGAAATCCGCGGGCAAAGATTTCCGGCGACAATCGCAAAGAAACCGCTCTACAACAAACAAACATGAATGTTCCCGACGATCTGCTTTACACCCAATCGCACGAATGGATCAGGCGCGAAGGCGAGAACATTCGGGTGGGCATCACTGATCACGCGCAAGCGGAGCTTACTGATGTTGTCTTTGTCGAAGTGCCGAAGGTCGGGCGTGAAGTGAACGCGAACGAGCCGATCGCGGTGGTGGAATCGGTGAAAGCGGCGAGCGACATTTACGCGCCGGTGAAAGGCGCGGTGGTGGAAGCGAACGACGCGCTCACGCAAAATCCGGCGCTGGTGAATACCGATCCGTTTGGCGAAGGCTGGCTTTTTGTGTTGAAAGTCACGAACGCCGGTGATTTGAGCGGACTAAAGGACGCTGCCGCTTACAAGCAGCAGATCGGCTAGGTGATCCCCCAGTGAAGCCGGGATCCGGTGGTGCGATTTTACGCCGACTCGGTACTCTTCAACTGCACTTTGCTGCGCTGACGGCGCTTTATTTGCCGAACATTAACTGCTCGATGCCGCGCAGGAGATGCTCGATGCCGACGGGCGCGGCCGAGAAGGCGTAGCCGGAGACGGTGCCGGCGAAGAGTAGATCGCGTTCGGAAGCGAAGTTGCTCAGGCAGAGCAGCGGGGTGTCGCGCAGCTCGCCATCGCCTTGTAACTGCTGCGCGAGCGTGTGGCCGTCGTGCGAAGCGGCGGCTTCATCGACGACAATGAGATCGGGGTGGAACCAGCGCGCGACCTGCAAGGCGAAGGCGGTGTCGTGTTCCTCATGAATGGAGAAGCGGTCGGAATTTTCCAGGGTGCGGCGCACGGTGCCGGTGAGGCGCGGCTCGTGGTCGATGAGGAGAATTTTTTTGCGCTGTTTCGCAGCCACGTAATTGGCACAAGCATCGGCTGTGCCAGCGAGCTAGAGCCGGCTCGACACAATGTTGATGCTGAGCGCGAGAATGACAGTGTTGAAAGCGAATGAGAGCACGCCGTGGAGAAGAACAAGGCGGCGCATTTCGCGCGAGGTCACCTGCACGTCGGATACCTGGCAGGTCATTCCGATGACAAATGAGAAGTAGGTGAAGTCGCGGTAATCGGGATGCGGTTCACCGGGAAATTCCAGGCCCTGCCGCGCTTCACGGGCCTGGTCGTCTCCGTAAAAATTGTGGGCGTATCGCAAACCAAAGACGGTGTGGGTGAGCAGCCATGAGAGAACGACGGTGAGGATGGAAAGAAGGAGATGCAGCGTGAAGTGAGTGGGCCCGTCGGTCTTCACTCCGCGAATGAGGAAAGCGACGGCGAAGAGGGCGGCGCATGCTGCGCTGATGACGAACGCGAAAATGATGGTGCGGCCGACATCCTGTTTTCGGGCAAGGAGGCGAATCGCTTTGGATGAGGTAAAGGCAATGGTGATGGAAAGAAGCGCGAGGCTGACGAGGGCGAAAGCATCATAAGTGGCGAGCGAAACGGTCCACCGCGGATGGGCGTGAAGTAAGAGCGCGGTCGCCGCCGCGATGATGAGCGCGCAGGCGAGGCGATGGTGCGCGTCCATGCGTGCGATGAAGGCGAGTGGTGGCTGCATTGAGCGACGAAACGAAAAGGCGCGGCGTTGCGCAAGCC
>DAIRIE010000080.1:5125-10633 GCA_036809705.1 Chthoniobacterales bacterium
ATAGGTAATGGCGCAGCGAAATGTCGCGCTTTCGCCTAGCTATGCTTAATTGGCTGCCGCCGATGGCGACAAAGACCGCTGCGAGTGCAGAGCCCAGTTTTGAGAAAGCGATGGAGCGGCTTGAGGCCATCGTGGAGGAGATGGAATCAGGCAAGATGTTGCTGGAAGATTTGCTGGTGCGTTATGAAGAAGGAATGAAACTAGTGAAGGTTTGCCAGGAACGGCTCGTGCGCGCGGAGCAGAAGATCGCGATCATTACGCGCGATCACGCTGGGAAAGTGGCGGTGAAGAATTTCGAACCAACTGAAACGGCAAGCGCGCCGGGGGCTACGAGCGCGAATGAGGGGAAGGAGAACGATGATGTCAGCCTCTTCTGAAACGGCGCCGCGCCTGCTCGATTCGATTCGCGGCCCAGCGGACATCAAAGCCATTCCGGAAAAGGATCTGCCGCAGCTCGCGCAAGAGGTGCGTGAGGAACTAATCAAGGTGCTGTCGCAAACTGGCGGACACCTCGGTCCGAATCTCGGCGTGGTGGAGCTGACGATCTCGCTGCACCGCGTTTTTGAAACGCCGAAGGACCGTTTTGTTTTCGACGTCAGCCATCAGGGCTACGTGCACAAAATGTTCACGGGCCGGCTGGATCGGATCGGAACGATGCGGCAATACCAGGGACTCAATGGATTCCTGCTGCGCACGGAAAGCGAGCACGATTGCTATGGCGCCGGGCACGCGGGCACGGCGATTTCCGCAGCACTTGGGATGGCGGTCGGCCGCGATTTACGGGGCGGGAATGATCACGTCGTCGCCGTCGCAGGGGACGCCGCGTTCACCTGCGGAATCAGCTATGAAGCGATGAATAACGCGAAGTCGCAGACGAAGCGTTTCATCGTGGTGCTGAATGATAACGAATGGTCGATCGCAAAAAACGTCGGTGCGATTGCCAGCTATCTGAATGCGATCGTTGCCAACCCGACCTACGCCGGTCTGCATGACAAAGCTGGGCGTTTCATCGCGGCGATCGCTGGTAAAAGCGCGCTCAATCTGGCGCACAAAGTCGAGGAGGGAGTCAAGAACCTGCTCGTGCCGAGCGTGATTTTTGAGGAACTCGGGATGCGTTATTACGGGCCGATCGATGGCCACGACATTCCCCTGCTCATTAAAACTTTCGAATTCCTCAAGACGCAGGACGAGCCGGTGCTGCTCCACATTTTGACGAAGAAAGGCAAAGGCTACGAGCCCGCCATCGCCAAACCGGACAAATTTCACGGGCTCGGCAAATACCAATTGGAAACGGGCGAGACGGCACCCACACCGACGCCGACCTATTCGGAATATCTCGGCAAAACGCTGGCGAAGTTCGCCGATTCAAACCGGAATATCGTCGCCATCACCGCGGCGATGCCGAGCGGGACCGGGCTCGGATTTTTCCAGGCGAAACATCCGGATCGATATTACGACGTCGGGATCGCGGAGGAGCACGCCGCGCTGTTTGCCTGCGGCCTGGCAACGCAAGGCCTGAAGCCATTCCTCACGATTTACTCGACGTTCATGCAGCGCGCCTACGACATGATTATTCACGATATTGCGCTGCAAAATCTGAATGTCGCGCTTTGCATGGATCGCGCCGGTTTGAGCGGCGATGATGGACCGACGCATCACGGATTATTCGACATCGGTTACCTGCGGCACGTGCCGAATTTCGTCCACATGCAGCCAAAGGATGAGGATGAGTTCGTCGATATGCTGTGGACGATCTCGAACTACAATGCGGGGCCGATCGCGATCCGTTATCCGCGCGGCGCGGGCACGGGCGCGCAGCCGAAGGAGCAGCCGCGCTTGCTCGAAATCGGAAAAGCCGAAGTCGTGCAACACGGCCGCGACGTCGCGATCTTCGGGCTGGGGAACATGTTCGAGGTGGGGCAGGAAGCGGCCAGGTTGCTCGAAGCGCAAGGTATCTCCGTTGCGCTGATCAATCCGCGCTGGATCAAACCCATCGACACCGGCACGCTGGAGTTTTTCGCGCGCGGCGTGCAGGTGGTGGCGACGCTCGAAGATCACGTGCTGCACAATGGTTTCGGCTGCGCGGTGATGGAGCACTTGTATTCACAGGGAATTCACACGCCGGTCGTGCGGATCGGCTGGCCAGACCAATTTGTTGAGCACGGCACCATTCCAATCCTGCGCAAAAAGCACGGCATCACGGCTGAGGCGCTGGTGCAACAGGTGCTGCCGCTGTTGCGGGGCCGCGCAGGAAAAACCAGCGCAGCGTGATTCATCGGCGCGGCGAAGAAAACGCTTGCTGATATGGCAAGGCTGCCATATCGTAAAACGTCATGGTGAAGATGACGATGTTTATCGATGAAACCCTGCTCGCCCGCGTTATGAAAATGACGGGGCTGAAGACAAAAACTGAAACGGTGGAGTTCGCTTTGAGAGAGACAGAAAGAAAAAACAAATTGGCCAGGTTTTTGGCCGACAAAGAAAAGTTGAGCGGGGAGGAGTGGAAGAACTCCGTCGATCCCAACTACGACTTGATGCGTTTGCGTTTGGCGGAGAAGCCGGCGCGTTATCGCGCGAAACGTGGTTCTCGTTGATTCGTCGGTCTATATGCACCTGCTGCGCGGCGGGTTCGACCCGGCCGCCGCGCTGGCCGGTCGCTTCGTTGCGGCGGAGCTGGTCAGCTGCGACATCGTGCGCTGTGAGGTTTTGCGAGGGATTGTGCGGCCGAAAGCTCGCCAGCAATTAGCAGCGTTCTTCGATTTGCTGGTGCATGTGCGAATGGATCAAGAGGCGTGGCAGAGGACGGAGGAACTGGCGTGGCGACTTGATCGTGCCGGCGCGACGCTGCCGCTGACCGATCTAATCATCGCCGTCTGCGCGTTCCGGGCCGATGCAGAAATCCTCACGCGCGATCGGCATTTTCAAATGGTGCCGTCTCTTCGACTGGCGGAATGGTGAGATTCGATGAGCACAATTGAAGCGCGTGACCTGACGAAGGTTTACCGCACTTATCGCAAGGAGAGCGGATTGCGCGGCGCCATCAAAGGATTGGTGCGGCGGCGTTATGAGCAGACACGCGCGGCGGACGCGGTGAGCTTCAGCATCGAGGAAGGTGAGTTCGTCGGCTTCCTGGGCCCCAACGGCGCGGGCAAGACGACCGTGCTGAAAATGTTGTCCGGTTTGCTGAATCCGACAGCCGGTGAAGCGCGCGTGCTCGGCTTCGTCCCGTGGGAACGAAAGAACGAGTTGAAGCGGCAATTCGCGCTGCTGATGGGACAGAAGAACGCGCTCTGGTGGGATCTGCCCGCTCAGGAGTCGTTAGAACTCAATCGGGCGATTTATGGGATTGATCGCGATCGTTTCAAAAAAGTTGTCGGTGGCCTGAGCGAGCTGCTCGAAGTGACGGACAAGATGAACGTGATGGTGCGCGAGCTTTCGCTCGGTGAACGGATGAAGATGGAACTGATCAGCGCGCTGATTCACGAGCCGAAGGTTTTATTCCTGGATGAGCCGACGATCGGGCTAGACGTCGTTAGCCAAAAACGTGTGCGCGAGTTTCTGCGAGTTTACAATTCCGAACACCGCATCGTCACCATGCTGACCAGTCATTACATGCAGGACATCGCCGAGCTGTGCCATCGCGTCCTGATCATCGATCACGGCAAGATCTTTTTCGACGGGCCGCTCGATGACATTGTCGATCGCTTTTCCGGCGACAAACTCATCAGCCTGACTTTCGCGGACGGCGTGCAGCGCGATTTGTCGCACTTCGGCGAAATCGTGACCCAGACGCCGGTGTCCGTGCAGTTGAAAGTGCCTCGGGCGCAGGTGACGAACACGGCGCGGCGTTTACTGGAAACATGCAATATCAGCGACATCAACGTGCAGGAGATGCCGATCGAGGATGTCATCCGGTCGTTGTTCGGCGAGCGGCGCGCGCAAGCGGTGAGTGAAGCCGCAAACAACGCTGTGATGCCGAATGGAATGAAGTGAAGCCGAGCACTCCGTAAAGTTGCCTTAAAGGGTGCGCGACGGGATCCCCTTTCGGCTGTCGCTCGGGATGACGCGAATGAGGCCGGCTAACGGCGCGTGACGGCCTGGCGCAGCTCGTGCACGTATGCAGGATTCACCTCGAAAGCCGTGGCTGGCATCTCTGCCATATCGATCTGTTCGCTGTAGGGAATGGTCTCGACCAAGCCCGCGGCGATGAGGCCGTTGAGGGTGTCGCTGGCGTCCTCCAGTTCCATACGGGTGGCGTCTAAAATTTCAGCGCCGAGCATGGCCTCGGCAAATCCGAGGGCGCGAACGACGGCGGCTTCGCGGCCGGAAAGTCTGACATCTCGCATGGAGGAGAGAACTAGCAGGGGCCATGCCGAAGTTATAATTACTATAATAGATTTGCCGCTGGCAGGACTGATTGGAGGAACCCTTCTCTGTAGCTCGGGTAGCGCGGCGACCAGCCGAGCGCGCGCAGGCGCGCGTTATTCACGCGTTTGTTCGAATCACCCCGCTTTGAGGGTGGCGCTTCGGATGAAAGCAGGAGTTTCCGGCCAAGCTGTGCTGCCAGCCAGTGCAAGACGTCGTTACGCAACGAGGGCTCGTTATCTACCACGTTGAAAAGACGCGGCCATCTGAGCTGCGGGTGCTCGGCGAGAAAAACCAGGGCTGCGGCAGCATCATCGCGGTGAATTTGATTCACATAACGATCCACCGGGCTGATGGCAGCCGTCCCGGATCTGACGCGTTGCAGATGAAACGAACGCCCGGGTCCATAAATCGCGCCGAGGCGCAACACGATGCCTTCGCGCCCAAGCACCGCTTCTTCGGCGCCGAGAAGGATGCGTGATTTCGGTGGGGCTGGCCGTGAGGGCGATTCTTCGTCAACCCAGCCGCCATCGGTCTGTTGGTAAACGCCGGTGCTGCTGGTGAAAATCAGGCGTGCTCGTGGAAAAGCATCGAGGAGATTTCGCACCCCATCTCCATACAGGCGCTGGTAATGTTGTGGTCTGCCGCCGCTGGAGCTCGCGCAGTGAATTACCACCTCGAACGCAGACGCATTACGTCGCACCTCCTCAGACTGGCGCAGATCGACCACACGATGTTCGACCCGCCCAACCGGCTGCTGCGGCGGCGGTTCGGATGATCGCGTCCAGCCAGTAACTTCCCAGCCCCGTTCAAGAAACAGGTTGGCCGCCGCGGACCCAACGTAACCGCAGCCGGCGATGAGGACGCTGCGTTTCAAGCCGCTGCCGCGATCTCGATTTCCCCGAACGGATCGGATTGGCTGGTGCGGACCTGTTTGAGCCGGATCAATTCCAGGAGGGCGAGAAAAGTGACGACGATCTCCACCCGCGAGGCCATGTGCAGAAAGAGCTCAGAGAATTTCACCACTTCGCCTTCGCCCACGCGCGCAAGAATGGCTTCGATCTTGTCGGATACGCTGAAGTTCTCGGCGAAAATTTCCTGCAATTCTTCGCGGGCGTCGATGCGTTTGATGACGTTCTGGAA
>DAIRIE010000081.1:0-3889 GCA_036809705.1 Chthoniobacterales bacterium
AATATCATCCCGAAGCGGCGCCAGGGCCGCACGACGCTTCTTATTTCTTCGATCAATTCGCGGAGCTGATCGACAAGGCCAGCTGACGGAGCCAGCAAGGAACCGCTCGTAGCTCAACCGGCCAGCAGCCTCGCGCGCGCTGCGTCATTCCAAGAGCGCCGAAACGTAACACGCACACGCTCACGCAAACGGCGGCGCGATTCATTAGCATGGAAGTCGCAGGCGAAAGAGCTGGTCACAACATCTCCTTCTGGGAACGAACCGCGGAGAAATTTCGCTCCGCCCCTCTCGCGGCTGACCTCGAGATTGACGTTTGCGTCGTCGGCGCTGGTATCGCAGGCATGTCCGTCGCCTACATGTTGACGCGCGAAGGTCGCAGCGTCGCTGTGGTTGACGACGGCGCAGTCGGCAGCGGAATGACGGGGCGCACCACCGCGCATTTGGTCAACGCGCTGGATGACCGCTATTACGAACTCGAAAGCATGCTCGGCGAAGAGGCCGCGCGCCTCGCCGCCGAAAGCCATACCGCGGCGATCGAGCGGATCGCTGAAATTGTGCGCGACGAGCGGATCGATTGCGATTTCGAACGGGTCGATGGTTACCTGTTTCCACCAGAAGGCGCGGACCCGAGCACCATCGACAAGGAATATGAAGCGACACTGCGTGCGCGCCTGCTCGAGGTGCAGCGAATTCCCAACCCGCCAGTCATCCAGCACGTTAGCGGCCCGGCTCTGCGATTCCCGCGGCAGGCGCAGTTTCATCCGTTGAAATACCTGAACGCGTTAACTGCGCTCGTTACCCGCTGGGGCGGGAAAATCTTCACCGGAAACCGCGTGCTTAAAGTGACCGGCGGCGACGTTGTCCGGCTTGAAACACGCGAAGGCCAGACCATCACCGCGCGCGCCGCTGTCATCGCCACGAACTCACCGATCAACGACCGCCTCGTCATTCACAGTAAACAGGCGCCGTACACCAGCTACGCGCTCGGCTTCCGCGTCGAGCCGGGTCTCATTCCGCATGCGCTCTGGTGGGACACGGCGGAAACCGCCGCCGAAGACAAACAGCTTTTCGGTCCCGCGCCTTATCATTATGTGCGCCTCGCGTTCGACGGCGATCACGATGTCCTCATTGTCGGCGGAGAAGACCACAAAACGGCGCAGGCTTTCGATTTCGACGCGCGTTTCGCCAATCTCGAAGAATGGACGCGCCGGCATTTCCCTGCCGCCGGCGAGATTACCGATCGCTGGTCCGGCCAGGTGATGGAGCCAGTTGATGGGCTGGCCTACATCGGGCGTGACGCGGGAGGCGAGAAAAACGTTTACGTTGTCACGGGCGACTCCGGTAACGGTATGACTCACGGAACCATCGCGGGGATTCTCTTAACCGATCTTATCCTCGGCCGCGGTAACCCATGGGCCGAAATCTACGAGCCAAAACGTAAAACGCTGAAGCCATTGGTCGTTGGCGATTATGTGAAGGAGAACGCCAACGTCGTATTTCAACTACGCGACTACTTAACAAGTGGCGATGTTCCCGAAGTCGCTGAGATAGCTTCCGGTCAGGGCGCGCTGGTTCGTGAAGGACTAAAGAAACTCGCCGTCTATCGTGACGAAAATGGCGTCTTGCACAAAATGTCCGCCGTTTGCCCGCACCTCAAATGCATCGTGCGCTGGAACGCGACGGAAAAGACATGGGATTGTCCTTGCCACGGTTCTCGCTTCGATTGCACCGGCACCATGCTCAACGGCCCTTCCAGCAGCGACCTCGAACCTGTCTAGCGACGACGCGATTTGTCTCGAGCTCTGCTTCTTCAAAGAGCGGAGGAGATGGAATCATTAGCGCGGGCTGAGCTTTACGATCATATTCCCGGTGCGTGAAAGAAACAGGCTGGCGTGAGCGGCTGCTTCAGAGCACGCGGGGACGTGTTCTTCAGCAGCTGCGGCAGCGCGATCGAACTGTTAATGAGCTCGCCGCCGCGCTCGGGCTGACCGACAACGCCGTTCGCGCTCACCTGCTAAGTCTCGAACGCGATGGGCTCGTCCACCAGAGCGGGGCACAACCGGGCGTGCGAAAGCCGCACGCGCTCTACGCGCTAACTGCGCAATCGGAACAGATTTTTCCCAAGGCCTACGGCACTTTGCTCGACCTCGTCTTGTCTGTCCTGGAGCGGAAGCTGACGCCGCGCGAGCTTCGAGCCGCGATGCGGGAAATAGGCCGAGAAGTTGCCCGCTCGCGGATAACTCCCTTGGCAGCAAAATCACGAGATAGCCGAATCAAAGCGGCACTCTCGGTTTTGCAGGAGCTCGGTGGCTCGGCCGTGGCTGAAGTTCGCGAGGGACGGCACTGGATTCGCGGCAACGGCTGTCCCCTTGCGGCTGCGACCGCGCGTCATCCGGAAGCATGCTTTATTGCTGAGTCGCTCCTCAGTGAGCTAATCGGAACGCGCGTGAAGCAGCGATGTTGCCACAACGGCAGCCCGTCCTGCTTGTTCGAACTGAGATAATCGCCTTCCGCTCTACTTGACCACGACCACGCCTTTCATCTCGGGATGAAACGTGCAGAAATATGGGAAACTTCCAGCCTGGGTGAAGGTGTGATGCCATGATGCGCCCGCGTTTATCGCACCCGAGTTAAGCGCGCCTCCCGTCTGCGACGTCGCGGTGTGCGGTGTAAGGTCCGCGTTCGCCCACTCCACATCATCGCCCACTTTCACCTCCAGTTTCTCCGGAGAAAATTTCAGCATGCGGACGGTGACACGCGCGCGAGTTGTTGCAGGCGCGATCGGCGATGCCGGTGCGGCATTCGTCGCCGGCACAGGCGGCGCTGTCGCTGCCATCTGTTGCTGGTTCTGTCCGAAATCGGAAGCCGTGGATACAAATTGCATCTGCCGGCCGTGCAGAAAACCGGCAACGAAGATAATGATCGCCCAGAAGACCAGCGCCCGCATCGAGACCGGGCCGGAGACGATCCAAATCTCGCCTGTTCGATGGTCCGGAATAAGCGAATTCCCGCCTGATGGACGCACGCCCTCCCCACGTGCTGGAGAGGGCGCATCCCTCATCGATCAGTTCCGGCTCGTTAGCGCAACGATGCCTTTAGTTCCTTGGCGTGATTGAGGTGCGAGAGAAAGATCGGCTGGGCACTTTCGAGTAGGCTCTTCAGCTCAGAGTTCTCCGCGTCCGGGATCAGGGTCTTGTCCAGCACCGCCAAGACCTGTTCATGATAGCTGACCTCGTTATCGACGTAAGCTTTGTCGAATTCCGCACCGCTTATCTTCTTCAACTTCGCCATCATCTTCTCTCCGCCTGATTGCAGGCTCCGGCTGGTCGCGGATTCCTCCGGCGTGACGCCGAGTTTTTTCGCCAGCGCCGTCGCCTGCTCATTGACCGATGTGTGATCTCTCACCATCAGATCAGCAAACTCCTTCACCTTCGCATTACTCGATTTCTCCGAAGCGAGTTTAGCAGCGTTGATATCAACGGTATCAGCTGTGACCGCGATCATGGCGATCTGAGGGTCGGTTGGTTTCTCCTCTGCCGCGAATGCACTCGCAGCGATGAGAGCTGCACCAGCAAAACCTGCCACTACATATTTGTTCATCTCTAATTCTCCTTTTGCCTGATTGGGTGGATGTTTGACCGCATTTTTCTGGGGCGAAGGTCACGATTCGCGTGCACTCAATAAATAGTCAAGTTCTTTATTGACTAACTCGGCGGGGCCTTTTTGGACTGGACTGCTTGGCGAACGAGGCACGGCTACAGCTTGCCTCTGTTCAAGCGCCGCATTCTGTCTAAACTCGGCGCGCGATGGAGGAAGAAAGCGAGTTGCTGGCGCTGCGGCGACAGAAGCTAAACACGTTGCGAGAGCGCGGCGTGGCGCCATTCGGACA
>DAIRIE010000081.1:3899-10615 GCA_036809705.1 Chthoniobacterales bacterium
CCTTCGATGTCACGGGAAATATCGCGCAGGCGCGGGAGCGCTTTCGCGAAGGCGAAACACTGCGGATCGCAGGCCGGATGACAGCGCATCGCGACATGGGGAAAAGTCATTTCCTCGATCTGCGCGACGCCACGGGGAGGATGCAGGTCTATGTTCAGGCGAAGGAACTCGGGCCGCGGACGATGGAGATCTTCGGCCTGCTTGATCTTGGCGATTTCATCGGAGTCGAAGGCACATGTTTCACGACGAAAACAGGCGAGCCCACGCTGAAGGCGCATCGCCTGGAGGTTTTGTCGAAGTCGCTCCGGCCGCTGCCGGAGAAATGGCACGGGTTGCAGGATGTGGAGGCGCGGTATCGGCAGCGGTATCTGGACCTGATCACGAATGAGCAATCGCGCGAGGTTTTCGCGAAACGGTTCGCGATTGTGCGCGAGATCAGGCGCTTTCTGGAGGAGCGCGGTTTCGTGGAAGTGGAGACGCCAATGTTGCAGGCAGTGGCCGGAGGCGCGGCGGCCGAGCCGTTTCGCACGCATCACAATGCGCTCGGGATCGATCTTTATCTACGCATCGCGCCGGAGCTTTACCTGAAGCGATTGCTCGTGGGCGGGTTTCCCAAGGTCTATGAGCTGAACCGGAATTTCCGGAACGAAGGAATCTCGCGCCGCCACAATCCGGAGTTCACGATGCTGGAGGCGTATTGGGCCTACGCGGATTTCGAGAAGATCGCCGACTTGGTCGAAGAGATGATTTGTAGTGTGGCGGAGGTGATCGAAGGCGGAAAGCGGAAGGCGGAAGGAGCAGAGATCAAAATCGAACACCGAGACCTCGAGGGAAATGTCACTCGTACGATCAACCTGACGCGGCCGTGGCGGCGGGCGCGCTATCGCGATCTCGTTAGCGCGGTCGCTGGCGCGGATTGGTTCGAGATTCCGAGCGAACAACGGCGCGACCGCGCGATGCGGGAGCTGGGCGCGGAGATTCTGCCGCAGCTGGCCGATTTCGAAGTGACGCAGCATGTCTTCGAGAAACTGGTAGAGGAGAAAACCTTCGATCCGCTTTTTGTGACGCATTGTCCGAAGGAGCTGGTGCCGCTGGCGAAGCAGAGCGCGACTGACCCGAAGCTGGTGGACGTTTACGAGCTCATCATCAACGGCGTGGAAATGTCACCCGGTTACTCCGAGTTGAACGACCCGGTGGTTCAGCGGCAGCGCTTGCTCGAGCAGGCCGGCGAGGAGACGCAGCAGCTCGATGAAGATTTTCTGCTCGCGCTCGAGCACGGCATGCCGCCGGCGGGCGGGTTCGGTCTTGGTATCGATCGGCTGACGATGATGCTTACCGGCGCCGAATCGATTCGCGATGTCATTCTCTTCCCGCTGTTAAAACCGAAGCGAGCGACGTAAAATGCAGCCATGTCTGGGCAACGCGATTCCTCCGGCCCCGCGGTAGCAGGACCGGATCAGCCGCCCAGCGCGGCGCGATCGCAAGCGGCAGCCGAAACGCAGGAGAATAGCGGCGGCGCTACCGGCACCGGCGACGTTATCGACAATCCGTGTCTCGAACGCAGCATCCCAGTACGCAACGTGCCGCTCTTCGCCGGGCTGGATGACGCCGCCATCGAGAAGCTCTGCCATTTTCTCCAGCTTCAGGAATTCCCGCCGCGGCAGTTGTTCCGCGCCGGAGATACGGGCGACGCCATGTATGTCATCGTTAGCGGGCGAGTGCGGATCACCGTGACTGATGCCGATGGACGAGAAGTGATCCTCGCCGCGCTCGGGCCGGGAGATTTTTTCGGCGAGATGGCAATGCTCGATGGTCATGGGCGTTCCGCGGACGCGGCAGTGGTGGAACACGCGCAGCTGGCGGTATTGACGCGGCAGAATTTCCTCGAGTTCGTCCGCAGCGACGCCACCATCGCAGTGCGGATGCTCAGCACGGTGACACAGCGGTTGCGGCGGACCGACGATCTCTTGCGGCATCGCATTTCGCGCAACGCCAACGAAGAAGACGCGCGCAATCTCACTTTCGCCGATCTGGCCGCGGACAAGATCGCGCGCTTCGGCGGGAGCTGGAAATTCATCATCTTTTCCTTCGTGCTGCTGCTGGTCTGGATGGCGGTGAATTCGATGCTTTTGCGCGAGCGGCCCTTCGATCCCTTTCCCTTTGTGTTGTTGAACCTCGTGCTCGGGATGATGGCGGCGTTGCAGGCGCCCATCATCATGATGTCCCAAAATCGCGAGGCGCAGAAAGACCGGCTTCGTGCCGATCTCGATTACCAGGTGAATTTGAAGAACGAAATGTTGCTCGGAGAAATTCTGCGGATTTTGAAAAAGCGGGAGCACGACGAGCTCTTGAGACTGGGCGAGGACGAGTAGCGCGGCTGGCACATTCCGCTGTCATCCCGAGCGGAGGCGAGCGCTCCCGCCGCGAAACCTGTAAGGTAACTTTAACGGGATCGCTCCCCTTCGCCCGCGTATGAAAATCGGCACCCATTCTGCTCCCAAATGCACGTATGAGCGCCATGCATTCGCATTCCAAGCACCAGCGCGAAGCGGTGCGCCAGCTCGTTCACACCGTCCTCACGCGCGACATGTCCACCTTTACTCCGGACGCGTTTCGGCATTGGATCAAAGAAACGGACAGCAAATTTCGCAAAGTCGGATTGACGCTGAAATTCGATATCCACGACCGCGTCGTTTATTTCCAGGTGAAGGAAGTGCGGAGCGGACGCACGGTGCATCATTTCGATTCCTCGACGCGCGTGCCCTTCGACGACCGCGACGTCGTCATGTCGCTGGAAGCCCAGCCGGCCTGGCGTTGATCCGAGCGTCGGCGACCGTCGTCCCCCTAACACCCTGTAGCGGTCGCCCTGTGGGCGACGCGAGAGACGACGCCCCTACACGCGCATCGGTTGCGTCACGCCACTCTGCGCTTCGCACAGCGAAGCAGCTACAGATTACGGCTTGAGCTCGGAGAGCTGCGCCAGGACATCGCGGAGCTCGGCGAAGTCCACTGGTTTGGTCAGATGATAATCGAAGCCGGCTTCCTGGCTGCGACGCACATCTTCTTCCATACCGAAACCGGTGAGCGCGATTCCTTTTAGCGATTGCCGTTTCTTCGCCCGCGCGATGATTTCGTAGCCAGTGCCATCAGGCAAACCGATGTCACTGAGCACCGCGTCGAACGTCTCCGACTTCACTGCGTGGAGCGCCGCCTGCACGCAATCGGCGATGGAAATGGTGTGGCCGAAATAGCGCAGCAAACTGGACAATGTCCGGCGGGTATCGCCATGGTCTTCCACCAACAGGATGCGCAAACCTCCACCCGAGCCGCGCGCGGGCTGCGTTATGCGAGTGGGCGTGGCGAGCGCCTCCTCCTGCGCGATCGGCAACGTGACAGTGAAAACGCTTCCCTGATCTTTCCCCGCGCTCTCCATCGAAATCGCGCCGCCGTGCAGCTCGACGAGGTTTTTGGAAATCGCCAGGCCGAGCCCAAGGCCGCCGAACTTTTGCGCCGCCGGACTCACCTGCTCGAACGCTCTGAAAAGCGCGCCCTGCCGTCCCGACTCAACGCCGATGCCGGTATCCGCGATGCTCAAACGAAACGCTCCGCTTTCGTCATTAGCTGTGCGGATTTCAATCGACCCGCCGGCGCCGGTGAACTTCACCGCGTTGTTAATGAGATTCCAAAAGACCTGCTGAAGCCGCACCGGATCAGCCCAGAGATGATGTTCCCCCGCGGCAAAATCGCTCGAGACGCGCAGGCCTTTCTCGGCAATGGCGGGCGCGGCGATATCGAGCGCGTTCTGCACAATGCGATGTGCGTCCACCGCCGCGCGATTCAACTGGAGCACGCCGCGAGTGATGCGGGTGAGATCGAGTAGATCGTCAATGAGACGCGCCTCGAGTTGAATATTGCGGCGGATAATATCCAGCTCCTCGACGTACTCGGGCGCGATGGAGGTGGCGCGCTCGGCCAGGAACCCGGCGGCCGCCAGCGCCGGCGTCAGCGGCGTGCGCAGCTCGTGAGTGAGGGCGGCCAGGAATTCGTCCTTAGCCTCGTTAGCTTTCTCCGCCGCGATCTTGGCCGCTTCCATCTCGCGCGTGCGCACCTGCTCGGTCACGTCGCGGGTAACCTTGGAAAAACCGCGGATCTCGCCGGTTTTGTCGCGCAAGGCGGTGATGAGCACGTCGGCCATGAAAGTCGAGCCGTTCTTACACAAGCGCAGGCCGCGATCGTGCCTATGGCCGTAGCGGATGGCCTGTTCGAGATTGCGCTGCGGCCTGCCCGCCACGCGGTCTTCCTCCGTATAAAAGAGGGCGAAATTTTTCCCGATGATTTCTCGCGCGGCATACCCCTTCATTCTTTGCGCGCCAGAATTCCAGGTCACAACCACGCCGGCCGGATCGAGCATATAGATGGCGTATTCCTCGACGCTTTCCACCAGCAGACGGAATTGCTCTTCGCCCGCGTGGAGTTTTTCCTCAGCCCGCGGCGGCTCACCGAGATCGCGCATCATTTCGCCGAAGCCAATGATGTCACCATGCTCATCCTTCAACGTGGTGAGAACGGTCGAGGCCCAGAACTGCGAACCATTCGAGCGGACGCGCCATCCTTCATCAACCGCGCGGCCGTGCTCGCTGGCTTCTACCAGCAAACGCTGCGCCTTAGCAGCTTCCTCTTCTGGGAACAAACGCGTCCACGATTCACCCAGAGCCTGCTCCGCGGGGCAGCCATTGATGCGCTCCGCGGCCGCTTTCCAGCCGGCAATCCGCCCGTGCGCGTCGAGCAGAACGATCGCGTAATCCTTCACACTTTCGACCAGCAAGCGGGAGAGCTGCTCGCCGAGCTTTTCTATTTTGGAATCAGACACTGCTTGGACAGGGCGGCCATGTTCGCGGCCGGCGCTTAGCCCTTTATGCAAAAAGAGGCAACCGTCTAGGCTCGATGTGGAGATCGGGATTGCGATCAATCCGCGGACGCATGCTCCGGTCGCCCGCTGTAGCCGCTTCCCTGTGCGAAGCGCGACGAGACGCAATGCCTGCACGTTTGCAGCAGCACCTCCCCTCGCGTCGCCCACAGGGCGACGGCTACAGCGTCGCAATGCCCAACGCTCTTACCCACTCCTCAGTTGCCACTCCTGCATTCCTGCCTAGAGTCCCCCGCTTTCATCCGGCTATGACACATCTTCTCGCTCTCGATATCCTGCGTTCCGGCGTGCCTCTGTCGCTGGTTTGCGCCGTCATCGGGCTCGTCTTCGCCTTTCTCCTCATCGCTTTCATCCTTCGCTCCTCGCCGGGCAATGAGCGCATGCGCCAAATTTCCGGTGCAGTGCAGGAAGGCGCCAAGGCTTACCTTCATCGCCAGGTCGTCACCATCTCCATCATCGCCGCTGTCATCTTCGTTTTGCTCCTTGTCTTCAAGAAGGATGCGGGGTTTCCCACCGCGCTCGGCTTTCTCATTGGCGCCGCCTGCTCGCTCGCCGCGGGCTACATCGGGATGCGCATCGCGGTCGTGGCCAACGCCCGCGTCACGCAAGCCGCCACCAATGCCTGCAGCGCGGCCATGCGCGTTGCTTTTAACGGTGGCGCTGTCACCGGCTTGCTCGTCGTCGGCCTCGCCCTTTTGTCGGTCGGGATTTTCTACACCATCGCCAACGGTGCTATCGGGCACGACAAAGCCGTTCGCAGCCTCGTCGGCCTTGCCCTCGGCGCCAGTCTCATCAGCGTTTTCGCGCGACTCGGCGGCGGCATCTACACTAAAGCGGCTGATGTCGGCGCCGATCTCGTCGGCAAAATTGAGAGCGGCCTGGAGGAAGATGATCCGCGCAATCCCGCCACCATCGCGGATAACGTGGGCGACAACGTCGGCGATTGCGCCGGCATGGCGGCCGACGTTTTTGAAACTTACGCCGTCAGTCTCATCGGCGCGATCCTGGTGGGCGCCCTCACCATGGCGAACTCGCCCGCGGCCATCGTTTACCCATTCGTCCTCGGCGGCATCTCCGTCCTCGGCGCCATTTGCGGGATCCTTTTTGTCAATCTCGCCGCCGGCAAACCGGCCGGAGTCCTCATGGGCGCCGTCGGCATGAGCGCGCTCGTTTCCGCCATCCTGTTCTGGCCTGCAACGCACCAGCTTTTTCCAGGCGGCGTCACCATCGGCGGCGTCCTGCGTTCACCCACTGATCTCTATTGCGCCTCGCTTATCGGTCTGCTTATGACCGGCATCGTCGTCGTCATCACCAATTACTACACCTCCACGCGCTACAGCCCCGTGCAAAAAATCGCGCGCGCGTCCGAGACAGGTCATGCCACGAACATCATCGCCGGGCTCGCCATCGGCCAGCACGCGACGGCATTGCCGGTCGGCTTTATCGGTATCGCCATTCTCTTCTCCTTCCATTTCGCCGGCCTTTACGGCATCGCCATCGCGGTCATGGCCATGTTGTCGATGGCTGGCATCATTATCTCGCTCGATGCCTTCGGACCCATCACCGATAACGCCGGCGGCATCGCGGTTATGAGTAATCTCGACCCGAAAGTGCGCGCCGTGACCGACGAGCTCGACGCTGTCGGCAACACCATGAAAGCCGTGACCAAAGGTTACGCGATCGCTTCGGCGGGTCTGGCTGCGCTCGTCCTTTTTGGGTCCTACGTAGAAGAACTCAAAGCTCACGTCACGCGCAACGGCGAGCCGTTCACCTTCGAGTTCTCGCTCAC
>DAIRIE010000082.1:0-244 GCA_036809705.1 Chthoniobacterales bacterium
CTGCTTTCATTGAAGGAAAAAAGTCTGGCTGCCGTTCCCGAAGTCATCGCCGCCATCCGCGAGATCGGGGCGGCGAGCGCGACGATCGACGGCGAAATCGTCGCCATCAATTCACAAGGCAAACCATCTTTTCAAATGCTGCAAAATCGCAAGTCGCTCGGCCGCGAGTGGCAAATCGTCTATTACGCGTTCGATTTGCTGAACCTCGAGGGCCAAGACTTGCGGCAGCTGCCGTTGTGCGAAC
>DAIRIE010000082.1:263-828 GCA_036809705.1 Chthoniobacterales bacterium
ATTCGCTACAGCGCCGAGCTTGAAGGTGACGCAGCGGCCGTCGTTAGCACGATCGAAAACGCCGGACTCGAAGGTGTGATAGCGAAGCGGCGTCAGTCGGCTTACCAATCGCGCACGCGTTCACCCGATCGGCTCAAGTTAAAGCTTGGCCACGCACAGGAATTCGTCATCGGCGGTTACAATCCTACCGGCGTTAGCTTTCAATCGCTCCTCGCCGGCTACTACGAAAATGGCGCGCTGATGTTCGCCGGCAAAGTGCGCCAGGGCTTAATCCGGCTCTCCGTAAAACATTGTTTAACCAAATGGCGTCGCTCGAAACCGCGCGTTGTCCATTTCAGAACCTGCCGGCGAGTCGCAAGAGCCATTTCGGCGAAGGCGTGACGGCCGAAGACAGGAAAAAACTAAAATGGGTGCGCCCAAAGCTGGTGATGCAGGTGCGCTTCACCGAGTGGACCAGCTACGGTTTACTCGGCGCGCCACCTTTCTCGGATTGCGCGACGATAAGACTCCGCGCGAGGTCGTGCGGGAGTGAAGAGGCGGGGGCGGGAATCGAACCCGCGAATAG
>DAIRIE010000082.1:895-10503 GCA_036809705.1 Chthoniobacterales bacterium
CCCGCCGTTGTGCGCGAGCGGACACGAATTATCCGGGCGCGCGATTAGCGTGTCAATCGACTCCGGTCAAAAGGATGGAGTGTTGGAGTGCTGGAGTAATCGAGTAATGATTCAGACTCCAACACTCCAACACTCCATTACTTCACCACTCCATCACTCCAGCGAAGTCTTGTTCGTCCGCGCGCGCGCCCGCATCCCCGGCGGCGTGAATTCGCCGGTCCGCGCCTTTCGCGGTGTCGGCGGCGAGCCCTTCTTTGTCGATCGCGCCAGCGGCGCTCATATTTGGACGGTCGACGGCGGCGAGATCATCGATTACGTCGGGACTTGGGGACCGGCCATTCTCGGGCATGCGCCACCTGTGGTGATTGAGGCGATTGGCGCGGCGGCGGAGCGCGGCACGAGTTTCGGTATTCCGAATCCGCTCGAAGTGGAAATGGCGGAGCTGATCTGCGACTGGGTGCCCTCGATCGAAAAAGTGCGGATGGTGAACAGCGGAACGGAAGCGACGATGTCGTGCGTGCGGCTGGCGCGCGGGTTCACCGGGCGGGATAAGATCATCAAGTTCGCTGGCTGTTACCACGGGCATGTCGATTCGCTGCTGGTGAATGCCGGCAGCGGCGCGCTTACTCATGGACGACCCGACAGCGCTGGAATTCCGCAGGCGTTTGCTGATGAAACCATCGTTGTTGGCTTTAACGACATCGACGCGGTGCGCGCGGCGTTTCGTGAAAACAACAGCGAAATCGCAGCGATCATTCTGGAGCCCATTCCTGCCAACGCCGGGCTGTTTTTTCCGCGCGAGAATTTTTTGCATGAGCTACGCAGGGAATGTTCAGCCAATGATTCCCTCCTCATTTTCGATGAGGTCATGACTGGATTTCGCGTCGCGCGCGGCGGCGCGCAGGAGTTGTTCGATGTGCGGCCTGATCTCACCGCACTCGGCAAAGTCATCGGCGGCGGTTTACCGGTGGGCGCGTTTGGCGGCCGCGCCGAGATCATGGATCAACTTTCTCCGGATGGCCCGGTTTATCAGGCCGGCACACTCTCGGGCAATCCCATCGCCATGGCGGCGGGGCTGGCGCAATTGCGCGAGCTCGAGCGGATCGATGGTTGGAAGTTGCTGGAACAACTCGGCGCAAAACTGGAGAGTGCGACCAGGCAAATTGTCGCTGAGCAGCAGCTCACGTTTCAACGCATCGGTTCAATGTTCTGCCTCTTCTTCACACCGGGACCGGTCTTCGATCTCACATCCGCCAAACGCAGCGACACCAAAAAGTTCGCGCGCTTCTTTCATGAGGCACTCGAGCGCGGCGTTTATTTCGCACCTTCGCAATTCGAAGCGGGATTCATCTCCACCGCCCACACCGAGGAGGACATCGAGCAAACCGCACGCGTCGTGGGAGAGGCACTCCATTCCTTGTGAGCGGCGTGAGTGGCTGCAACTCGTCACTCGTCACTCGTCACGCGCCACTTATACTGCCGCTGTGAGCGTCTCTCCCGCGGAGCCAGTCCGCGCCGTTGGTAAATTTTTCTTCGAAGGCAACCGCAAGTTTTTCCTCAAAGGCGTCACTTACGGTCCATTCAAACCCGACTCGGAGGGAAATTATCTCGGCGCGCCGGAGCGGGCCGCGCGCGATCTGGCGCAGATGCGCGAGCTCGGCCTTAACGTCGTGCGCGTTTATCACTCGCCTCCGAACTGGTTTCTCGATGCCTGTGAAACCGCGGGGCTCCGCGTGCTCATCACCTTGCCGTGGGCCAAGCACATCGAGTTTCTGCGCGAGCGAAGGGTGCGTCGCGAGATCACTCAATCAGTCCAGCGCGCGGTCAAAGCGCACGCCGGCCATCACGCCATCTTCGGCTATCTCGTGGGAAACGAGGTCGCTCCGCAAATGGTGCGCTGGCTCGGCGTCCGCCGCGTAACCGATTTCATCGAGCAGCTCATCGGGCTCGCCCGCAGCATCGATCCGCGCCCGCTTTATTCCTACGCCACTTTTCCGCCGACGGAGTTTCTCCTCCCGGAAAACGTCGATTTTTGCTGCTTCAACGTTTACCTGCATAATCAGAGCGAGTTCGAGCGCTACTTGCTGCGCCTGCAAAACCTCACCGAAAACCGCCCCCTCATCCTCGGCGAGTTCGGCATGGACACGATGCGCCATTCCGAGGAGGAGCAGGCCGAGATGCTCAGCTGGCACATCGACAGCGTGGTGAAATGCGGGCTCGCCGGCACCGTCTTTTTTTCCTGGACCGATGAATGGTACACCGGCGAGCAAGAAATCACCGACTGGGCTTTTGGCATCGTCACTCGCGATCGCCAGCCGAAGAAATCCTATTCCGCCTTGCGCGGAAAACTCGGTCAGGACGATAGCGTTCTGCCGCACCGCGAGCTGCCGGAGCCGCCATCGGTCTCCGTCATCGTTTGTTCTTACAATGGCGGAGCGACTCTGCGCGCCTGCCTCGAATCACTAAGGCATCTCAACTATCCCAAGTATGAAGTGGTGCTCGTCGACGACGGCTCGACCGATAACACTGCGCAGATCGCGGCTGAGTTCGAAAGCGTGCGCTACATTCATCAGCCAAATCGCGGCTTAAGCGTGGCCCGCAACACCGGCGCGGTTGCCGCCCGCGGCGAGCTCTTTGTTTACACCGATTCCGACTGCATGGCGGATACAGACTGGCTTTACTATTTAGTGAGTACACTAACGAGCGGTGATTACGCTGGAGTCGGCGGTCCGAATTTTCCGCCACCGGCGCGTCACTGGATCCAGGCGTGCGTCGCCGCCGCTCCGGGCGGACCAAGCCACGTCTTGTTAACCGATACCATCGCCGAGCACGTGCCCGGTTGTAACATGGCGTTCTGGCGCTGGGCCTTTGAGAACGTCGGCGGCTTCGACCCCGAGTATCACGCCGCGGGCGATGACGTTGATTTCTGCTGGCGCGTGCAACAAGGCGGCGGCGTCATCGCCTTCAGTCCCACCGCGGTGGTGTGGCATCATCGCCGATTTACGCTGCGCGCATTTCGCAAACAGCAACAAGGTTACGGCGAAGCCGAATCGCTCCTGCGCTTCAAGCATCTCATCTTCTTCGGCCCGACCGGCACCGCAAAATGGCGCGGGCAAATCTACGGCACGCCTCGCTTCAGCTGGTTCATCAATCGCCCCATCATTTATCACGGCATCTTCGGCGACGGATTCTTCCAGTCGATTTACCCGACACCGCAATCGGAAATCGCCGCGTATCTCAGCAGCATCGAATGGTTCGCGCTCACACTCTTCCTTTTCGGGCTCGGTGTCTTTCTGCCGCCGCTGCGCATCCTGCCCTATCTCATGCTCGGCGGCACATTGTGCGTGGCGCTTTCCTACATGGTGCGCGCGCGCATCGAGCCGCGCTTCGACACGGTCCCATCACGTCTACTCGTGATGGTGCTGGCGTTTCTGCAACCGCTCGTGCGCGGCTGGTCGAGGTATTTCACCTGGCTCCATTTCAAACGCACCCCCGCCTCCGTCATCGCTACGCACGAGAATCTTCCCACCGTCGATCGCCGTCGCTGGGGCAAAGGTACGCGCCTTTACTGGAGCGAAGAGGGAAAAGACCGACACGCACTATTGCAAGAAATCATCGCGCTGCTCGAGGCGGAGAATTGGCGTTACTCCATCGACACCGGCTGGCAGGAATGGGACCTGCAGATCTACGGCAATTTCTGGTGGAGCATCGTCTTGCAGAGCGTGACCGAATATCACGGCGGCCCGAGATGCCTCACGCGCGTGCGGCTCCTTCATCGCTACGTCACCACCACCGTCGTCGTCAATCTCATCGTGCTCAGCCTGCTTATGTACCACGTGCTCCACACCGGAAACGTCCCGCTATTCTTCGCCGTTCCCTACGCGCTCTTCCTCATCTTTCTCGCCACCCGGGCGCAACGTCTTCGTTCCCGCGTCGCTGAGCTGGTCGATCTCGCCGCGCATCGCGCCGGTCTTGCGCCGATGAAACGGAGCAAAACGTGAACGCGCGCCTCGGCTTTGCCTTGCTGGCGCAGCTCGCGCTTTTCGCCGCGCTCAATTTCTTCGATGACTGGACGCTGGAAATCATGCCGGTGAAATTTGTCGGCTGCGCCATTTTGTGCGGCCTGGCCTATCTGCTCGCGGCCACGGAATTCACCGGCGCGGGCAAATCGGCGCTGATTGTGTTTTGGGCGGTGACAATCGCGCTCCGCCTTCTCGCGCTGCCGCTCACGCCGAGCAACGAAGTCTGGCGTTATGCGGCTGACGGCGCCATCCAACGCATCGGGTTTGATCCGTATCAACTCACACCCGATCATCCACATCTCGCCGGCGCGGTGCCCGAGCTCGCGCGTGTTCCACACAATGACGAGCCGACCGCATTTACCCCCGGCGCCGAGCTTCTCTTCGGCACCATCGCAGCCAGCGACAGCCCCCTCGTTTTCAAAATTGTCTTCGGCCTCGCCGACCTTCTCTCCGTCGCCCTGTTGCTCCGCTGCCTCGATCTCAAAACCGCCGCCTGGTACGCATGGAATCCGCTCGTCGCCTACAGTTTTGCCGGCGCCGGCCATTTCGACAGCGTGGTGTTACTCGCCCTCGTCGCGCTCATCGTGTGTCTCACGCGCTTCGAATCGCGTAGCAAAAGGCGTCTGCTTTTAGCGGTGGGCGCAGCTGTGTCGCTTGGCATCGCTATTGCCATTCGGCCCGTTCTCATCGTCGCCCTGCTGCCCTGCGCTTTCGCCTTGCGGCGCTACTTTCCGGCGCTGCTCTTGGCCCTCGCTGTTCCGGTGGCGGCAAATTCGCTCTTCGATTTTCCGCGGTTCACCAATCTCTTCGGCGACTTCAATCACATCAGCCGCCTGAACGATCTCTTCTGGTGGCTGACCGAAGAAACCGTGCTGCCGAACTGGCACCAGCAACACTACCGCTACGACGTCGTCATTCTCATCGTCGCCGCGCTAACGAGCATCGTTTTCTTTCGCAATTGGCGCCGCAGTCTTCTCTGGTCACTCGCGGTCGCGATCATCCTCGCGCCGGTCCTGCACGCCTGGTATGTGACCTGGATTCTGCCGGTCGCCACCTGGCGGCGCGCCTATGCCTGGCATTTCCTCACCGTCACGATCTTCGCCTACTACCTTTTCTTTAACGAACGCCTCTTCGCCTTGCCCTGGCACGCCGATCCATGGATGCGCGGCATCATTGTGTTACCGGTTCTATTCGCGCTCCTCATGCTCGCTTTGCAACGATTCCCCGAAACCAGAACGCCGGCGTTGTAGTTGCTGGATCGCGCAATTGTACCCGGCGTAGCTTGCAAGGATAAGCCCGGTCCACCAGAGAGACATCACCGGAAAGGTGAATCGTGGATCGCGGGCGTCGTAGTAGTTTGCATCCATGTAGGTCAAAACGGCGACCCTGGCTACCGCCGCCACGATCAGAATAGCGATCCCTCCAGCCATCGCGGGCGCAAGCGATCGGAACCGAAGAATGCACAAGATGGCGCCGATAGTTCCGGTCCCAAGCAGGACGACAAGCAACTTCCGGTAGTTACGACCGATCCAGTTTTCAATAGCGAGACTTCGTGAGTTAAACGATGAAGAGTAGTTCACGGCAGTGATCTGAACTGGCAAGGTCGAGCTGCTCCTGGAGTTCGACTGGTTAACAATCCATCTGGCGGGGATCGTCGTTCTTTTCCCACTCATCGAAGTAAACGTAAGTTTACCCAGCGGAGGACCTGGTGTGTAGGTATATAATGTGACTTCAAACGCAGCCTGGCCGGGAGAAATCATCGCGTCACTATTTTGCACCGTGCGTTTCGCCCATGGTAGGAGCGAGGGGCGCTCGATCTCATAAGCGACGCTGGTAATCGGGTCTTGTTTGTTTAAAGACGAGAAACGAAGGATGATGCTCGCGGTGTGCGTCAGGTAACTGCGGCGGAGGCAAATCTCGTTATAGAGCCGTGCTTCGTGTGCCGGGAGTATCTCGTCTTCGCGCGCTGTCGACATCGAGTAACGCGCGAGGAAAACAGAAGCGACCCGGCCAAACGAGCGGGGTAACTCGTTCGCAAAAGCCAGGGAGCCGGGATCGAAGAAGGTCGAAAAAACGTGGCGGCTCGGCAGCCGTTGTTCATCCATCGACTGATTGAGCTCGCGCGCGACTTGTGTGTAGAACCGACGCGCCGTCGCCGGATCGGAGTGCACACCAGCCTGATCCGCGACATAGCGCAAGGCGAACCGGAGCCAGGCGCCGCCGATCTCTCCCTCGCAACAGTGGAGTTCCCGCGCGGTCAGCTTCTTCCAGCCATCGGCCACTGGTCCTTCCAGCAGCGTTTGCAGTCGCGCAAAAGTGGGGCTGGCGGAGTAGGCCATGACCATGGCGTCATGCGTCACCGGCACATACCTAACGAGATGCGGCGGGTTGATACGAATCAAGGCGCGGTAAGCAGCCTCGAAACTCGGAGAAGTCATCTCGGAGTTACTGAAGGAACCGAACGAGCGATAGTTAACGCAGTAGGTCGCTGCAATCAGACCAATACTGATGATCAGAAATACAATCGCATGTCGGACTGAGCGACGCGCGGTCGGTGCAAGAGCGCGCAACCCAGACCATTCCCGCCAGATCACCGCGCCGAAGAATATAAGTATGATTGGCAGCAATAGAAACGTCTCTTCGCGAGTAATCCATGCCAGTGCGAAGCTAACGCCGGCGAGGAGAGCGCTGCGGTAAGTGGGATGAGCGAGATTAAGGATGAGAGCTCCCGCCAGCCAGGTCAAAGCTCCGGCGTAGCAGGTATCTGACATGGCAGTGTTGTTGAGCTGATAACTACAAGGATTGAACAAAACCAGTGCGAAAGCGATGAAGCAGACTGGACGCGGACAATGCAACCGCCGCAACGCATGTGCCACGAGGAGATAACCGCCGGCCTGGAATAGTTCGATACCGATTCGCAAGGGGATGCCGAAGCAATGTATGACGGCGATGAAAAGCGGATAGCCTGGCGTGCGCAGGAACGTGTTCCAGTGGTAAGCGGCATTCCAATACCAATGACTGGCCGCGCGCAGATACCAGAGCTCGTCATACTCGGCCCACGTCCCGAATATCTCCTCGCTTTGAATCAGCCAGAACTTGAAGGCAATGCCGGTAACGAGCGCGCCGAAGTAGACCATGTTCAGCGTGCGCGCTTTCATCCGCGAACTATGACTCTAAGACTTGAGCGATCGCCGCCTTGAAATCGTCCGGCAGCGGTGCTTCAAAATGCATTCGCGCTTTGGTGCGTGGATGATTGAAGGCCAGCTTCCACGCGTGCAGCATTTGCCGCGGCAACGTCCCCGCGCGCCTGCCCGCGTAAACGGTGTCGCCGAGAATTGGGTGACCGAGATGCTGCATGTGCACGCGGATCTGGTGAGTACGTCCGCTATGCAGGCGGCATTCAATGAGGCTTGCCTCGGCTCCGCTGCGAACGACGCGAAAGTCTGTGCGGGCCTCGCGGCCGCCTTCTCTGGCTACGGTCATTTTAGTGCGGTGAACGCGATGCCGCGAGATAGCGGCATCGATTATTCCGGAATTCCGGCGAAGCTTTCCGGCGACGAGCGCAAGATAGATTTTTTCAATCGTGCGTGCGGCGAACTGTCGCGAAAGGTCTAGATGCGCCGCGTCATTTTTCGCGGCGACAAGACAGCCGCTTGTTTGCTTGTCGAGGCGGTGGACAATGCCAGGGCGCAGTTCTCCGCCAATGCCGGAGAGGTTTGTGCAATGAGCCATCAGCGCATCAACGAGTGTGCCGTTATTTTGTCCAGCGCCAGCGTGAACGGCGACGCCCGACGGTTTGTTGACCACGACGACATCGGCGTCCTCGAACAAAACTGAGACCGGGGTTGTCGCTGCCCTCGACGCTTTCGGCGTAGGACCCGCGGCAGGCGCCGGGACACTAACCGCGACGCGATCGCCGTTTTTCACGGTGTGGCGCGGCGTGGCCGGGTCGTCATTTAACAAGACGCATTGCTCGCGAATAAGCTTCTGAATTCGCACCCGGGATAACTCCGGCAGCTCGCGCGCGAGGAAACGATCGAGCCGCATCCGCGCGTTTTCTTTCGCGACGACAAGCTGGTAAAGGGCAGGGGAGGGCGGCGCAGTCATTGGCGCGTGAAAAATGAGAATGCTACTATCCGCAAAATGAGCGACGCGAACATCATTTCGTGTCCGCAATGCGGCAGCTCGATTGCTACGGCTGACGCGGAGCCACTCGCGCGTGTGCCTTGCCCGCACTGCGGTGTGCGCGTGCGGGCGGCGCGGTCGTTCGATCACTTCGAGTTGCTGGAAACGCTCGGCACCGGTGGAATGGGGACGGTTTACAAAGCGCGCGACACTCAGCTGGATCGCGAAGTGGCGATCAAAGTGCTGCGCAAGGACCTCGGGCCGGAGTATGTAAACCAGTTGCAACAGGAGGCGCGGGTGACGGCGTCGGTCAATCACGCCAATGTCGTGCAGGTTTTTTCCTTCGGGCGCGCGCACGACCAATACTATCTCGTGATGGAGCTGGTCGATCGCGGCACGCTCGACGATGTTATCGAAGAGCAGAGGAAGCTGCCGGAGGAGGAAGTTTTGCGCGCGGGGATCGAGGTGGCGCGCGGATTGCGAGCGGCGCTTGAGAAAGGGCTGATTCATCGCGACGTGAAACCGGCGAACATTCTTTTCGCGGGCGATGGCGCGGCCAAGATCAGTGACTTCGGGCTCGCGGGTTTGGCCGATCCGCATGGGCAAAATCCGGGCGCGATTTGGGGCACGCCCTACTACGTCGCGCCGGAACGGCTCAATAATGCGCCAGAAGATTTTCGCAGCGATATCTACAGTCTCGGCGCGACGCTTTTCCACGCGGTCGCGGGTTGCCCGCCTTTCGAGGGTGAGACGACCTCGGCAGCTGAGCTACGCGCTCTGAAGAATCGGCCGCTCAAACTCAACCAGGTCGCGCCTGATATTTCGCCCGCGACTGCTGCCGTCGTGGGCCGAATGATCGCGCCGGATCCGCGGCTGCGTTATCACTCCTACGACGCCGTCATCGCGGCGCTGGAGAAATCGCGCCGCATTTTGCTCGGCGAACAAGCGCCGTCGCGACTCAAGCCCATTCTGCTCATCGTCGCCCTGCTCATGATTACGGCGTCGATTGCCGGCTGGTTTTTTTCCCGCCATGCGCGCGCGGTTCAAACGACACCGGCGGCTCCGGCGGCAGCGACAACGCCGGCGATGGATGTGAATCGCCAGTTTGAGGAGGCGCGACGGCAACTGGCTGATGGCGGATTCACCGCGGCGCGCGCAGCTTTCGCGCGGCTCGGCGCCGACACGAAAAACAAGCAGCCGATTTACGATTGGGCAAGACTGAACCAGGCGCTGGCGGCGTTACTCGACCACGAGCCCTCGCAAATGCGCCAGGCGCTCCAGGAAGTCGAGAACGCCGGCACGAGTGGGTTTGCCGATCGTCAGCTGGGCGCGTTCCTGCTCGAGACGGCGCGGCGGGCGAACGCGCACAGCACCATCGCGCTGAGTGATGTGCCGGAGAGCGCGGCCCGGCCGTTCGCGGTTTTTTTCCTCGGGCTGGTCGATATCGATCTCGGCCGTTTC
>DAIRIE010000083.1:0-1684 GCA_036809705.1 Chthoniobacterales bacterium
TTCCCTTCCTCAGCCGCACGCGACAGCTTCTGCAAGATCATCTCCACTTCTCCGTGCGGGCCGCGGAATCGCTGGCGTAACGAAGAGAACGCGCTGGCGGCATTGCCGGCATCCCGATCTGGCAACATTGCCGTCAACTCATGCAGTGGCACTTTCTCCAGCGTCGAACCGGAGGCGCACGCTGTGATTTTGTGCGCTTCGGCCAGGGCATCGTCGAACCGCCGCGCATATTCTTTTCCGAATCGCGCGCCGTAGTCTGCGGCCAGATTCTCGCGGTCGGCGCGCAAATCTTCCGGCGAAGTGATCACCTGCGCGTCGTTAGCTTTCGCATCAAAGGGTCGGTAGGCATTCGCGCCCGGCTGAATGAAAGTGAGCGCCTGTTTCCTCGCCTTCTCCTCCGGCTCCAATTCCGCGACCGAGCAGAGCAATTCCACCAACTCAGCCGGATAGCGCAGCGCCTCAGCAAACGGAACGATGAGCGCCGGCCACGGCCAGTAACGCAGCCGGGTGGTGATCGCGCGATAAGCGAGCGCCGTTTCATCGAGCGTGAGGTAAAGCGGCACGTCCTGATAGGTCAGCCCCGAGAGCGACGCTTCCAGCAAATCGCGCGTGACGAAAATGAATCCAGGATCGCGCAGCAACGGCAGCACCGATTCAAGTTGGAAAACGTCGCGCGGCGATTTCCATCCCCATTTCGCGTGCGCAGCGTTGAGCTGCTGGATGTTGCGATGAGTCGCGGGCAAATCGACGCCGCCATCGCTGCCGTAAGTGATGGGCGACCATTCATGCTTGAGCAGGTGCGGCGTCTCTCCCATGCACAAGCCGAGCGCGCGCAAACATCCCGCGATGAGCGAAGTGCCGCCGCGCCCCACACCGAGCACAATGACGGTGCGCATCGGGCCGAACTCGCGGTTGAGAATGGCGTATTTCACTGAATCACTTTCCCCTCACGCCAGCCACCTGTCACGCCGCAGGCTCGACGAAGGCGGAAGTTGAGAATCCCGGGGCGCACCGAGCAGCGGCGAACACCGACTCCTCCGTGCCCAACGTTACTTCGGAAGCCGACGCATATGGCGGCTCCGGCGGCAGAGGCGGCGCGGCCGGAACCAGCGGCGCCGGCGGCAATGGCGGAATGGGGGGCAATGCCAGTTCGGTGCGTCAGCCAGCAGCGACACCGGATCTGCGACAGCCGTCATCTCTGGCAGCGGCGGAAGTGGCGGCGATGCCAGCGCCGGCGGCACGCCCGGAAACGGTGGGAATTTTACCGGGACCTCTAGTGCGTCCACCACCGGCGATAACAACGCAGTTAATAACTACTATTATTATTTCGATTACGGCAACGGCGGGTCGCTCACGAGCAGCCTGCCTGGCCAGACAACAGGAACCGGCGGCAATGCGACAATGTCAGCGAACGGTCATGCCGACGGAAACTCCGGTGTTTACGTTCGTGCGTTCCCAAGCGGCGGCTATGGCGGTTCCGTGATCGACGGACCCGGCAATGGCGGCAACGGCGGTGTTGCAAGCCTTGGCCCTGTCACTGGCTCGTGCTCTTCACCCGATGGCGGATACGTCGATGTCAGCGCAGGAGTCACCGGCGGCGGCGGGGGCAACGCTGGAGGAAGCGGCAACGGCGGCAAGGGAGCGTCCGAGTTGCTCGACACCGCGATCAGCGGCAGTACTACGG
>DAIRIE010000083.1:1694-5982 GCA_036809705.1 Chthoniobacterales bacterium
CGCAAAATGTGACCGGTGGCAGCGGCGGCAGTGTCACGAGCGGGACTCCAGGCGCAGCCGGCGCGGCGGACTTATTGTTCTCTCTCAATGATGGGACGAGCTCCAGCCTGTACGTCACCCTCTACGCAACCGGGGACAACGGCGGTTATCGTGACAACCCACCGGCACAGCAGGCAATGGAGCCGTCGGCCACATAAACGGCAACGTGACCAGCAGCGCCGGGTATCTCCAACTCTACGGCTACTCCTACGGTGGAAATGCCGGCAGCGGAACTTCCGGCGCAAACGACGGCAACGGCGGCAACGCTATCACCACGCTCGCGGGACATGGCCTTAGTGGCGCCTACGTCTATGCGCAGAGTTCAGGTGGAAATGGCGCAAATGGCGGCGACACGACGTCAACCGCTACGGGGACCTCCGATACCTCCGCGCAGGTTTACAGTTATGCCTATACTCAAAGCTTCGGCTCCGCCAGCGCCCTCGCCACAACAACGGGCGGAAGCAACTACCGACGGCTACAGCTCTTCGTGAACTTCGTGTCCTTCGTGGTGGATTCCTACACCCGCGACCGCCGCCGACCGTTATTCCGCGTGTACTTCACCGACCGTCGCCTCGGCTCGATCTTGGCAATCCCGCTCCCGCTTTTCACTTCGCTGATTTGATCACGCAACAACGCGGCGCGCTCGAATTCCAGGTTCGCCGAGGCCCGCTGCATCTCGTCTTCCAGCTCGCGCAACAGCTCCGTCAGATCGAAGTTGCCGCCGGCTTCGTTAATGACCGACGCTGCCACCTCGCGCCCGCGCAAGATCGTATGCAAACTTTCCTGCACCGCCCGGCGCACCGTCTGCGGCGTAATCCCATGCTTCTCGTTATATTCCACCTGCTTCGTCCTCCGGTATTCGGAAATCGAGATCAGCGCCTGCATACTATCGGTCACGGTGTCGGCAAAGAGCACCACTTCCCCATTGATATGACGCGCCGCTCGTCCCGCCGTCTGGATTAACGAGGTCTGACTCCGCAGAAATCCTTCCTTGTCGGCGTCCAGGATGCAGACAAGCGAGACTTCAGGGAGATCGAGTCCTTCTCTAAGTAAGTTGATTCCCACCAGGATGTCGAAGTCGGCCGCGCGCAACCCGCGCAGAATTTCCACTCGCTCGATTGTGTCGATATCGCTATGCAAGTAGCGTACCTTAAGCCCAACATCGCGCAAGTAGTCGGCCAAATCCTCCGCCGTGCGCTTGGTTAAAGTAGTTACCAGCACCCGCTCCTGTTGTTCTACTCTTTGACGACACAGCTCGATCGTGTCGTCGATCTGGTTCTTCAGACCACGGATCGTGATCTTGGGATCAAGCAATCCAGTCGGTCGAATGATCTGCTCCACCACCAACGGCTTACCGGGAGTATGCACATCGAACTCCTCCGGTGATTGATCCGTCCGAGAGATTGGAGGGACGGGCGCCGTCCCGTCCCTAGTCTTGAATGGGGACGACACGGAGGTCGTCCCTCCGGGCAAGACAAACGGCACCAACTCTTCTTCACCGATCCTTTGCCGCCGATGCGGGAAGTAACCGTTGTTCTCAACTACGCTGTTCCGAATCTCAAACTCCGCCGGTGTCGCGCTCACATAAACCACCTGGTTCATCAGCTTCATGAATTCATCGAAGTTCAGCGGCCGGTTATCCAGCGCACTCGGCAGCCTGAACCCATACTCGACCAGCACCGTCTTGCGCGAGCGATCCCCTTCATACATTCCGCCGATCTGCGGGATGGTGGCGTGTGACTCATCGACTACAAGCAGGAAGTCCTTCGGAAAAAAATCCAATAACGTAAATGGCCGCGAACCCGGCACCCTCCCGCTAAGATGCCGCGAGTAGTTTTCGATCCCATTGCAGAATCCCATCTCCTGGAGCATCTCCAGGTCATACTCCGTGCGCATCTTCAGTCGCTGCGCTTCGAGTAGTCTACCCTGCGACTCCAGCACCTTAATTCGGTCATCCAACTCCGCGCGAATAGTAGTCAGCGCGCGATTCAACTTGTCCGCCGGCGTAACGAACTGCTTCGCCGGGAAAAAGGTAATCACACTCAGCGCCTCATGCGCATGACCGGTCAGCGGATTGAACTTCGTAATCGCATCAATCTCATCGCCGAAGAACTCAATGCGCACCGCTTCTTCATCAGCCGTCGCCGGATAAACTTCGACCACATCACCACGCACGCGAAAACGACCGCGCGCGAAGTTCATGTCGTTACGCTCGTAAAGCATGTCCACCAGGCGCCCAAGCACTGCTTCGCGCGAAGTATGCTGCCCGCGTTTCACCGTCAGCAGCATCCGCTCATAATCTTCCGGAGAAGTAATGCCGTAGATACAGGAAACGCTGGCTACGACAATGACATCCCGCCGGCTGAGTAGCGCGCTCGTTGCCGAAAGCCGAAGCCGCTCGATCTCTTCATTAATCGAGGAGTCCTTCTCGATATACGTATCCGAGCGAGGTATGTAAGCCTCGGGCTGATAGTAATCGAAGTAACTTACGAAGTACTCGACCGCATTGTTGGGAAAGAACTGCTTGAACTCGGAGTAGAGCTGCGCCGCCAGTGTCTTATTATGCGAGATAACGAGCGTCGGCCGCTCGATCTCGCGCACCACATTGGCAACAGTAAACGTCTTACCCGACCCGGTCACCCCGAGCAAAGTCTGGTGCCGGTTGCCCGCTTCGATCGACTTGCCCAGCTTGGCAATCGCCTGCGCCTGATCGCCCCTCGGTTTGTAGTTCGATTCAAGCTGGAAGGACATCCCTCACCATAGCACGCCTCTGGCGACTCGACAGAGACACCCATCCGTGCAGCCGCCGCTTACGAACCGCACCTGTGGACGGGAAGCTACCGATTTCCAGCAGTATTATCTGACGCCAGGGAGTAGCTGTTCTCGAATTGCTTTGACTGTAGGATTGCCTGAAAGCGCTTGGCTTCGTCGGTGTTGAAATAATCGGCACAGACGTCTCGCACGTCAGTCTCAGAAAGGCCGAGCTCCTTCTGCATCTCGAGAGCGACCGTATAGCAAATGTCAGCATGCGTTGCCGCCACCCTCGCTTCGAAGGGGTCTGAGAAACTTCGCGTGCTTAAGGCACTCCAGAGTTTGTGCCAGGCCGCGTAATTCGCCCCGAAAACGAAACCCTTGGTGTCCTCGTTTCTCTGCTGATTATCGGCGACAATCGCAGTCACCGCCCTGTGATAGTAGAGTGGAATTTCCGGTTCGCGCAAAGCGGCGACGGCGGCCAGGCCTCGCTGAATTTCGGAACGAACCGTGATCTCCTTTTTCATCGGCGCATTCAGCTCGCCGGCGTGTGCGCTCAGAGCGATGAGGAAGGCAGGTATGGATTTGAGTAGAATTTTCATCCGGGTTCTTTGGGTTTACACTTTGTCGAGCACGATTTATTCCAAGTCGTCTCGCACCTTCGGCTTTCCATTCCAAAAGCGTACATGTAGTGACTCCCGGGCGACGTGAAGGAACTTTGAAACTGTTTGTTGTGGCAGCAGCCAGCACCGTCGAACGCTAATCCGCGACTTCAGCGGCGCAGAGAAAACGCCGCCACTGCGAGTCTTTGCGTCACCAATGTGGGCCGCTGCAACCGCGCATCAGCGCGATAAGTACGATCGTGCCGATAACCGAGACAACTAACGATCCAAGGCAGCCAAGGCGGTTTGAGAAGAAGGCGAACACAAAACCAATTCGCGGCTCGCAGCGATTCTAGCGGTTGCGTTTGATCGGCACCAGAAAAGGCACAGATATTCAAGGTGCTTTCGTCAGCCAGAAGAAGCGCAGCCGGGCCGGGGCCCGTGCAGGAACCCCGGCCCCCATTTGAACTGCGAAGAAGTTAAGCGGCCGCTTTCTGTTGCAGGCGATGAACGTCGCGCGCATGGAGCCCGCGGCCACCGATCCCCCAATTGCCTTCCTTGATTTCCTCGATCTTCACCCAGGTGAGCTCGCGGAGCGATTCGCCTTCAATCGCGACCATTGCGTCAGTGAGTTTGGCGATGATCTGCTGTTTTTGTTCGGGCGTAAATACGTTTTCGATGACCTGAACGTTTACCAGTGGCATTCTATTTCCTTTCGTTGATTTTGCGTTGTGGGAGTTCCCTCCCTTTCTGCCACCACGGTAAAGAACTCGCGCGTTACTCTCCACGATGTAGAATGTAGTAACCCGCTACTTTTTATGTAGCGGCTGAGGAGGCGATGAGTATCCGCTACGGTCAGTTCTGCCCAGTCGCTAAAGCGGCCGAAGTCTTGGGCG
>DAIRIE010000083.1:5992-10312 GCA_036809705.1 Chthoniobacterales bacterium
GGGCGAACGCTGGACGATTTTGATCATGCGAGAGCTGGTTCTGGGCACGACGCGCTTCAGCGATCTCCAGCGTGCGCTGTCGCGAATCTCACCCTCGCTTTTGACCAAGCGGCTGAACGAACTGCGCGATTGCGGACTGGTTATCCAAAAGAAAGTCCCGGAACAGCAGCGAAGTGAATACCGCGTCACGGCGGCGGGGCGCGACCTTCTGCCCGTCATCGTGAGCCTCGGGAAATGGGGAATGAAGTGGGCCCGCGGGCAAATGAGCGATGATGAGCTCGATGTCGAGTTATTGATGTTCGACTTCAGCCGCCGCATCGATCGCTCGCAGCTGCCCGGTGGCCGCCACATTTTTCACTTTGTATTCAATGGCCTGACGCAGTTCGCCAACTGGTGGATCGTGATCGAGGAAAACGGCGAGCGCGAACTGTGCTTGATCAATCCCGGCAAGGAGGTCGATGTCCGTATCTGCTCGGACTTGCGCACCATGACTCAGATTTGGGCGGGTGATGCCGATATGCGCGCCGCCAGGAGCGACGGCCGGGTGCAAGTCAGTGGCAATGCTCTTCTAATTCGAACTATGCCGTCCTGGCTACGCAATGGTATGTTCGCGAGCGTGCGAGCGCAGCGTGATGGGTGGAAAGTCTGAAGGTCTGGTTCACGCCAACGAAATACGGCCGCGCCGCGAGTTCTCCCATGAACTATGAGAATCCGCATAATCGCATCATTCATTCAACTAGCGCCCGTCGCCGCTTTGGCTTCGCTATTCGACACCCAGCGCTTCCCCGTCGCTGATGCGAATGAAACTATCTCATACTGCGCCACTCTTTCATTACTCAGCGCGCGAAGCTCGGCTTATTACCAGATGGGTAGATACGATAGCGCCCTGGCCGATCTGAATCACGCGTTGGAATTAGCACCGACCGTAGCTGGCTTTTACCTTGGCCGCGGCGCTACTTATATCAGGAAAGGCGAGTTTCAAAAGGCAGAGTCATTCGTAGCGCAGTGCGACCATGGGATCGACGCGCGTGGCGCGACGGGCGGGAAGGAAACAGGACAACGCGGCGACGAGCGTGAGCAATCCCGCCACGGCGCAATAGATCGTCGGATCGAGCGGGTCGACCTTGAAGAGGATATTTTTGAGCGCGGCCGCTGCGACGACTCCGAGGAGGAGCGCGACGCCACCGGCGCCGAGGACCAGCCCGATGGCGAGCTGCCACGCACCCTGGCTCATGACCATCCGAAGAATGCGCATCGCATCCGCGCCGAGCGCCATGCGAATCCCGAACTCTTGAGTGCGCTGGTTGACTGAGAAACTCATCACGCCGTAGAGCCCAACCCCGGAAAGGATGAAGGCCACGATTCCAAAAATGGTGAAGAGCGTCGCGATCACGCGATTACCAGAAAGAATCTCATTGTGAAATTGCGCCGGCGTTCCCGCGAAATAGGTCGGCAGGTTTGAATCGATTTCCGCCACCGCTTTGCTCAGCACCGGGCCCAGGGTATTCGCCCGCTGACCGGCGCGCGGCCTCACCAGCACGGTGGCAAACTGCGTCGCCGGCGAGGCCCCGAGCAGCGGCATATAGAATCCCGCCGCCTCAGTCTGCTGATCGAACGGTCCCTGCATCAACGTGTCCGGCACCACGCCGACGATTGTCCGCCACGGCTGCTCTTTTCCGGGATTGAAGATACGCAGCTTATGCCCTAGCGGGCTTTGGTTGCCCCAGTGTTTCCGGGCAAAGCTCGCGTTTACGATTGCCACCGGCTGCTTAGAGTCGTTGTCCTCGAGTGTGAAATCGCGACCCTCGCGAATCTTGAGACCGAGCGTGGAGAAGTAGCCGTCTGAGACGGATTCGAAGTTGCACCGGGGACGATCGCGATCAGCCAAATAATTTTGGCCGTCAACTTCGTATTGTCCATTCGGTGCAAAGGTCATGCGGAAACGATCCGTCATGGCCGCGGATGCGAACTGTGGATTAGCGCGCAGAGCGCGAACGGCGCGCGTGAAAAATTCGCGGCGCGAATCTTCGCTAGGATAGGAACCTTCCATCAAAGCCAGGCGCGCGGCGTAAACGCCGTTTTCGTCGTAGCCGTAATCGAGCTTTGTCTGGTTGCGGATCGATTTAATCTGCAAGGTCGCGGCGATGAGCAGCGCGGCGGTGAGCGCGATCTGCCCGACGACGAGCACACGCGTGATGACATTGACCAGCCGGCTGGTATTGCCGCGCCCGCCTTCCTTCATTACCTCAGCCGCGCTCCCTCTCGAGCTGAGAAACGCCGGCAGTATTCCCGAAACGACGGTCGCCAGCACGGTAATCACCACGGTGAAAATGAGAACGGGCCCGTCGATGGTGAATTGCCACCAGTAAGGCGGCGGGAACGGCGCTGCTTTCACCACCTTCTCGAAAAGGTCCACCGCCCAGTAGGCGATGAGCGACCCTGCGATCGCGCCGAAGATCGCCACCACCAGACTTTCCGTAAGCATTTGCCTGACCAGTCTCCAGCGTGAGGCGCCGAGCGCACCGCGAATGGCAAGTTCTTTCGCCCGCAAGGCGGTGCGACCGAACTGCATGTTCATCACGTTCACACACGCGATGAGCAAAACGAGAATGACCGCCCCGAGCATCGCCCACACAATCTGGCGCAGTTGCACGCCGGTGAACGCCTTGAGCAACGGCTGCACGCTGGCCGACGTGAGATCCTTGTTCGTCTTGGGATTATCCGCCGCGATGTGCCGCGCGATGCCGATCATCTCCGCGTTCGCCTGATCCAGAGTCACGTCAGGCTTCAGCCGTCCCATGACCGCGGGCGCGCGACTATTGGCGCCGAGGAAAAGCTCACCGCGCGGCGTGAGCGGCCACTCATTGTAGAGCGGCGTCCAAAGTTCCTCCGAAATCGGGAACTTGAAACCCTTTGGCATAACGCCGATGACGGTCGCGGCCTTGCCGTTAATCGTGATGCTCTGGCCGACGATGGTCGGGTCGGCATTGAAATCGCGGCGCCAGATTTCGTCGCCCAGAATGGCGGTTTTCGGTGAGCCGGGCTTGTTATCTTCCGCGTTGAAATCCCGGCCCAGCGCAGGCGAAACGCCGATGATTTTGAACAGCTCGTCGGTCACGTAAGCGCCGGTGTAACGCTGCGGATTCTTGTTATAAGTGACATTGATGGTCGAACCGTTAAGGTAGCCGGCCATCATCGAGAACGAGTGCTGCGCGGCCTTGATGTCTTCGTAATCCTGGGCCGCGGGAATATTGCCGACGCCGAAATTGTTGTTCTGATCGGTCGCTTTCGGATCGATCAGTCCGACGCTGACCAGCTGTTCGGGATGCGGAAATGAAAACCCGCGCAATACGATCGCGTTCACCACCGTGAACTGCGTCATCGCGCCGCCGATCCCGAGCGCGAGCACGAGCACAGAGAGGAGCAAAAAAAGTTTGTCCTTGAGCAAAACGCGCAACCCGACACGGAAATCCTGACGGAACTGTTCGAGAATCATAATCGTCTGCCGAATGTCACCGGAGTGGTTATACAGCTGGCGCTATGCACGCGTCATGCCAAGCGAACCTCGCAAGTGTAAGTAGCGGGAGCGAGACTACTTACGCCGGCGGAATTTACAAGTCACGAGACGGCACATTCCGAGATCGGGAAACAACCGTCCCGGAAATGGAACGTTGGAAAACTTCGGGGTCGGATGCTTGTCGAATTACTCCACGTCGGCTGCTGGCCGCGAAGCAACGCGGCCGCCGGACCGTCACGCGGGAAGCTAAAGCGAAGCCTGAGCCGCACTGGCACACGCGAGACGTGTGCGGTTACCCAGCAGCGGCGCCGACCGCGATCTGGGGAGCACAGGCTGCCAGCCTGTAGTTCGCGGCAGCTTGCCCCGAACCGCGTGGTGGTCCGGCGACGCGTTGCCCCAGCATTCGGCTAGCAGCCGAATGCTACAGGCTGGCAGCCTGTGCTCCCCGGAGTATACGGCGCAACAGTTCTCGTAAATTCCTCTGCCTCCTCTGCGATCTCTGTGGTTAATTCCACCGCATGCAGCAGCAGATGGGCGATTTCTTTGGCGCGGCGACAAAGATTCTCACGGTCGCTGAGCTAACGAGGAACATTCGTTCGCTGCTGGAAGCGCGCATCGGCTCGGTCTGGGTGCAGGGAGAAATCTCGAACTACCGGCAACTCCCGAGCGGCCACCAGTATTTCACCCTCAAGGACAATCGCGCCGCCATCGCCTGCGTCATCTTTCGCAGTGCGATGGTCTCACTCCGTCAGCCGCTCGCCGACGGCGCGCAGGTGCAGGTTTACGGGAACGTCACCGTCTTC
>DAIRIE010000084.1:0-333 GCA_036809705.1 Chthoniobacterales bacterium
CAGCACTGGCCCGATCAAAGCGACTCTGTCGGATATGCCGATCGGCATTGACCCTGATGGCACCGTCACTTTTGCGCGCTGAGATGTGAGCTTGATCGATCGCGATGCCAACGCTGCCAGCCAGGCGCTTGCCGACAGTCCTCTCGAAACCATCACCACCGCCGACGGCACGCCCGTTCCCAAAAGCTATTTGCAGGGCTGCGCCGATCTGGTGCGCGGCGACACGGCACGCGCGCAGGCGGAGTTTGAAAGCGCTCGGCCCATGATCGAGCGCACCGTGCAAAACAGCCCGAGCGACGCGGCCAGGCATGCCCACCTCGGGCTGCTTATGCA
>DAIRIE010000084.1:343-1577 GCA_036809705.1 Chthoniobacterales bacterium
GGGAAGAGGCTTTGCGCGAAGGCCATCGCGCGGTCGCGCTGAAGCCGGTTGCGCGAGACGCGGTCGACGGCCCCATCGTGGAAACGTTTCTCGCGCTGATCTACGCGCGATTGCAGATGAAAGACGACGCCATCTCGTTAGTTGAGGGAATTATCCGCAGACCGGGAGGCGTGGACTATGCTAGCGACAGCATCACCGTTACTGATCTGCGGTTACGATGGGAATGGGATCTGATCCGCAACGACGAGCGTTTCGAAAAACTCACTCACAGCCCCGAGCCGAACACGATCGCGAAATAGGAAATCGGCAATGGCTAGGGCGCAAACGATAGGTCAGGAAGCATTCCTCGCCAATGACCTTCATCGCCCGCAGCGAGCAGCGAACGCTCCGCGGCAGGAACTCGAAGGTAACGCCCGTGAGCGTCGGCGCATTTCGTCCGCCGAAGACGAACGGCGCGATGGTGAGGTTGAGTTGGTCGACCAGGCCGCGCTCGAGCAAAGAGCGGAAGAGCACGGCGCCACCTTCGCATGCGACGCGTTTGAGCGCGTAATCGTAGCGCAGTTGTCGCAACATCCAGCCGAGATCGACCGCGGGTGAGTCGCTTAGGTGCAAGGTGGCTTTGCTGCGCAATTGCTGCCGCGTCTTCTGGGGCATGCGCGTGGTGGAGAAAATGAGGATGGGTGCGAACTCGGTCTGGAAAAGGTTTAGCGTGGGATCGATCCGGCCCGAGCTGGAGACAATGACACGCAGCGGATAATGCGATTGACCGCGGGCGATGCGCTCGTTGCGCAACTCTTCGCGCGGGATGCCCAGCCGGACGTTATCCTGCCGCAGCGTGCCGTAGCCGATGAGCACGGCGTCGCCGAGCGCACGTTGCCGGATGAGGTGCGCCTTGTCTTCGCGTGAAGTGAAATCGACCGCGGCGAAATTCTTCGTCGTAATTTTGCCATCGACGGTCATGGCGAATGTCACGGCCACGAAAGGCCGGGAGCGTTTCGCGCGCTTACTCGGAACGGCCGATTTCATGCTCGAGCGAGGCGACTTCGCTTTCCATCTCACGCAAGGGAACGTGACCTGCCGCGCCACTCGGTTTGTAGAAGAAATAAACAAGGCCGCCGGGAATCGAGCAAAGCAGGATGATGAGAAAACCGAGTGAGCCGATGAGCTTGGCTTTTTCCACCGGCACGCCGCAGAGATTCGAGAGCATGATTTGCAGGATCAGCTCGCGCCAGCC
>DAIRIE010000084.1:1587-6020 GCA_036809705.1 Chthoniobacterales bacterium
GGGCATGATGGCGAAAAAATCGACGACATGAACACCAGCGCGCAGAGCATAAGCGACGCACAAAAACATGGTAAAGGTCATGAGATGGGCGACGAGAGAGGCGAGAAAAGCAAAGAGCGTTCCCGGCCAATGATGGGCGTAAAGGTGATACGCTTCGGAGATTTCGATGAGCTTCTCGCGGGCGGGAAAACGTTTCGGCAGGAGGTGCAGCAGATTAAATCCGCTAATGATGAAGCTGGTGACGAGGGCGAGAATCGCACTGCCGAGAAGGAACACGAGCAGCCAGAGTAAATGCCGCGTCTCGGGTGTCTGCGAAAGCCAGCGGTAACGCAGAAGCACGAGTGTGCCGGTGATGGTAACGAGCGCGACCAGACCGATGAGCCGGTCGAAGACGACGGCAAGGAGCGCTCCGGCTTTGTTGTGCGGCGTTTCCTTCAGGAGCAGATAGCTTTTGATCACATCGCCGCCGGTGCCGCCGGGAAGGAATTGATTGTAAAACATGCCGATGAAGAAGAGCGAGAATGTGCGGCGGAAACTGAGCTCGATGCCTTGCACTCGCATCAGCACCTGCCAGCGCAGCGCAGCGGCGACTTCGACGATGACATAGCTGATGACGGCAACGGGAATCCAGCGATAGTCCGCCTGCCGCAATGCTTCGGCCATGCGATGTCGCTGCACCGGGTCGTGAAAGACCCAGATGAGCAGGAGCACCGTGATGACGATCTGGAGAATGCTGAGCGCGATCTTTTTCATTCCCCGAAGCGTTGGTTCCAGATTGCGAGCGATTGACCGATTTCTTCCGCCGTGCGTCGCGGGCTCAGCTCCCACACGATCTGGCAAGCGGCCGGCAGCATGCGCGTGAGTGATTCGAGATATTTCATGTCTCCCAGGAATGGTGGCTGGTGATCCTGGGCCGGCCATTTCACATCCTGCATATGGCAGCCGAAGGTCCGCGGCGCGATCGTGCGCAGCCATTCCGCGTGATCGAGAAAGCCCAGGTTCTCTTTGATCTGAATGTGACCCATGTCGTGCCAGTATCCGACGTGCGGCGCCGCCAGCTCATCGAGCAACGGCGGGATTTCGCGCTCCGACGGAATCTCTTCGTAACCGCGCCGGCCTTCGATGCCCAGACGAATTTTCTTTTCTGCCGCGCGGGCGATGATGGGCTGCAAACACTCCTTCACTCGCGCGAGATAGGCGGGCGCGCGTTCCTCGCGTGTTTTCACCGCGTTAATTTTTTTTCGAACGTAACCGCGTGAGAGCAGCTCGCCCTCTTTCGCCAGCGCGATGAGTTCGTCGGTGATAGGGTTCATCCGAACGGAGCCGCAGTGGAGGACGACGAAAGGCGCGCCGAGGCGCTCAGCGAAATCGATTGTTTGCAGCGTTTGTTTGATGGCGCGGTCGCGCTCGCGCCGCTCCGGCGACGACATTTGGTAGCAATCCGGCGACGCCGTCATTACCTCGACCGGCAATGGACAAAAGTTGTGCAGACTGCTAAAGCGCACCTCGCCGGCGTCGAACATTTTTTGAATGCCGGGCATGAGCGAAATGCGGATGCCGTGGCCGAGTTCGATCACATCGAAACCGAGCGTCTGGATTTCGCGCAGCATCTCGTCGCCGGCAGTGTGCCGCCCAGAATTCCACGAAGTGGAGAAGGCGATCATGTCCGAGGCCGGACCCGCGGTGGACGCGCCAGTCACGCGACCGCGGCTGGTTGCGCTTCGCGCTCAACCTCAGGAATCGAGGCGCCCGTTTTTTCGCAGCCGCTGCGGCCGGCTGACTTCAAGACGAGCACGCCGACGATCGCGAAGACGATCGCGGAAATGCTTAGCGTGAGGCGCATTCCGATAAAATCAGCCAGCGCGGGTATGCCAAGGCCGGCCAGCGGCATTAACCCAAAAAAACTCAGACCGAAGACGGCCGAGATGCGCCCACGCAAGGCGGAAGGCGCGCGTTCCTGCACGATGGTGTTGGCGAGGCCGAAATTCATGGAAAGACCGATGGCGAGAATGCCCATGGCGATAGCGGTAAGGGTGAAGCTGGTGAAACGCGACAGGCAAAAGAGCGCGCTCGCCACCACCAGGACGCCCCCGGTCATGAAATGAAAGCGATGATCCCGCGCGATGCTGAGCAAGCCGAGCGCGCCCATGAGCGAGCCCGTCCCGGAGCAAGCCATGAGCAATCCGAATTGCCGCGGGCCGAGATGCAGAACGTTTTTCACATAAAGCGGCAACATCACGCCGACGACGGGGTAAACGAATAGCGTGACCGAGGCGATCAGCACGATGAGAAGAAGCATGACGCGATCCTGGCGGACATAACGCAAGCCTTCCATGAAACCGCTTTGCCGTTGCTCTTCTTCCTCGGCCGTTCCGCGCGCACGCGCCGGGAGCGTGAGCATGGCGATGATCATGGCGAAAAACGAAACCGCATTAGCAAAGAAGGCGGAGGCTGCGCCCCAACGCGCCACGGCCAGGCCGGCGAAGGAAGGACCGATCAGGCGCGAGCCGTGAAAGACGGAGCGATCGAGCGCGATGGCGGTGGCAATCTCGTCGCGCTTGACCAGCTCGGGAACGAGCGCGTTGAGCGCCGGCATTTCGAACGCGATGCATACGCCCAGACACGCCGCCAGCATGCCTATATGCCAGATTTCAATCCGGCCGGTGAGAACGAGCAGGCCGAGGATGATGGCTAACGCAATCTGGGCGAGATTTGTGCTGATGAGAATTTTGCGTTTGTCGTAACGATCAGCGAGCGAGCCGCCGAACATCGTGAGCGCGAGACTCGGCAAGCCCGAGGCGAGGCCGATGAGACCGAGGAAGAGATTGCGATTCGTCAGCGTGCTCATGACAAATCCCTGGGCCATGACCTGCATCCACGTGCCGGTGTCCGAAATAGCGGAGCCGATGATGTAACGGCGAAACGGGCCGCCACGCAGCAGCTTGAGCATGCCACGATGTGATGCCGGTGCACTCATGCAGGGTGAGACTGATACGCGGGAGCAGTGCCAGAGGCAATGAAGCACGCTGCATTCTTCCGCAGCAACTCGGCGTCGCGATCAGGGAGCGCGCGTTTCCTGTTTGGCAGATGCGGGCAAATAATTCCACCACATCCGATCGATCTGCCACTCACGGTGGCTGTTCAAAAGCACGAAACATAATTGCACCGCGCCCCGTTCTGTTTCGGCGTAAGCAATGGTCTCCGCGTCAGTCTCAAGGGCGAAAGGGAAACTGAGATGCACCAGCGCGATGCCGTCAGCATGGCGTATTTGCTGAACACGGCCGATCCGTTGTTTTGCCGCTTCCAGAAAATAGCGCACGCGTTCGGGGCCGTTCTGCTGGAGCGACCGCTGGCTGACATGAGCGAGCGTCCATTGTTCATCGTGCTCGCGATAGATGTGTTCGCCGGCGTCGTCGGCAAACGCTCGGGCGTCGCGGCGATATTGTTCGCGCAACGCCCAGGCTCCAAGGCCGGCGCCAGCGACGGTGACCAGCGACACGAAAGAGACAGCGGCGACGATGACCGATTCCTTCCAGCGAATGGTCTCCTTCTGATGTTTCGCAAAAAGGTAAACCGACGGCGAACACAATCCGGCGCCGACGAGGATGTTCATAACTCCGAGCAAACTCTCGACCACGCTCTGGTCGCGCAGAGCCCAGATGAGAAGCGCGAAGCCGGAGAGCAGATTCCATCCGCCCCAAACCCACCGCAGCCAGTGCACGCCGATCCAGACAAAGTAAAACTGGAGCCAGAAGACAACGATGAGAATACCGAGAACGACCAGCACCTCGAGCCGCCCCAAAACCATTTCGGCCATCACGGAGAGGCCTTGAAGGAGGAAGACGAACGCGCCGATGGCCAGAAGAATACGGCGGCCACGACGCCACGGTTCAATTTCCGAATCGTAAATTTCCCAGAGCGAGCGTGTCTCGTCAGCCATGCCGCGAACGAGCGGGCGCCGTAAGCATCAGGCGTGCGGGCGCAGGTGATTGGCCCAGAGCAGCAGAATCACGAGCACACTGAGCGCGCCGAGAATGATGACGAGAGCTTTGATGGTGTCCTTGCTCATCGAGGGCGCAATGTTGAAGTGGAGAGGCCGGTTCGTCCAGTTTTTCGTTTCGGCGAGTTGCGAGTCGCTGACGAAGAAGCTTCGGAACGTCAGTCGCGCCCGTCTGAAATCTGGGGAGCACAGGCTGCCAGCCTGTAGCATTTGGCCGCTGGCCAAATGCCGGCGTCGCTACTTCATCGGATCGCAACACCAGTTCGCGGCTGGCAGCCGCGAACGACAGGCTGGCAGCCCGTGCTCCCCGGAATAGAAGCGCGCGCTGAAAACGAACGACGGATTGCCCGTTGAGCGGCGATTGCTATTTTGAAGGATGCGAGTCGATCGGTTCACCCAAAAAATGCAGGAAGCGCTCCAGGCGGCGCAGGAC
>DAIRIE010000084.1:6030-10282 GCA_036809705.1 Chthoniobacterales bacterium
ACGGCGACCGCGTGATGCTGCTGGTTGGGCGTCACCTCGCCTCGCGCGGGCAGCAGCCGGAAATTGGCAACGAGCATTTCCTGCTCGCGCTACTCGACCAAAGCGAAGGCGTGACGCGGCCGCTGCTCGAGAAGATCGGCGTCTCGCCCGACGCGTTACGGACACGGATCGAGACAGACCTGGCGCGCCGGCCGAAGGTCAGCGGCGCGGTTTCTGATTTGCGCGTTTCCAACGATCTGCGGCGCACACTCGAGGCGGCGGAATCGGAAATGACGAGGCTGCGCGACGAATATGTTAGCGCGGAGCATTACTTGCTGGCGCTGGCGAGCGAGAACAACGCCGTGGGCAAGGCGCTCAAGGACCTCGGCGTCACGCAGCCGAAGCTGATGCAGGCGCTCCAGCAAGTGCGCGGCTCGCAGCGCGTGACCGATCAGAATCCCGAAGGCAAATATCAGACGCTGGAAAAATACGGGCGCGACCTGACGCAACTGGCGCGGCGCGGGAAAATCGATCCTGTCATCGGCCGTGATAATGAAATTCGGCGCGTCATGCAGGTGCTATCGCGGCGAACAAAAAATAACCCGGTGCTGATCGGCGAACCTGGCGTGGGGAAGACCGCCATCGTGGAAGGTTTGGCCCGGCGAATCATTTCCGGCGATGTGCCTGAGTCGCTCAAGAACAAACGGATCATCGCGATGGACATCGGCGGGATGGTGGCGGGTGCGAAGTTCCGCGGGGAATTCGAGGACCGGCTGAAGGCGTTCCTCAAAGAAGTGACCGATTCACAAGGTGAGATCATTTTGTTCATCGACGAGCTGCACACCATCGTCGGCGCGGGCGCGGCGGAAGGCTCGGTTGACGCGTCGAACATGCTTAAGCCGATGCTGGCTCGGGGCGAGCTACGCACGATCGGTGCGACCACGCTGGATGAGTATCGCAAATACATCGAGAAGGACGCGGCGCTGGAGCGGCGTTTTCAGCCCGTGATGGTGAATGAACCAAGCGTGGAGGACACGATCGCAATTCTGCGCGGTCTAAAAGAACGGTACGAAGTTCATCACGGCGTTCGGATTACGGATGCAGCGATTGTTGCCGCCGCTGTGCTTTCGCATCGTTACATCAGCGATCGTTTTCTGCCCGATAAAGCCGTCGATCTCGTGGATGAAGCGGCGTCGCGATTGAAGATCGAGCTCGATTCCATGCCGACGGAAATCGATGTAATCGAACGCGAGATCATGCAGCACGAGATGGAGCGGCAGGCGTTGAAGAAGGAGAAGGACCCCGCGAGCAAGGAGCGACTGCAAAAGCTTGAGAAGGAACTCGCGGAGCTAAAGGAGAAGTCGAGCGCGATGAAGGCGGAGTGGCAAAAGGAGAAGGCGCAGATCGGCGAGCAGGCGAAGATCAAGGAGCAGCTCGACCAATTGCGCACGGAACTGGAGCGAGCGCAGCGTCGGGGTGAGCTGGGCAAGGCGAGCGAGATTCAGTACGGCCAAATCCCGGAGCTGGAGAAAAAACTCGCGACGGCTGATGCGAAGCAAAAAGGCGATAGCGCCAGGCCGCGGCTGTTACGCGAGGAGGTAACGGAGGAAGACATCGCGCAGGTTGTCTCGAGCTGGACTGGAATTCCGGTCGCGCGATTGCAGGAGGGCGAACGCGCCAAGCTCGTGCGGCTCGAAGAACACCTGCACCAGCGCGTGGTCGGCCAGGATGCGGCGATCAAGGCGGTGGCAAACGCGGTGCGACGCGCCCGCGCGGGTTTGCAGGATCCGAATCGCCCCATCGGTTCATTTATTTTCCTCGGCCCGACCGGAGTGGGAAAAACGGAGCTGTCGCGCGCGCTGGCGGAGTTCTTATTCGATGACGAGAACGCGATGATCCGAATCGACATGAGTGAATACATGGAGAAACACACCGTGGCGCGATTGATCGGCGCTCCGCCGGGCTATGTCGGCTACGAAGAAGGCGGGCAGCTTTCCGAAGCGGTGCGGCGCAAACCGTATTCAGTGGTGCTCTTCGACGAGATCGAGAAGGCGCACCAGGATGTATTCAACGTGTTGCTGCAAGTGCTCGACGATGGCCGCATCACCGACGGGCAGGGACGCACGGTCGATTTCAAGAACACCGTCATCATCATGACCTCGAACATCGGCTCGCAATTCATTACCGAAGAAGAGTCGAGCGAAGGTCGCACGCGGCTGGTAATGGAGGCGCTGCGCGCGCATTTCCGGCCGGAGTTTTTGAATCGCGTGGACGAGATCATCATCTTCGACCGGCTGACGGAAGATGACTTGAAGAAGATCGTGGAGATCCAGCTCGCGCGTTTAACGAAGCGGCTCGAGCAACAAAAGATCACGCTGCAATTAAGCGACGCGGCCAAGGCGTTCATCGCACGCGAAGGTTACGATCCGGTCTATGGCGCGCGGCCGCTCAAGCGGGCGATCCAAAATGACATTCTGAATCCTCTTAGCATGGACATTCTCGAAGGTAAATTCCGCGAAGGCGAAACGATAAACGTGGACGCGAAGAATGGCGCCTTGAGCTTCGCGGCTACGTAAGTGAGTGGGGTCGCCTCCCGCTCAGTGCGCTGCGGCGGCGCGTCCGTGGATGGCGCGGTATTCAGGGAGTTTGTGATACTTCACCAGCCGAAATCCCCAGCTGACCAGCGTCTCCTTGTCTTTGTCGCATGTGGCGACTTTTTTCAGGAACTCGGCGACGCGCGCTCTTAACTCCGGCTGCTGCTGCGTCTCATCTAACAGTTCGTAGATTTCCATCGAGAGCAGCCAGTCATCGCTGTGCTCGGCTTGCTGCGTTTCCCAGATTTCACCCAGCCGTTCGTAGCCGACTTTGCGTTCGCGAATGTCGCGCACCTGCTGGTAAAGGTTCTCCAGCTTTTTGCGTCTGGCATCCGAGGGCGCTTTGATCGTGCGCTCTTTCGGAACAAGGGAGACCTCCAGGTAAGCGTCTTTGTCAGCGGCGCCATTGAAGACCGAAGTAATGCGTTCGCCCACGGCCATGTCGAAAGTGCCCCAGCTCGGTTCAAACAAAACGCGGTCGCGGTATTTCACTGTGCAATTTGAGAAGCTAACGAGCAATGGCTTACCGTTGCGTTCCAGCACCCTGTCGATTTTACCTTCAACGGTGATGCCGCTGTCGAAACGCAGCTTTGTCTGTTCGCCTTGGCGCAGCTCGCTTGGGTTGAAATTTCCAACGGGCGAGCCAAAACCTTCGCGGTGATAATCGCGGCCGTGACCGTCGAGTTGCTTATTCCCGTAAGCCAGCGCGCAGGGGCCGGTCGCGTGCAGATAAATCGACCGATTATTTTCATCGGCAATTACTCCATCAAAAACTCCGGTCACTTGCAGGCCGCTCGAGTATTCACAGGTGGCGACGCGGTTACATTCAACCGCTTTATTAATGCCTTGCAATCCACCGGTGCGGAACGCCATCGTGTTGCCAAATTCTTCGAGAACATCTCTGAGATGTTCGAAGTCGCGGCAAACAAAAAGCTGCGGCTGCCGTGTCGTGATGTCGAACGCCTGGTTCTGCGCGTCGATGGAGTAGGGGATCTTGCGCACGTTCGCTTCGAGACATGAGACGGATTCGCCGATCGATGAGAGAAGGCCGGCGCCGTAGATCTTCGGACTGTCCAGCGCGCCGATGAGCCCGTATTCCACCGTCCACCAATGCAGCCGTGAGAGCAGCGCCATTTCCGATGGTTCGCCGAGATTTTGCTGGCGCTCTTCCACTAGCTTGGTTGCTTCGGCCAGTTCTTCCGGATCGGAGTTCGGCAACTCCTTCAAAATCGATAAATGTCGAATCGCCTCGTAGAGCGCAAAGTCGCGCCTGGTCTGCATCGCTTTGGCGCCGATCTCGCCGAAGCGCTGCAAATAATTAGAGTACTCACGATCGACAATGATTGGCGCGTGGCCGGCCGCCTCATGTACGATGTCCGGCGCCGGGGTGTATTCGATGTGATGGATTTGGCGCATGTCGCACGCGATCACAAGCACCTTGTAAGCCTGGAATTCCATGAACGCCGCCGGCGGAATAAAGCCGTCCACCGCCACCGCGCCCCAGCCGATTTTGCCAAGGATGTCGTTCATCTCCTCGATGCGCGGGATGCGGTCGAATGAGATGCCGGTGTCGAGCAGCCCCTGGAAATAGACTTTGTGCGCGTACTCGCGCAGGAAAAACATGTTCTGCCGCATGATGAAACGCCAGACGGCGTGATCCACCGGCGTGTATTCGTCGT
>DAIRIE010000085.1:0-10254 GCA_036809705.1 Chthoniobacterales bacterium
GTCAGCAGCAGCGCGGTCAGGAGCAGGAGAACGAAGGAAGCGGCAAGCGAGATTCGCACCGCCAGGGTGCGGGTGGAAGTTCCGACGCAGAATGCCACACCCGCCACCCACAACGCGCTTGCGCCGATGAGGAGGACGACGCCCGCGCGAGAGAAATTCAGAATAATGGCGGCGATGACCGCGACGAGCGCGAGTGCCCAAAGCAGCCAGCCTTTGCGCCGGTAACGGATGTCATCCTGTGCGGCGGCGAGAATCAGCACCGAGCTAACACCGAAGAGATCGCCAGTTTGATTGCGATTTGGGAATGGGCCAAAGCCGCGCGCGTTATTCCAAAAGGGCAGCGTGTGATGGGTGAGGTAAAGAAGAATGCTCAGCGCGGCGAGGAAGACCACACCCGCGGCGAAAAGGCGAAGTTGAAAACGGGCGGTGCGCAATTCGAGCTCCTGCGCGGAGACGCGATAAAGCCAGCAAAGGCCGGCGAACAAACTGAGGAAACAGCTGGCGGTGATCCAAGGCTGTGGCGTGAGCGAATTCGGCAAAGCGATGAGCACATCCTCGGTCACGGCGTTGCGCCATTGCGGAAGGAAGAACCAGTGCTGCGGCAGAAAACCCACCAGGGCGCAGATCGCAAACGCGGTGAAGACAAGATTGATTCCCCACCCGAGCGAGCGGCGCGGCGGTTGAAAAATAAGGAACGCACCGAGCAGCGCGACCACTATTCCCTCGGCCCACTTCGCCGTCGCGCCCCCGAGAAAGACGGCGAAGATGGGAAGCAGCGGGATAAAAATACTGCGCGCCCACTGCCCGGGCGTGACCTGCCGGATCGCTGTGTGGTTGGTATCACTCATCTCGCGTGCGCGCGCCGGCATGGTATGGGATTAGCTTTGGAAAAGCGCAGCATTTCCCACGCTCAATCCGGTCATGATGGTGCCGACTCTAGCACGAGTTGAAGCAGCGCGGGCAACGCGTACTCTGGGTGCGTCGCAATGCTGACGCAGCGTTCGGAAGGGCTTCGGCGGCTCCTGCTCCTTTGCCAGGTCGCGCTCACCGCCGGGCTGTTCTGGTTCGGCGTCTGGGTCATGGTCAGCTTTTACTCGCCCAGCGCGGAGCTGACCTGGCGGCGCTACTCGATCTACTGCGTCGTGCTCGTGCTCGGCCTCACCCTGGAGTTTCTGGGACGCGATAACTCCCGCGATTTTCTCCTGCAAAACGAGCTGCTCCGGCAGCATCGGCTCAGTCTGCGGCAAACATTCGCCAGCGTCGGCACCCTGGTCATTTACCTCATCGCGACGAAGGACGGTTTCATCTCGCGTTTGTTCCTCTTCAATTTCGTGCCGTGGCTCTATGTCGTGCTCCTCTTCTCGCATCATTATCTTCCGCCGTTTCTGGCGCGCCGGATTTTCGACGGGATTCGCGAAGAGAAAACGCTGCTCGTAGGTTCGGCGGCGCGGGCTCGGCAATTGCGCAACTGGCTGCGCGTAAAATCCGAGATCGGCCTGCACACCGCCGGTTTGCTTTCAGCCGACGCTTCCGGCGTTACTGATGCCAACATGCCTCTGCTTGGACAACCGGATCAATTCGACCAGGTGGTGCGCGAGCACGGCGTGACGCAGGTGATCCTTCTCGAATTTCCGCACAGTGAAGCGAGTCGCGACATCATCGCTGCCTGCGACCGGCTCGGCCTTCGGCTCGTCATTCTCAGCGATCTCGAGGAAACGCTCCGGCATTCCGTGGTGCATTTCGAAGATGGCGGCTTTCGCTTCATCGCGCTCCGGGAAGAGCCGCTGGAGAATCCGGTGAACCGTTTCATGAAACGCACCATCGATATTTTCGCGTCGGCCTTCGTGCTTCTTGCCGTGTTCCCGCCGTTGGCGCTGCTCGTCTGGATCGCGCAACGATTACAATCGCCCGGTCCGCTTTTGCACAAGCAGGTGCGTGCCGGGATTCAGAATCGCCGTTTCATGATTTATAAATTTCGTACCATGCGCGCGGATCAGGCGGAGCTGACGCGACAGGCCAGTGATCGCGACGAGCGCGTGTATCCGTTCGCGCGCTTGCTGCGCAAACTGAGCCTCGATGAAGTGCCGCAATTCTGGAACGTCTTGCGCGGCGAAATGAGTCTCGTCGGGCCCCGGCCGCACCTGCTCGAACACAACGATGAGTTCGCCAAACTGATGGCGAGCTATCACGTGCGCACGTTTGTTAAACCCGGCATCACCGGCCTCGCGCAGGTGCGCGGATTTCGCGGTGAAGCGCGCGAAGGCCGCGACATCCAGAACCGCGTGGCCTGCGATTTGGAATATCTGGAGAACTGGAATCTGTCGCTCGAGATCGGCATCATCATGCGCACGGTCGCGCAATTGTTTCTCCCGCCGCGAACCGCGTACTAGGTGGTCATCCTGCGGTGCTGTCTCTCCAGCTCGCGCGTCTTCACCACGGACAAAAATTCATAAAACCCGTGCAGCCGCGCGAAGTAATAACCTTCCGCGCCATCGAGAAATCCTTTCTGCCAGAGGTAAACGTAGAGAAAGCGCAGCAACGGGCGGAACGGCATCTTCAGAAACAGCGTCTTCAGCCTGCGGCGTGTGCCGACGTTCACGCCTTCAATTTTCTTCGCGCTGCCGCTCATGAGCGTGTCCGCCGCGACTTGCGCCTCCCAATTCGAATAGCGATTGTGTTTCTCGACGAACACAGCCACGGACGGAAACGCGTAGTGATCCATCTCGACGCGCAACCGCGCTGTGCGTCCGCGCACGACGACATGCTCGTGCACTTCATTGTCGCCGCTGTCGGTCGCGGCATCGGTCAGCTTTTCGTAACGCCCCAGCGCGTGCCGGAATAAACGCAAATTCCAGTTCGGGTAATATGCGTGCCGGAGCCATTTCCCCATGAACATGAACCGTCGATTGATCCAGTAGCCGGCGATGTCGCCTGCATTCGCGATCGTGCTGGCGAATTCCGCTTCCGCTTTCGGCGGCAGAACTTCGTCGGCATCGAGGATGAAGACCCACTCATTGCGAAAGGGCAGATTCTCCAGCGCCCAGTTTTTCTTCTTCGGCCAGGTGCCGTTGAACTGGAATTGCACAACATTCGCCCCGTGCGCCTGCGCAATTTCGACCGACCCATCGGTGCTCTGCGAATCAACCACGAAAATCTCATCCGCCCACTGCACCGCTTCCAGACACCGCGGCAAATTCGCCGCTTCGTTCTTGATCGGAACGATAACCGAAACGGGAACCTTGCTGTTCATCGTTCGGCGATCTTCTCTCGCAGATCCCGAATCTGACCTGACAATTCCGGAAGAGCGGTTTTTACGATGTTCCAGACCAGCGGCAGATCGACACCGGCATAATCGGGCACAATTCTATTGCGCAGTCCGGCAATTTGCGACCAGGTAATTGTTGGGTGTCGCTGCTTGAAGCTCTCAGGCAACTGTCGCGCCGCTTCGCCGATGATCTCCAGGTTGCGGATAAACGCATCCAGGGTTTTGTCGTCGGCCAGGAACGATCCGTCGTCCAGCCCTTCGATGAAACGGTTAATCTTGCTGATTGCTGTCTCGATGGCGCCCAGCAAAATGCCAGGCTCACGTTTAGACATCAATCAGCTCCGGCTCGATGAGCTTCCGCAATTCCGGTTTGAGCGCTCGCGATGAAATGAGGTCCACTTTGCGACCGACAGCACGCTCCAATCGCTCTGCCAATATCACAAAACCCAAGCCGATGGCGGGATCGACATCGACCAGAATGTCGACGTCACTTCCATCGGTAATTTCGTTGCGCGCGGCGGAACCGAACAAGGCCATCCCACGAACCAGGAATTCGCGACGCAAATCGGGCAGAGCAGCCCGCAAGCGTTTCAAAATCGTGTCTCGGCGGGATTGCATCAGATAAAACTTAGGCCTCGTGCAGTCATCCTGCCAATACAGTTGATCTATAAACAGACCGAAAGGTTCTCGTTCATCGTGAGCGCAAAACACGGCAGGGATTCCCCGCCGCGATGGCATCGGCCGGAACATCTTTGGTCACAACCGAGCATGCGCCGACGACGCTGCGCGCGCCGATGGTCACGCCGGGTAATACGAACGCGCGCGCGCCGATGAACGCGTCCGGCTCAATCGTTATCTTCGCCACGGTCAGCGGCATGCCCGACTGCGTGAAATCGTGGCTGCCGGTGCTGAGATAAACTTCCTGCGCCACGGTAGCGCGCTCGCCGATTTCGATTTCGCCCAGGGTGTAAGCGTTGGCGCGGTCGCCCAGGCAGGCGCGATTATGCAAGGTCAGATTCCATGGGATGGCGATGCGCGCGCGCGAATGCACAAAAGGGGTGCCGTGGATTTTCGCTTCGAAAACGCGCAGCCAGAAAAGGCGCCAGGGATTGAGCGGCTTCGGCGTCCATTGACAGAAAACAGCCCAGCAAAACTCCCAGAGCACGCGCAGGATTCGTTCGCCGCCGCTCCACGGTGAGTCGAACGCGCTCGTCTGATTTGGGTTAACGATTTGCTGGTTCGGCATCGGAAATGACGGCAGTAAAATCGGCCAGGAATTTGTCAGCCACAGAAGCAAGGGAGAACTCATCCGACTTCGCCCGGCCCGTTTGGGCGATCCGCGCGAGCCGCTCGGGCTCGGAAATGAGACAATGCAGAGTCGAAGCGAGCGCCGCTGCGGGATCAGCGGAGTTGCGGCCGAAGACAACGCCGGTTTCCTCGTTCGTGATGAAATCCCGGAAACAGGCGAGATCGGAGACGACCACGGTGCAACCGTGCGACATGGCTTCGAGCGGCGCGAGCCCGAATGTCTCACCCCGCGTAGCTAACGAGGGATAAACGAAAACGCGGGCACGCTGGTATTCTCGCGCGAGCTGCGCTTCATCAAAAATCGCGCCGCGAAATTCGACCCGCGCATTCACCGCCAGCTCGCGCAACCGTGCGGCGTAGGATTCACCGCCGCCGCCGTGTTCTGTTTCTGTGGGTCCGACGATCACCAGTGTCCATCCCGCAAGTTCACTGCCAGCGAGGCGAGAGAATGCCTCGACCAGAAGGTGCACGCCTTTCTCGGGATGAACGCGACCAACGTAGAGCACGATGTTTTCACGGCGAGCGCAGCCAGCGACTTCGACGTTCTCCGGTCGCGGGTACGGAATCGCGATCGTTTTATGAGCTAACGACGGCGCCTCGCGCGCGATGGCGGTTGCAATATCGCGTGATGGCGCCTGGAGGCGCGCGGCGCGACGGTAGAAACGCATCTGACCTTTCGGGTAACGGCCGACGAGGAGCGGCAGCCAGAACGTGTTGGTGACGAGAACGTCAGCGCGTGGGAGAGCGCGGTTCGCGCGCATCGAATAAATCAGGTCGAGAACTTTCAATCGCAGCAATGAGCGCGGCGTGTCGAAGCCGCGCACGCGAACGTGATGGATGCCGTGGGCGGTTTCTTCGCGCGCCAGTTCCGGCATTGCGCGCGAGATCATCGTGACCTCATGTCCGCGGGCGGCGAATTGGTGCGCGAGCGCGAACCATGCTTTTTCGACCGCGCCGCCCAGCATCGGCGGCACGGGAAAGAATGCGCCGAGCACGATGGTGATTTTCATCGGACGTGCTCGCGCAGGATATTCAGGAGCGAGTCGGCGGCCCGCCCAATCTCAAAACGCTGCTCGAAACATCGCCGCGCATTGGCTCGCATTTGCTCGCGCTCGGCGGCCGAGGTGTGCAGCCAGCGTTGGATCAAACGCGTGGTGCCGGAGAGATCATCCGCTTCGATGTAACCGGCGCGATCGGTTTCGATTTCGCGCCAGATGTTTACCTTGTCGGAAATCAGCACCGGCACGCCATGGGAAAGCGCTTCGACGACAGAGACGCCGAAGTTCTCCTGGTGCGATGGAAGGATGAAAGCATCGGCGTTCTCGAATGCGCCGCGCTTCATCGCGCCCTCGAGCATGCCGGTGAAAATGACGCGCGGCGAAACATCCATGCGCGCGAGGCGTTCACGCAATTGCGCGCTCCAGCCGACTTGATCCGGGCCGGCAATGACGAGTGTCACCGGATCGGTCGAAGCGCGGCGCGGCAGCGCATCGATGAGCATGTCGCATCCTTTCTTCGGGTGAACGCGCCCGAGGAAAAGGAGCATGCGCGTTTTTTCGATCTCCGGAAATTTGGCGAGGAAAAGAAGCTTCGGTCCGGAGCCTGAATCGGTTGGCGCTTCGACTCCGAGCGGCGAAATTTTTTCCCTCGCGCGATAGAGCCAGAAGGAGCGGCGCGCGAGAAGGCGTTCTTCCTCGGAGGTGAAGATGACGGCGGCGGCATCGCGCAAAACGCGGTAATCAGCCCACGGCCAATAGAGCCACTTCTTGAAGTGCTTAAGCGGATAGGTGCGTTTGAACCACGGATCGAGCATGCCGTGCGGAAAGACGAAATACGGCGTCGCTGTTTTCCTGCATTGCCGGGCGAGGGCGAAGGAATGGTATTGCCACATGCCGTTGGCGATGGCGCAGTCGAATTCGCGGAGGTGTTCGCGGAGCCAATCGCGGAGCGTGCGTGAATACCGGTAGCTTGTTTTACCTTGGCCGACGGCGCGCACGCAGAATGGCAAATCGCGCAGCCAGGACGCGACCGGATCATCCTGCGTCATAACAGTGATTTGCGCGCCGCGTTTCTGCATCGCGATGCTGAGCGAAGTGACGGCGCGCGCGACGCCGCCGGTCTCCGGATTCAGCGTCTGGACTGTCTGGAGAATCTTCAAACTAAACGACGAAGCCTTCGCTGCGGGTGAAGTAACCGCAGTCGGGCGCGAGCGTTTGCAGCTCGCGCGCGGGCACGCCGCCGTAGAGGCGATGCGTTTGCGTCAGCGTTTTGTTGAGCAGCGATTTGGCGCCGAGCACACAGTAATCGGGCAGCGCCGCGCCGCCAAGGACCACGCAATTGGTTCCGACGAAACAGTAGGAGCCAATGCTGATTGGCCGTGACGCCTGCCGGTTAAGCTTGATGTCGATGGAATGCGAAATGAATTGCGAAGCGAATCCTGCGACGGTGGTGAATGCGCCGATGGAAATGGAGCTGGTGCAATCGAGGAGATGACGGTTGGTGATGGCCGAGTGCTCGCCGAGGATGAGCTCGGGCCGGCGGTCGGTTTCGCCGGCAAAATGCGGTGAGTCGCCCAGCGGAAAACCGGTGATCCAATTGCCGCGGCCGATGGTGGCGCCGGTCTTGAGATGCAGCAGGTCGAGGTTCTTAGCGACGGTGAGATCGCCGATGCTGCTGCCTTCTTCCATGATGAGTCGCGAGGGAAAAATCCAGGCGAGGCCGATGCGGGCGGTGGGGTGAATCTGAAAACCGAATTGCCGCTCGAGAAATGTGCGACGCAGGTTCCACGGGAGCAGCATGGCGACGAACATGAGGAGTTGTTTCATGCCGCGGCTCCGAGTTCGCGATAAAGCGCGAGGTAACGCTCCGCCATTCTGCGCGCATTGAAACGTTCCGCGTTTTGGAATCCGAGCGCGCGTAGCTTTGTCCGCAGCGCAGGATCACGCAGGCGCAGCAAATCTTCGGCAAAGCCCATTTCGTCTTCCACATCGCGGAGAAGCGCGGCGTCGCCGGCGACCTCGGACATTGGCGGCGCTTTGCTGGTCGAGACGGGGCAGCCGCAAGCCTGCGCTTCGGCGATGGGCCAGCCGAAGCCTTCGAAACGCGAGGGAAAAAGCAGAGCGTGGGCGCGATTGTAGAGCGCCTCGAGGAGCTCGCTCTCGGGCGCGACGATTTGAGCGATGCGACCCGTTAGACCAAGCCTGCGCACTTCCGCACTCAGTTCTGCCGCAATGGCGTCACCGGCAAAGACGAGCTGCGCGTTCCAGTCCTCTTTCGTCCGCGCAAAAATGCGGAGAACGCCGACGCGATTTTTCCGGCGCAGATTTGAGCCGACGTGGAGCACGAATGGGCGGTCGAGTTTCAAACGTTGTAACGGGGCAAGACGCGTTGTCACCTCGCCCTCTGGCAGCGGCCGGTAGTCGTAGTTCAATCCGTTTTCGATGACGGTGATGCGGGGCGCGTTCTTTTCGTCAGCGAGCGAACGTTTTGCATCAGCTGCGGTGGCGTTGGAAACGCAGGCGACCGCTGAAGCGCGGCGAAGTCCGCTCAGGATCCAGCGCTGCAAGAATTTGCCGGTGAGCGAGGCCGGGCAATCAGTCGCCTCGCCCAGCGCGCCGCGGACGGCGAGAAGATCGTGGCAGGTGACGACGACCGGCGTGTCGCGAAAATGCGGTGCGTAAACGGCGTTCGAATGATCGCAGATGTGAACGAGATTGACGTTCGGCCATTTACGGAACCGGATGCGCAAAGGGAAAAGAATGAATTTATCAAAGTAACCGGCCCACTTTTTCGCGAAGGGAAAACGCCAGATTCGTGTGAGCCATGGCGCCGGCTGCACCAGTCGCGCGGCGACGCCGAGGGCGCGCAGCTCGCGCAACATCATTTTACTGAAGCGCTGCATGCTTTGCTGCTGGTCGGGCGCGTAGTTACCGATCAACAGAACCATTCGTGTGGGGAGCGGGCCCAGCGCCGTGCAAACGCTCCGCATAAGGCGAGCGGCTTCGGGCAATGCGCGGCGCGGCAGTGGGAACGATCGGCGGCGCAATTGTCTCGCGCGGCCGGACAGATGCGAGGCACAAGCCATTGAGAACAATGGCGAACCCGAGGCTGGTGGGCTGGCCGAGCTGGCCATTGAGAAGAACGACAAAGCCCGCGCTGAAAAGAAGCAGCGGCAGAATCTCCGCGCGGCCGAGCGCGCGCAAAGAAAGCCAGCCGATGTGGCCGACGAGCAGAGTGCGCCAGATCAAAAATGCGAGGCCAAGCACCGGGCCGCTCTCCAGCAGGACGCGCGACCACTCATTTTCCGCGAGCAAAAAGGTGACGCGACCGACCAGCGCACGTGAACCGACGTTGGTGCCGAGGCCGAGTCCGTAACCGCCCAGCGGAATGCGGTTGATCACTTTGAATCCTTCGGTGAATCCGCCGAGGGTGCGCTCGATCAAGCCGCGCGTTACCGTCGTCTCCTCGACCTCGGCCGATTCGGTGAAGCGATCGGAAAGAATGTGCATCCCTTCCTGGACGATGGGGATGCGGGTGATGATGTAGGCGGCGACGACGATGGTGAAAAGCGTGCGGCCGAAACGATTGACTGCTTCCGGTCGCAGCAAAAGGACGACGGCGAGGGAGAAGATGACCAGCAGCACTGAAACGACGAGTGAACGGCTGCCAGAAACGACGATGGCGAGACCGATGCAAAGGCCAGAAGAAACAAGGAGCCAATTGCGATAAGTGGCGCGGGAGAGCGCGCCATAGATGGCAAATGCCACCGAGAGCGTGACGTAATAGATCGGGCCGGAGATGAATGAGAAAGTTCCGGGTGGCCGGATTTTTCCGCCGCCGGCGGTAATCTGTTCGCCTTCGCCGGCCCCGACGGTGCGATTGATGAAGGAGTCGGGCGAAGCATGGAATTGCAGCGCCATGATTAAACCCATTGGGATCATGCCGAGCAAAACCCACCAGCCGATTCGCTTGACGTCCTCGGCGTCGAAGACTTGCGCGAAGATGAAGATGAGCGGGAGATGGAGAAAGTTGGAGCGGAATCCATAAGCGACATCGGCACATACGGTTCGAGCACGAGAATGGCGACGAGCCAGGAGAGCAGGGCGATGGGCGCGAGGAAATACATGAACAAATTGCGCGGCCAGATGTGGGCGCGAATCGCCAGCGCGTAGATGAGCAGCGCGATGGGATCGCGCACGAGCAGAAGCGGATTGGAAAGCTGCGGCACGATCCATTTGCGCAGGGCGCCTTCGACCACGAGGAGAAAAATGTAGAGCCAGAGCAGGCGTTGGATGTTGCGGACGGCGTTGGACCTGCTGTCCCGCGCAGGTTTCGGCAGTTTTTTCGCGGGCGGCGGCATGCGAGCGGCTAACTATTCATCACTTCGCGTGCCACTGCGACGAGTTGGCGGCGATAATTGGCCCATAACCGGGTGCTGGCCTTTTCCCGGGCAGCGACTTTCATGGAATAGAGGCGATACGGCTCGAGCGCGAGCAGCTCGAGCTTCTCGGCAATCGCGTCGGCGGAGCGGATCGGCACGATAAAGCCATCGACACCGTCCTCGATAAGGTCCGGACCAGCCGTGTGTCGAGTGGTGATGACCGGCGTGCCTTGCGACATCGCTTCGGTGATGACGAGGCCGAAGCCTTCGAAAAGCGAAGGAAACAGCACGATGTCGTGTT
>DAIRIE010000086.1:0-218 GCA_036809705.1 Chthoniobacterales bacterium
GAATATTTTCAAACGCGCTGCCATTCAACGAAACGACACCGTCGCCATCATCGGCATCGGTTTTCTCGGCGCGCTGCTGACACAACTCGCCGCCGCGGCCGGCGCGCGCGTCATCGCGACCTCGCGAAGGGCGTTCGCGCTCGATCTTGCCCGGCAGTTTGGCGCGGCCGACATCATTGAAGAATCAGCCGATGTCGTCAGCGCGGTGAAGCCACTCA
>DAIRIE010000086.1:228-10229 GCA_036809705.1 Chthoniobacterales bacterium
TGCGATGTCGTCATCGAATGCACCGGCAAACAATCCGCGCTTGATCTGGCGGCGGAGCTCACGCGTGAGCGCGGCCGCCTTGTCATCGCCGGTTATCATCAGGACGGGCCGCGGCAGATCAACATGCAGCTGTGGAATTGGCGCGGCCTTGATGTGATCAACGCGCACGAGCGCGACCCTCAGATTTATCGCGCGGGAATGGAAGCCGCCGTGCGCGCGGTCGAAAGCGGCTTGCTCGATCCGCGTCCGCTTTACACCCATCGCTTCGGGTTCGAACAAATGGGCGAAGCCTTCGCGACGGCGCTCGCCCGCCCGCGTGATTTCATCAAAGCGCTCGTCCTCATGCCATGAAACGCGTGCTCGTGACGGCCGACACAGTGGGAGGCGTCTGGAACTACGCGCTTGGATTGATGCGCGCGCTGCCGGAAATCGAGTTCGCCCTTTGCACGATGGGGGCGCCGCTTTCCGCGTCGCAAGGCGGCGAGGTGAGCGCGTTGGAAAACGTTCGCCTTTTTCCTGGCGGCTACATGCTCGAATGGATGGATGATCCCTGGGGCGATGTCGATGCTGCGGGCGAATGGCTGCTTAAGATTGCGGCGGAATTTCGACCCGACCTCGTTCATCTCAACGGCTACGCTCACGCCGCGCTTGGCTGGAACGCGCCGGTCGTGCTCGTCGCGCATTCGTGTGTGCTCTCGTGGTGGTGCGCTGTGAAGGGCGAAAATGCGCCCGCCCGTTTCGATGAATACCGCAAGCGCGTGACGAACGGGTTGCAGGCGGCAAACGTAGTGATCGCTCCCAGCCGCGCCATGCTCGAGTCGCTGCGCGAAAATTACAAAGCGGCATTCACCGCCCGCGCCATTCACAACGGCTGCGATCTGCCGCGGTTTTCTCCGCCGCCCAAGCAAGCCGGAATCCTCGCTGCCGGGCGTGTCTGGGATGAAGCCAAGAATCTGCGCGCGCTTGATACGGTTGCGCCAAGGGCGAAATGGCCAATTGAAATCGCGGGCGAGGTGTCCGCTCCAGGCCGGGAGCCGACCACGTTTCAAAACGCGCGGTTGCTCGGCAAGTTGAGCGCGGCGCAGTTGGCGCAGGCAATGGCGAGTGCTGCAATCTTCGCCGCGCCCGCGCGCTACGAACCATTCGGCCTTTCTATTTTGGAAGCAGCGCTGAGTAGCTGCGCACTCGTGCTGGGGGACATTCCGAGCCTGCGCGAACTCTGGCATGACGCTGCAATCTTCGTGGACCCTGACGATCACCCTTCGCTTGCCGCCGCGCTAAACCGGCTCAGCGGCGACGCTGATTTGCGCCAGGACTTAGCGCGTCGAGCTCGCCAGCGCGCCTTGGGTTTTTCAATCGAGGACATGGCAGCTGAGTACCGCGATCTCTACTCGGCCTGTTCCCGCATCGAGGTCGCAGCATGAAGACCGCGCTCTTCTATCACTCGCTTGTTTCCGATTGGAACCACGGCAACGCCCATTTCCTGCGCGGCATCGCGAGTGAATTGATCGCGCGCGGGCATGAGGTCGCGATCTATGAGCCGCGTAGTTCGTGGAGCGCACAAAATCTTTTTGCCGAATATGGCAACGCCCCTTTTGAGGAATTCGCACGGCGTTTTCCGCATCTGCGCTCGGTCCGATTCGACTTGCTCGAGCTGGAGCGCGTGCTCGACGCAGTCGACCTCGTCCTCGTTCATGAATGGAACGATCCCGAGCTCGTCCGCCGCATCGGCGAACATCACCGCGCCGCGTCGCGCAAATACGCGCTGTTGTTCCACGACACCCATCACCGCGCCATCACTAAACCGGAGGAGATGCAGCGGTACGATTTGTCCAACTACGATGGTGTGCTCGCCTACGGTGAAGCGCTGCGTCAGGTTTATTCAAAACGCGGAGTGCCCGCGTGGACGTGGCACGAAGCGGCAGACATCCGCGTCTTCTATCCGCGACCGCGCCGCGATTTCGACGGCGACATTGTCTGGATCGGCAACTGGGGCGATGAGGAGCGCACCGCTGAGCTGCGGCAATTTCTGATCGAGCCAGTCCGGTCGCTGAGCCTCCGCGCGAAAGTTTTCGGCGTCCGTTATCCGCAGCACGCCCGCGGGATGCTGCACGACGCCGGCATTGAATACGGCGGCTGGGTTCCAAATTATCGCGTGCCGGAAATCTTTGCCCGCTACAAACTAACCCTTCACGTTCCGCGCCGGCCCTACGTCGAACAGCTCCACGGCATTCCCACGATTCGTCCCTTTGAGGCGCTCGCCTGCGGCATTCCGCTCATCTGTTCACCGTGGAACGATGCCGAACATCTGTTCACGCCGGGACGCGATTTCCTCGTCGCGCGCGACGGCTCTGAAATGCAAAAACACATCCGCGCCTTGCTCGCCGATAAACAGATGGCGCGCGAAATCGCCGCGCACGGACTCGAGACCATTCGCGCGCGCCACACCTGCGCCCATCGCTTGGATGAATTGATGCGGATCGTGCAGGAGGTATGCGCCTCAGCAGGAGTCGGTCGATGAATATAGCGTTTTTTCCCTCCAGCCTGCTTTCCGCTTACTGGAATGGCGCGGCCACTTACTACCGCGGGCTGATCAAGGCGCTGCACAATCGTGGGCATCGCATCACGGTTTATGAGCCTGACGCCTACGACCGGCAACAGCATCGCGACATCGAGCCGCCGAGCTGGGCGCGCGTGGTCGTTTACGAGAATAGCGAAGCTGCTGCTCTCCGTGCACTCGACGCCGCGCGCAACGCGGACATGATCGTCAAAGCCAGCGGCATCGGCGTTTTCGATGAGCTGCTCGAAGAAGCTGCGCTCGATCTCAAGCGGCCCGACAATTACATCGTGTTCTGTGACGTGGACGCGCCCGCCACGCTCGAGCGCGTCGAACAAAATCCTGACGATCCATTTCTGAAATGCATTCCGCGCTACGACTTCATCTTCACCTACGGTGGCGGGCCGCCGGTGGTGCGCGGCTACGAATCGTTAGGCGCGCAGCTCTGTGTCCCCATCTATAACGGCCTCGATCCAGAGACGCATCATCCCGTCCCGCCTGATCCGCGTTTCCAAACTGATCTCGGTTTCCTCGGTCACCGTTTGCCCGATCGCGAAGCGCGTGTCCAAGAGTTTTTCCTCAATGCCGCCGAACAATTGCCCGCGCAGAAATTCCTCCTCGGTGGCATCGGCTGGGATACGAAACCATTGCCGATGAACGTGAACAACCTCGGCCATGTTTACACCGCCCATCACAACGCCTTTAACTGCACGCCCCGCATGGTGCTGAATATTTCGCGCGCGAGCATGGCGCGTTACGGCTTCTCGCCCGCCACGCGGGTGTTCGAAGCGGCCGGCGCCGCAGCGTGCTTGATCACCGATGCGTGGGAAGGCATTGAAACGTTCTTCGAACCTTGGGAAGAAATTCTGGTCGCGCGCGATGGCAGCGAAGTCTCCGCGTACCTGCAGAACGTCGATGCGACACGCGCGCACAAGATCGGCGACGCTGCATATCGCCGCGCGCTTGCCGAGCACACTTACGCGCACCGCGCCGCGCAGTTCGACGGAATTCTCGAGGGAGTGTTCGCATGAGGATTGTCGTTCTTGGTCTATCGATCACCTCCTCATGGGGTAACGGCCACGCCACCACCTATCGCGCGCTCCTGCGCGAGCTTTCACGCTCCGGTCACGACATCCTTTTCCTGGAACGCGATCAACCCTGGTACGCCGACAATCGCGATCTTCCGCAGCCCGGTTTTTGCGAGACAGAAATCTACCGCAGCCTCGCCGAGCTGAAGAGGCGTTTTGCCGATGAAGTTCGTGAAGCCGATGCTGTCATCCTCGGTTCTTTTGTTCCCAGCGGCATTGCCGTTGCCGAATGGATCAACCGCAACGCCCAAGGCGTGACCGCATTTTACGACATCGATACTCCTGTCACTCTCGCAAAACTCGGCGCCGGCGATTGCGATTACATCTCCGCTGCCGTCATTCCCAAATTCGATCTTTACCTCTCCTTCACCGGCGGTCCGACCCTTCGCAAAATCGAACGACTCTACGGCGCTCGCCGCGCTCGCGCTCTTTACTGCTCGGTCGATGCGGACGAGTACTTCCCCCAGCGCGCGCGCAAGAAGTGGACGCTCGGGTATCTCGGCACCTTCAGCGAAGATCGTCAATCGGCTCTCGACACGTTGCTCATCAAAGTGGCGCGACGGATGTGGAGCGACGCTTTCATCGTCGCCGGGCCGCAATATCCCAAGACGATTCGCTGGCCGGCCAACGTCAAACGCATCCAGCATCTCGAGCCGGCGACGCACCGCTCATTTTATAACGCCCAACGGTTCACCTTGAATATCACGCGCGCCGAAATGGTGCGCGCCGGCTGGTCGCCCAGCGTGCGGCTCTTTGAAGCGGCGGCCTGCGGCACGCCGATCATCAGTGACGCGTGGCCAGGCCTGGAGGAAATTTTTGAGCCCGGTCGCGAGATCCTCATCGCGCGCACGACCGATGACGTGCTGCGGATTTTGCGCGGAACGCCGGACGCTGAAGCACGCGCCATCGGCCGCCGCGCGCGTGAACGCGTGCTCACCTCACACACGGCCGCACACCGCGCGGCTGAGCTGGAACAATTGATTCAATGCGTCCGTAAACCGGGCCGAGTAGCGAAGCTGGAAGGAGTGCCATCATGATTCGTGTTGCCATTATCGGAGTGGGAAATTGCGCCTCGTCGCTAGTGCAGGGCGTGGAGTTTTACAGAAACGCGCGGGAAGGGGAGGACGTGCCGGGATTGATGCACGTGAACCTCGGCGGATATCACGTGCGCGACATCGAGTTCAGCGCCGCCTTTGATATCAACGCGAGCAAAGTCGGCCGCGACTTGGGCGAAGCGATTTTCGCCGAGCCGAACAATACCATCAAATTCGCCGACGTGCCGGCGCTCGGCGTGCGCGTGCATCGCGGTATGACCCACGACGGCATCGGCAAATATCTCGAGCGCGTGGTGAAGAAATCGCCGGGTTCGACGGACGACATCGTGGGTATTTTGAAGCGGACGAAAACGGATGTCGTCGTCTCCTATCTCCCGGTCGGCGCTGAGATGGCGACGAAGTGGTATGTCGAGCAGATCCTCGATGCCGGCTGCGCCTTTGTGAATTGCATTCCGGTTTTCATCGCGTCGCAGCCGTATTGGCAGCGCCGGTTTGAAGAGCGCCGACTGCCGATCATCGGCGACGACATCAAATCTCAGGTCGGCGCCACCATCGCGCATCGCGTGCTGACGAATTTGTTCCGTGACCGCGGTGTGCGGCTCGATCGCACCTATCAACTCAACTTCGGTGGCAACACCGATTTCCTAAACATGCTCGAGCGCGACCGGCTCGAGTCGAAGAAAATCTCCAAGACCCAGGCCGTGACGAGCCAGCTCGGTCATGCCATGCCCGCGGAAAATGTCCACGTCGGCCCGAGCGATCACGTGCCGTGGCTGGGCGATCGCAAATGGTGCTACATCCGTATGGAAGGCACCACCTTTGGAAACGTGCCGCTCCATTGCGAGCTCAAGCTGGAAGTGTGGGATTCGCCCAACTCCGCCGGCGTGGTCATCGATGCCATCCGCTGCGCCAAACTCGCCCTTGACCGCAAGATCAGGGGCGCGCTCATCGGTCCGTCCAGTTACTTCATGAAATCGCCGCCGGTGCAATTCACCGACGATGAAGCGCGCAAAAAAGTGGCGGAGTTCATCGGCGGAAACACGAATGCCACGCTCGCGTCGCCGCGGGAATCGTAGAACGAAAATCGAAAACCGAACACCGCGATGAAGATCGTTATTTTCGGACTGACGATCAGTTCTTCGTGGGGCAATGGTCACGCCACCGTCTGGCGCGCGCTGCTCCGCGAAATGATCGCGCGCGGGCATGACGTCACTTTCTTCGAGCGAGACGTGCCGTTTTATGCGGCGCATCGAGATCTGGCTGAGCTGAACGGCGGAATTTTGTCGCTTTACAGCGAGTGGGACGAAACGCTGCCGCTCGCCCGACGTGAGGTCGCCGAGAGTGATGCTGCCATTGTCACCTCGTATTGTCCCGATGGCCTCGGCGCTTCGGAGCTTGTCTGCGGCTCATCCGCGTTGCGCGTGTTTTACGATCTCGACACGCCGGTCACGCTCGCGCGTGTGCGCGCCGGCGAACCGCTTTCCTACATCGGCGAAAGCGGACTTTGCCACTTCGATCTCGTCCTCAGTTTCACCGGTGGCGCCGCTTTGCGCGCCTTGGAGGAAGAGCTCGGCGCACAACACGCCGCGCCACTCTACGGCAGCGTCGATCCGCTCATTCATCATCCCGTTGCGCCATTGGAAAATTTACGATCGACGCTCTCATATCTCGGCACTTTCGCGGCTGATCGTCAGCAGACGCTCGATGAATTGTTCATCAAACCTGCGCGTGCTTGGCCGGAGCAACGTTTCGTCATCGGCGGGGCGCAATACCCGCAGGAATTTCCCTGGGCGCCGAACATTTTTTTCCTTCAGCATCTCGCACCATCGCAGCATTCGGCCTTCTTCTGCTCCTCGCGGTTGACGCTGAATGTGACGCGCGCTTCGATGCGCGAGATGGGCTGGTGTCCTTCGGGACGGCTCTTCGAAGCCGCCGCCTGCGCCACGCCTGTGATCAGCGACTGGTGGGACGGCTTGGATGAATTCTTCACGCCTGACGAGGAGATTCTGATCGCGCATGACGCGAATGATGTGATCGACGCGTTGCAACTCAGCGATGGAGAATTGCGCCAAATCGCAACCGCAGCTCGCGAACGCGCCTTGAGCGAACACACCGCCGCTCACCGCGCCGCCGAGTTCGAACAACTGCTAATGAACGCGTCGCAGAATGCGCAATGTTGTAGCTGCGGCCCATCCTCGGCGGCTGTGGAAGTCTGATGCTCGGGATCATTCCAGCCGCGGGCGCGGGCAGCCGGATCCAACCACTGGCGTTTTCCAAGGAACTCCTTCCCGTTGGCGGCAGGCTCGACGGCGCGATCGAGCGGCCACGCGCGGTCAGCGAATACCTCATCGAACGCATGCGTATCGCCGGCGCGACCAAAATCTGTTTCGTCATCGGGGCGGGCAAGTCGGACATTCTTGAGTATTACAGCCAGCTGGAAGGCGTCAGCGTCATCTTCGTGGTGCAACCCGCGACCGCCGGCCTGTGCGATGCGATTTTCTGCGCCGCGCCGATCGTTGCCCCGAACGAGCAGGTCGTTGTCGGCCTACCCGACACGATCTGGTTTCCTGAGGACGGACTCAAGGCATTGCCCGATGACGAACTCTCGTTCCTTCTTTTTCCAGTCGAGCATCCGGAGTTCTTCGACGTTGTCGTCACGGACAATCAAAACCGGGTGCGCGAGATTCAGGTGAAGCAACATGATTGGAAATCCAAATGGGTCTGGGGCGCGTTCAAAATGCCGGGCGCTGTTTTCCACGAGCTGCATCAGCTCTGGCTGGCCCGGGAAAAACGCGACGAATATTTCGGCACGCTGGTGAACGCATGGCTGGCGCGCGGCGGAGTCGCGCAGGGCGTCCGCGCCGGTGAGTCCTACGTCGATGTCGGCACGCTCGATGGCTATCGCAGCGCCATTCGCCTGTTGAGCGAGCGGTCGAAGGAAGCGACGGAGGCGCTGGCATGAACGCGGTGCTTGAAACAAGCGATTTGCGACGGCGCATCGACGCGCTCGGCCCGTGGTTTCAAAACTTTTCCCTCGACGGCACTCCCACCGCGCCGCATCATTTCCTCGGCGATTACCCAGCGGTGAAATGGCGCAAGTTTGCTCATGCCATTCCCGCCGACCTCACCGGCAAGACCGTTCTCGATATCGGCTGCAATGCCGGATTTTATTCTTTCGAAATGAAGCGGCGCGGGGCCGAGCGCGTCCTCGCCGTTGATTATGACGAGCGATACCTGGCGCAGGCGCGCTTCATGGCTGAGACGCTCGGCCTCGAAGTCGAGTTCCAGCGACTCTCGGTCTACGACGTCGCGCAGCTGCGGGAGAAGTTCGACGTCGTCCTTTTCATGGGCGTGCTTTATCACCTGCGCCATCCGCTCCTGGCTCTCGATCTCATCCACGAGCATGTCGCGCGCGATTTGTTTGTTTTCCAATCAATGCAGCGCGGCAGTGACCAGCCGTTCCGTTCGGAGAACGATTACGATTTCTGGCAGACGGAAATCTTCGAGCGTCCCGAGTTTCCGCGCATGTATTTCATCGAGAAAAAGTACGCGGGTGATCCAACGAATTGGTGGATCCCAAATCGCGCGTGTGTGGAAGCGATGCTGCGCTCGAGCGGTTTCACCATTGTCGAGCACCCGGAAGAGGAAGTGTTCATTTGCCGGGCAAAATGAGTGTCGTTTGTCATGTCGAGCGGAGCCGAGACATCTTTGATCATTCACGGCGGCTGAATAGTCAGAGATTTGTCCACTCCGTTTCGCTGCGGTCGGAATGAGAAGAAGAGAGGTGACGCATGGTTGAAGCCGTCATGTTCTGGAACGAGCCGAACAATAAATCCCACTGGGATTCCGAGCTCGACCCTGAATGGCGGCGCTTTGCCGACATGGCGAAGCTGGCGGCGAAGGCCGTGGCCGAAGTGAATCCCGCCCTGACGCGGGTGCTCGGCGGCATTTCGCCCATCGATCCCGCGTTCATCGAGCGCATGGAAAAGTTTGGCGTGCTGGAGGAATTAAACGCGGTGGCAGTGCACGGTTTCCCGCTCGACTGGAATAACTGGATGCTCGATCAATGGCCCGAGCGGCTCGATGAAATTCACGCCGTCACGGACTTGCCGGTTTGGATCAGCGAGGTCGGCATCTCCACTTTCGGCGCGGAAGAAGTGCAGGAATTTGGATTGCGCAGAACAGCCGAGCTGCTCATCGGCCGCGCGCCACGGATTCATTGGTACTCACTTTATGATTTGCCCAGGGCCTGGCCAGCGACGACGCGGCATCGCGAAGCGGAAGGGTCAAGCTATTACCGGCATTTTCACATGGGATTGCTCCGCGAAGATGGAACGCCCAAGCGCGCGCTCCGGTTGTTTCCCGAGTTCACGCCGGAGCTTGGCATCTGCCAGTGGTTCCATTTTGAAGATCACAGGCTCGATGACGCAGTGAATTGGCTTCGCAAACTCGGTGTCACTTATCTCCGCACCGGTTTGAGCTGGGCCGATAGCTTCCGCCCCGGCACCGATGCCTGGTTTGATCGCCAGATGAACGCGCTGGCTGAGTTCAATGTCACGCTCACCTTTTGCTTCACACCTGAGCACCGCGGCATTGTCCCGCATCACACCAGCCCACCCGTGGTGAGCGAAGAGTTTGCCGAATTCTGCGCGCGCATGACGCAGCGTTACGCGCCCACGACGCTCAACGCGGTGCAGACGACGAGGTGACGACGTTCGTCTTCGTTCGCCACGGCGAAAACGATGTCATCAGCACGAAAATCGCGGGCCGCAAAGCCGGTTTGCATTTGAACGAAGCTGGCCGGCAGCAAGCACGCCACATCGCTGATGCGCTCGGCGATTTCCCGATTGATGCCATCTATGCCGGTCCACTCGAGCGCGCTTGCGAGACCGCGGAGCCACTCTGCCAGCGCCTCCATTTGCCGCTCCAGATAGCTGACGAGTTCAACGAGATCGAGTTTGGCGATTGGACGGGCGAGGAATTCACCGATCTGCGAAAGAAAGGGGAATTTCAGGTTTGGAATTCATTACGAAGTTTCTCCGCTCCACCGGACGGAGAAATGATGCTCGCGGTCCAGGCACGCGTCGTCGCCAGGCTGCGCGAACTTCGCGCCCGCCATCAGTTCGTCGTCATTTTCAGTCACGGCGACGTCATTCGCGCAACCATCGCCTACGCGCTCGGGGTGCCGCTCGATCTGTTCCAGCGCATTCAGGTTGATTCCGCTTCCATCAGCGCCGTCGAATTGGGCGACGAAACCTTGCGCGTCCGCCTCGTCAACGGCAGCAGTGATCAGCGCACTAT
>DAIRIE010000087.1:0-7220 GCA_036809705.1 Chthoniobacterales bacterium
CGGCGAGGTCGCCTGAAGCGGACGGCGGTTCGCTCAGGAATTTCTCCAGCGCGTCGTCCTGCCCTACGTTCGGCCGATAAACGGAGAGGATATAAACATCATCGCTGCCTTTGCTTTTGCCGGAATCATCCAGCCCCATGGCCTTGGCGAAGTCAGCCCAGGGCGGGCCATTGACGAAGGTGTCGTCGTGCCAATCCATCATCGGCCGCATCGTTGCGCCGCGTGGATCGCCGGTGGCCTCGACGGTCGGGCCCGTTCACGCCGGCGTACGCCACCTTGACGAGAACGTGGCCCGGCATGGGAGCGTTGGCGCTGGCTTTCTTCAGCGCATCTTCCAGCGCGCCGGCTTTACCGACCGCAGCGTGGCTGAAGTTGACGTGATAAACCTCCGTTCGCGCCGCGGGCGCGGCCGAGGCGGATGCAGCCGTGGGGGAGGCTTGACCCAGAACGGTGTTGATCGAGGTGATCGCGAGCGACGCGACCAGTATTGTTAGCTTTTTCATCGGACTCCTTTGTTCGTGTTGAGCCCGCCCCCCACCGCCCTCGTCTTCCTCAAGGAGCGAGCGAATTATCTCATGGCGCGCGCATCGTCGGGGGCCGCGCGCCTTCTTCTGGCTATTGATTCGCCGTCAGGACGTCAATCTTTTTCGTCGCGGCCTGCGATTCCAGTCGCGGAGCTACGGCCGGCGATTGTCGATGCCTCGGCGCGCCATCGTTCGGCGTGACCGCCGAAACGCATCGCGAGTTTCTCAATTGCGGGCAGATATTTTTCAGTGAGATAACGGCGGATCTCGGGTGGCATCGGCAGCTTCTTCGATGGAAGAACGACGGTCTTGTTTGTGCGAGCGACAGATTCTTCCACCTCAAGGAAGGTGAATACGTCGCGCAACAAGACATCCGGCCGCGCCACGATGTCGTCGTAAAAGCCAACGAAGATTTGCTCGCGCGGAAAGGCCGATTCCCAGGTGCGGAGTGTGCGCAGGTAATCATTTCGCAGAGTGACGCCGGGGTGTTCCAGCAGCGCGCGCACCTGGGCGATATCATCGACCGCGCGGAAACGGCCTTGCATCCATTCGAAACGAAGGTGGGACCAGGCGCGGTCGATCGGATTGCGCAGAAGAAAGAGAATCTTCGCGTTCGGCAAAAGCCGATGGACGCGCGCGACATCATGCCTCTCGAGCATGGCGTAAGCAGGTGTAATCTCACCGCGCACCTGCCCCGCGCCAGCGCCGAAGAGCGAGAGATACCATTGGTCGTGGCGAGGGCCGAGATAGTAACGCAAAGTCCATCGCAGCAGTCGCCAGTCGCGCAGATGAAGGGCGCGGGCAATCTGCACGCGGCAGTCGCGGCGAAACTCAAGGTTATGTCGCGCCTGGCTGAAGAGCCGCTCGAAGAGGCGATCTGCCGCCAAAGTATTGGCGGAGAAATAGCGCAGCGAGCGGTCGAAGTAGTGGAGCTCCTTGAGCGGCGCCGTCCAAATCTGCGGATGCGCCCGCAGCATGGACCAGAGCCAGGTGGTGCCGGCTTTGTGGGCGCCGATGCCGAGGAAATGGACGGCGTGAGATAAGAAGTGCACGAATCCTCAGCGTGCGCAGAAGCTCCTGGCAATTTCAAGCCTCAGGCGATCGCTGGAACTCGCAATGCGTTTGGGCAATCAGCCAGGCTGCGCGTCGCGCAACCTGATCTCGATCTCCGATTTCAGCGTGCGATGGACCGGACATTTGGCCGCCACCTCCATTAGCTTCGCGTGCTGCTCGGGCGTGAGCGCACCGGCGAGCCGCACGTCGAGATCGATGCGATCGAGCCTGCCGGATTTGGTTTCACATTCTTCACAATCCTTCGCGTGAATGCGCGAATGCCGCAGCGATACCGTCACATCCTCCAGCGGAATTTTCTTCTCGCGCGCGTACCAGCCGATGGTCATGGAGGTGCAGGCGCCCAGCGCCGCGAGCAGGTAATCGTAAGGATCGGGCGCGGATTCACGCCCGCCGACGCTGACCGGCTCGTCCGCTTTGAATTGATATTTGCCGGCTGTGATCTCCTGGAGAAATCCGTCGGCATGACCGCGAACGGCAACGTGTTCCACTGCGGTCTCAGCGGCGGCAACGGGAGTAGCAGACGTGCTCATGGCGCGACCTTAACCAAGACGCGGTGAGCAGGGGAGGAAAATGTCGCCGCTCGATCAGTAATGCATGCTGCTCGAGCTCGGCGCGGTCTGGTTGTTCCTTTGCAACACCCGCGTGTTGCCGTTTTGCGCCGCCTGCGATTCCTCGACCCAGTGGCCGCCAGCGACGCTTCCAGTATTCGGCACCACCCAAACGTATCGCTTCCCGTTGATGATTTTCACCGGCCGGTCATCGACCTTCGCTTTCGTGTTGGCGCTGGCCGCGGATTGAGTTTGCGCAGGATGGGAGCCGGCGGGCGCGATCTGACCGCTCACGGTCACCTTTGTCTCGAGCGAAAGTTTCATCACCACGCCGGGATCGGCGAATCTGTCGCCGGTCACTGAATCGGCGCTGACGTTGTTCTTTCCGTCTGTCAACGTCACTGAAAGCTTCGTGTTTTTCGCAGCGGACTTCCTCGAGACGAACTGCACGACGTAAGTGCCCGGCTCGAGTTTTCCGGTGGCGAAAGCGCCGCTGGCATTTGTCGTTCCTTTGTAAACAACCTTGCCGCCTCCGCTGGTCACGGTCACGTCCATGGCCGGGATCGCTGCTCCGTGCGCGTTCGAGAGAGTAAGTGTGAGCAGAATAGAAAGTGCGAAGAAAACAGGTCGCATACTTTGGTTCATGACTGGAAGAGTAAGCACAAAGCGGTTTCTTGGCTAGAACGCAGAAGAAGGCGGCGAGCGCATCGAGAGGCGCGAGTCACCCATGCGCGCGAATCATTGCGCCGGAAAAGCCACGGCTCGTTAGGACGAGAGCAGGAAAATCGCAAGGCCGAGCGTGATCATGTCTTCAGCTATGGCGATCGGCGCGTCTTTTGCATGCAACGCAGGCGGAAGCCGCCGGCGAAATTCATAACCGGCAAAGGCGCCGGCAACTGCGCCCGCTCCGCCCAAAACAGCGCCGCTGATCAGGCCGAATCTCGCTGCGGAAGTCACGCATGCGCCGCAAAGCATGCCGCTGACGACGCGGACGAGCAAAGGCCCGAGCGCCGTTCGCTTCGGCGTCATCGGCAGCTTGTCGGCAATCATCTCACCGAAGGCGAGGATGGAAAAAATGAGAGCTGCGGTGAGCGATCTCATCCAGGCCACAGCGGCGCGCTGAAGATGGAGCCAGCCCAGGTGCGCCGCCCACGCCGTTGCCGCCGGCGCAGTCATCGAGCGCAGACCAGCGATGAAGCCAATGCCGAATGCGATCGCCAGCGCGCGACTCATTGTTTAGATAATAGTTGGCTGCGCGCTGCGCGCGAGCAAAGTCGACGCGCCGCGCCCGGCGGTTCACGGTCGTGCAAAATTCTAGCGCGGCGCAAAGTCGCAGGCTAAAGAACCGCGTGCCCAAAGGCGAACATTTTCACTTCATCGGCATTTGCGGCACAGCCATGGGCGCGGTGGCGGCGGCGATGAGCGAACGCGGGTTCGTCGTCACTGGCTCGGATGAAAATGTTTATCCGCCGATGTCCACATTTTTGCAGGAACGCGGCATCGCGCTCTCGGCTGGTTTTCGCGCGGAAAACATCCCGGCCGATGCCAGTGTGGTCGTCATCGGTAACGCCATGCGCCGCGGCAATCCGGAAGTGGAAGCGGTGCTCAACCGCAAGCTCTTTTATCTTTCCCTGCCGGAAGTGGTGAAAACCTATTTCCTTCGCGGCAAACATAATCTCGTCGTCGCCGGCACTCACGGAAAAACGACCACGACCGCGCTCCTCGCCTGGATCATGCAACGCGCGGGGCAAAAGCCGAGCTACATGATCGGCGGCATCCCGCGCAATCTTGGCCAGGGCGCGCGTTTCACTGGCTCGAAGTTCTTCGTCATCGAAGGCGACGAATACGACAGCGCCTTCTTCGACAAACGCTCGAAGTTCATCCACTACCTGCCCGAACTCGTCATCGTCAACAACATCGAGTTCGACCACGCCGACATCTTTCGCGATCTCGACGAGATCAAGACCAGCTTCCGTCATCTGCTGCGCATCGTCCCGCAGAACGGCATGGTTTTGCTCAACGGCGATGACGCGAACTGCCGCGACGTCGCGGGCGAATGTCTCGCGCAGATGGTCGAGGTCGGTTTCGGGATCAATTGCGCGGCGCAGATTCGCGACGTGGCCTACTCGGACAAAGGTTCGCGATTCACCCTCGCGGACGAGACGTTCGACATTCCGCTCATCGGCGAGTTCAACGTGCGCAATGCCGCCATGGCCATTTCCGCGGCGAAATTTTACGGCGTGCCGGCGGACAAGATTCGCAGAGCGCTGAAGCGATTCGAAGGCATCGCACGGCGGCAGGAGCTTCGCGGAGAAGCGCGCGGCGTGAAAGTGATCGACGACTTTGGGCACCATCCCACCGCCATCGCGCAGACGCTGACGGCGCTGCGGCATCGCTATAATCGAAGCCGCATCTGGGCCATCTTCGAGCCGCGCTCGAACACGACGCGGCGCGCCGTTTTCCAGCGCGAATTACCCGAGGCGCTCAAGCTCGCGGACGGCGTTTTCATTTCGGAGGTGGCGCGGCTGGAGCAAATTCCGGCCGAAGAACGCCTCGATGCCGAAGCGCTCATGTGCGAAATCGCCGGATCAAACCGGCCGGCGTATTACGAGAAGAACGCGGACGCGATCGTCGAACGGATCGCCCCAATGTTGAAGGAAAACGACGTCGTCGCGGTCTTCAGCAATGGCAGCTTCGACAACATTCACCAGAAACTGCTGACTAAGCTGAACGATCTCTAAGGGAAGCAGGAAGGCGTTCGATTTAAAATTCCTGCTTTCCTGCGTTCCTCAGCGATCTTCAGGATTCGGCGGTTGTTCGGGAGCAGAATTGTTGACCAGCCCCATCCTTCCCATTACGCTGCGCAGTCTTGTGACATCGCGCCTCCCCCATGCTGTTCTCGCGCTCCTCTTCCTGAGCGCGAGTGCACGCGCACAGACAATTCATCCTCCAGCGCAGGCCGCTGCCTCACCGCGCCGCATCGCGCAAGTGCAGGCGCTGGCCACGCCGCCGAATGTTCCGGGGCCGGCTTCTACCGTTGGTCCTAACCCTGCGCCAATCCCGGTCAACAGTCCCGCGACCGTCAAACTCCAGTATCCCAACAGTGACGTGCAGGACGTGCTTCGCATTTACGAAGCACTCACCGGCAAACGCGTGATCACGGACAATTTCGTTCAGGGGAAAGTGAACATTAACATTGTCGGCGATGTGCCACGCGAGGAAGCGATCAAGATTATCGAGACCAATCTGCTCATGAATGGTTTCGCGCTCGTGCCGGCTGAGCCCGACCTGATCAAAGTCATCGGCACGAATAAAAATCCGCGGGGCGCCGGCATTCCCATCGTCTCCGATCCATCCGAAATTCCGCCGGGTGAACGTGTCATCTCTTACGTTTTCAAATTGCGCTTCGCCGATCCGACTGAGCTCCAGGCGGCGCTCACCCAATACCTGGCCGGCGGCTCGCCCAGCCCTTACTCTTCCATTCTCGCGCTGCCGAAGTCGTCCAGCCTGCTCGTGACGGAAAGCACCACCGTCATTAGGTCGATCGGCAAGATCATCGACCAGATCGATGTCGAGCCGGCGGAAGTGGTGAGCGAATTCATTCCGCTGCAACGGGCCGACGCGACCAAAGTGGTGGACATGCTGAAAGATATTTTCGAGAAGGGCGATCAAACGCGCGGCGTCGCGCCTGGGGCCGTTCGCACGGTGCGTGGCGTGCCCAATCCGAACATTCCGCAACCCCAAGGCGAGGCGGACTTCACCGTCACCGGCCTTTCCGAGGAGTCGATTATCCAGGGCAAAATCAAAATCGCCGCCGACGTGCGCACCAATCGCATTCATGTCATCACCCGTCCGGTGAACCTGCCGTTTGTCCGGCGATTGATTTCGGAGTTCGACGCCAACACGCAGTTTGCCAAGCCAGTCACGCGGCCACTGCGCTACATCTCAGCTAGCGACGTGCTGCCGGTGCTTGTGCAGGCGTTGACTGAGCCGGGCCAGAACGAACAGGGAACCGCCGGTGGGACAGCCGGTCCACAGGCCGGCCCCACTCCCCAGCGTGCGACGAACCCGACAGCGACCAATCCCTACAACGCCGCGCAAGGAAGCACTGCGAGCGACAGCAATCTCAACATCTCCGAGGAACTCTCGACTCAGCCGGTCGATACCGCACCGAAATCAGCCACTATCGGCAACACCAAGCTGATCGCCGACCAGCGCGCCAACACCATCATCATCCTCGGTAATCGCGAGGTGGTAGTCAGGGTCGAGAAGATCCTCGACGAAATGGACGTCAAAGCGCCTCAGGTGACGCTGAGCACGGTCATCGGCGAACTCACGCTCAACAACGAGGAAGAATTTGGCGTCGATTACTTTTTAAACTTCAAGCACATCGGCGGCGGCTCTGGCGGCATTGGCGCCGGAGTAGACAACAGTGCTGTTCCTGCAACAGGAATCGTCGATCCATCGTTGTTGAAATTTACCAAACTCGCCGCGGCTGCTGCTGCGAGTGGTGGTACGAACATTTACCTCTCGGCTGGAGACACGCTCAAGTCCATCGTGCATGCGCTGGACTCGACTGGTCGCTTTAAAACAATTTCCCGGCCCACAGTCTTCACCAGCAATAACAAGAAGGCGATCATCGCCAGCGGATCGGAAGTCCCAGTCCCAGTAAACACTTTAACCAATGCCGGCGTCACGACGAACAACAATATCGCTGCCGTCCAGTCGAGTATTGAATTTAAGAAGGTCGCGCTTCAACTCGAAGTAGTGCCGCTTATTAATTCCGAGAAGGAAGTTTCACTAGACATCTTGCAGAAGATTGACAGCCTTTCCAACGAGCGGACGAACATCGGCGGCAACATTGTCCCGACAATCAACACTCGCTACATCCGCACCAACGTTTCGGCCCCAAACTGTTCCACGATTGTTCTGGGCGGGCTTATCCAGGATGAAAAGACCCTCGATAAGAGCGGTGTTCCTTACCTGAGCAAACTGCCAATCCTGGGAGCAATTTTTCGCAGCACGAGCAAGGCCCGCAAGCGCACAGAACTGATCATTCTGATGCGTCCCGAAG
>DAIRIE010000087.1:7302-10217 GCA_036809705.1 Chthoniobacterales bacterium
GGACGTTCCTTCGGCTAAAGGTTTATGAGACTTTTTCCCAAACACATTGGTTCTGCCCTGCTGGGCGTGCTTGTCGTAGCCAATGCGCACGGGTTTATCCTCGATGAGGAAATCTTTTCCGTTCGCTCGGCCGATTCGCTGGCGCAACGCGATGAATACGGGTTGCTCCACCAGAGCAAAGACATCTATGCCACTGATTGGGAGCAGCGTAATCACTGCCGCTTCGTCTATTATTTCAAGCCTCCGGAGCAGGTCATGGCGGAGCCTGCCTACGTCGGCGCGTTGCAGCGCGATTTGCGCAGGCTCGGCTATTATTGCGGCCCGATCGATGGTATCTTCTCCGCGGAAGTGTCCGACGCTATCGCGCGCTTGCAGAAGAATTATTCCATGCGCGTGACGGGAACTTTAACTAGTCCGGTACGGCGGGCGCTTCATTTACCGTAGCAAGTATGGAGCAGGGGCGGGATATCACGTTGCCGGGAAGGGCAAACGGGCGTGCTGGCAACGGCGCGCCCGGCTCGACGGATGGGCGCGTTCCTGCGAGCCCACCAGCGGCTGAGACGTCGTCATCGAGCAACACCGGCGTCGCAGGAGCTCCGCCCGCCAATCCATCGAACGGACATCACCGCAAGTCCGCGAGCGAGAAGCTGATTAACCTGCTGCTCGAAGGCGGGATCGCGTCGCGTGAGGAAGCGTTGCAGCTGGCGCAAAATCTTAACGGCGGCTCGTGGACGACGCAGGTCCTTGATTCCGGCAAAGTCGATGAGCAGCGCTTTCTCGCCGCCATCAGCAAATTCTTCCGCGTGCCCTTTCGTCCGCTCGATGCCAAAACAATCGACCGGCAGACGCTCTCAATCCTGCCCTCGCGTTTCGTTTTTCAACATCACATTTTGCCCATCGCGCAGACGGACAAATCGGTCACACTCGCGACCTACGATCTTTTTAACTCGGCTGGCCGCCAGCTCGTCGGCCAGCTGCTGAAAAAGCCAGCCGAATGGGTGCTGGTGCCACGCGCGCAACTGCTTCGCGCGATGAAGGCGCTTTACGGAGTGGGCGCGGAAACCTTCGACGAAATTCTCAAAACCAACCGCGCTTTCGAGCCGCTGATGGAATCGGAGACGAGCACCGACCTTAACGCGGATGATCCCGAAGCGTCGGTAGTCAAATTCGTCAACCAGATCATCCGCGAAGCCATCATCGAGCGAGCGACCGACATCCACGTCGAGCCGCTCGAGAACGATCTGCGCATCCGTTACCGCATCGATGGCATCCTGCACGAAGTGGCGGTGCCGCCGCAGCTCAAAGTCTTGCAATCGGCCATTATCTCGCGCCTGAAAGTGATGGCGCACATGGACATCGCCGAGCGGCGCCTGCCGCAGGATGGGCGCATTCAATTGCACGCCCACAATCAGGAAATCGACGTCCGCGTTTCCACCATCCCGACTGTAAACGGCGAATCCATCTCCCTGCGTTTGCTCAGTCGCACCGAGCAGCAGTTCGGCTTCGACCGGCTCGACCTGAGCGAGAGACAGCAGGAGATCGTGCGCAATCTTCTCGCGCAACCCAACGGCATCATCCTCGTCACTGGTCCCACCGGCTGCGGCAAGTCCACTTCGCTTTATTGCTTTCTCTCCAGCATGAACTCGGTGCAGCGCCGCATCATCACCATCGAGGAGCCGGTCGAATATCGTTTGCCTGGAGTTTCGCAGATCGATGTAAAACCGGAAATCGATCTGACCTTTGCCAAGGGTTTGCGGCACATCCTGCGGCAGGATCCGAACGTGGTGATGGTGGGCGAGATTCGCGATATCGAGACGGCGGATATCTCTATTCGCGCAGCCATGACCGGTCACCTCGTCTTCAGCACACTGCACACGAACGACGCGGTCGGCGGCATTACGCGATTGCTGGACATGGACGTCGAGCCGTTCCTGCTCGCGAGCGTGGTCAAAGCCTTCATCGCCCAGCGACTCGTGCGCACCATTTGCCCGGAGTGCAAAACCCTCGCCGGTTATCCGGTCGATTACCTGAAGGAACTTGGCGTAACTTTTCCTCCGGACTTCAAATTCTATCGGGGCGCCGGGTGCGATCATTGCCGGCAGACCGGCTACGTCGGACGCGTCGCGATCTACGAGATGTGCGTCGTGACTGAGCCGTTGCGGCGACTGATTCTGCAAAAGCGCGACGGCAACGAGCTCAAGCAGTGCGCTGTCGTGCAGGGCATGGAAACGCTGCGGCATGATGGCTGGCGCCGAGTCGTGCAGGGAATCACCACCGTCGAAGAAGTCGTGCGCGTGACGCAGACCGACGAAGTGATGGCGGAGAGCACGCCCGAAACTGAGCCCGTCGTCGCTCGCTAAGCCGGCGGTTTTTTCATTAGCACCGCTTCGCCATTGGGGTGAGCTTTATAGCTCGCTGCCGCTGGGCGCGGCAGCGTATCGCGATTCGCTGCACCGCAGCTTCGGGCGCCGAGAGATAAGGTTTGGTCGCGATGGGCTGCCGGACGGCCGCATGATGTCCCGCATCGGTCGCACAACGCGGCTTTGGCTTCGCATCGGACAGGCGAATACAGGCTCGGCGATAGGTTTGTTGGCCGTCGCTCAGTGGGCGCATACAGCGGCGAGCCGAGACGGGGGTGATAATCCGCTGAGGATTTCTGTTGACGGAAATCCCCAATTTATCAGAATTATAGTAAAACTAATACGTACAATAGCATATATCCATCGCCGCCTCCTCTATCTCATCCTGCCTCTGGGTAGCCTTGCTCCCATGGCTAACGCCACCGTCGTCGATCTGAGTGGCTCTAACGACTCCGGCGCCGTCAATGGTGCCCAGTTCGTCTTCACCGCCCAGCAGCCGACCGGCACAGGCGTTATTCAGCCCTTCCTCCGTTTGGAAAACACTCCGGCCGAGGA
>DAIRIE010000088.1:0-10181 GCA_036809705.1 Chthoniobacterales bacterium
GCTACAACCTGTCTCTGCGCTATAACAGCTTCGCCAATTCCGCCGCGTCCGTCACCGGCGCGTTGCAACTGAAATTTCGGCAAACGTAAGCCGCCGGTTTGCCATCGAGCGGCCTCATCGCACGAAGCGCCTCGTTATTTTTGCTGAAGAACTCCCGCGATTCATCGCCATCGACCAGCAGCACCACCGCGCGCGGGAGAAAACGACTGCGCACTTCGCGCAACAGGGCGTCTGTTCGTTCATCCTCGCGCGCGCCCGCGATCACAATCTGGACCGCTCCGCGCTCGAGCCAATCGAACGCGACGAGCATTTGCGGCATGGCGCTCGGAAAATGCGCGAGCTGGGGAGCGAGTGCCGCCACTGTTTTGCGCGCGCGCTCGTCCAGGGCGGCGTCGTTCAGCATCGCGCCGAGGCGCGCCAAATTCAGGGCCGCGATCGAGCTCGCCGCCGGCTCTGCGCTGTCGTTGTCATCCTTTATGCGGAGCAACACGCTGGGATCATTCCCGGTGACGCTGAAGTAACCTCCGCGTTGTTCATCCCAGAATTGAGCATCGAGCGACCGCTGGAGCTCGACCGCGAAGTGCAGCCACCGCAAATCGAACGACGCTTCGTAAAGATCGAGCAAACCGGCGATCATAAATGCGTAATCATCGGCAAAGCCATCGCCGCCGCGACAGTCGCGGAACGTGCGCGCCAGCGTTCGGCGAGGCGCGTCCCACATTTTCACCAGTGCAAACTCAGCCGCGCGCGTTGCCGTCTCCAGGTAAGTCGCATCGTCGAAAACCTGCGCCGCGCGAGCGAACGCTGATATCATCAATCCATTCCAAGCCGCGATGATCTTGTCGTCCAGATGGGGACGCGGCCGGCGCGAGCGAATCGCGAACAATTTCTCCTCTGCACGCGCGAGCAACGCTTCGGTTTCGGCCGCTGGCTGGCGGAATTGCGCCGCCGTTTCCTCCACCGAATGCCGCTCGATCAAAATGTTTTTGCCGGTGAATTCGCCGTGCGGGTCGGCGCCCTCTGGCGCGTTGCCATTCTTCTCCACGCCGAAATGGAAACAAAAAACATCGGCCTCATCGCCGAGCGCACCTTTGATCTCGTCTTTGGTCCAGACGTAGAATGCGCCCTCAGCATGCGCAGGTTTACCCAGCTCAAGAAGGCTGTCCGCATCTTCGGCTGAGAAAAATCCGCCATTCTTCGAGGTCATGTCGCGGCGGACGTAATCGAGAGTGTCGCGGGCGACGGCAGCGAACCGCGGATCGTGCGTGATCTGAAATGCATCGAGATACGCGTTCACCAGCTGCGCCTGGTCATAGAGCATCTTCTCAAAATGCGGCACGTGCCAGAAGCCATCGACGGAGTAACGGTGAAAGCCGCCGCCGAGATGATCGTGCATTCCGCCGGCAGCCATTTTGTGCAAAGTCAGCAACGCCATCTCGAGCGCGTGCTGGCCGGCATCATCATCTTCATGGCGCGCGTGAAAGCGGGTTAGATAGTTGAGCGCGACCGGCCGCGGAAATTTCGGTGCGCCGCCGAAGCCGCCCTCACGCGGATCAAATGTGCGCGCAGATTGCTCGTAGCAAACGTCGAGCACGCGCGCGTCCAGCTTGTCGCCGGAAGCAACGCCCGCGCCGGCTTCTCGCAACGCGCTCACGATGCGCTCACCTTGCTCGGAGATTTTTTCGCGGTCGCGTTTCCATGCTTCCGCGATCCGTTGCAGCACTTTCGGGAAGCCGGGGTGCCCATAGCGATTTTCCGGCGGAAAATAGGTTCCGCCGACAAACGGTTTCAGCTCCGGCGTGAGCCACACGCTCATGGGCCAGCCGCCGCCGCCGGTCGTCGCCTGCACAAAAGTCATGTAAACGCGATCGATGTCGGGTCGTTCCTCGCGATCGACTTTGATGTTGACGAACTCGCGGTTCATCAACTCTGCCGTCTCCAGATTCTCAAACGACTCGTGCGCCATGACGTGGCACCAATGGCAGGTCGAGTAGCCGATGGAGAGAAAGATCGGCTTGTTTCCGCGCCGCGCTTCTTCGAACGCTTCTTCGCCCCACTCGAACCAATGCACGGGATTATCGGCGTGCTGGAGGAGGTAGGGCGATTTTGATTTCGCGAGATGGTTCGGCATCCAGCCTAATCTTAGGCGGGAACGGCAGTGCCGCGTCAGAATTTAAAGGCGAAGTAAACCGCGCCGACGATGAAGAGGTACGACACCAGATAGTTCCATTTCATGGGCGAGCGGAAAAGCGCAAAGGCGATGACGGTGAAGACGACGAGCGTGATGCATTCCTGAAGCACTTTGAGTTGCGGCACGCTCCATTGCTGCGAGCCGATGCGATTTGCCGGCACTTGAAAAATGTATTCAAACAGCGCTACGAACCAGCTGGCGAGAATGACAAGCCACAGCGGCTGATCCTTGAACTTCAAGTGTCCGTACCAGGCCAGATTCATGAATGCGTTTGAAATCGTGAGAAGGATAACGGTTTTCATTTGATCGTAACGGCCCAGGGCTCGCCGGAAAAGAAGATGCTGCCGGGGATTGACGTCAGCATTTCGTGTCATTCAGAGCGCAGTCGAGGAATCTCTACCTCGGTTGCTAGAATTGTCATTCTGAGCGAAGCGAAGCGGAGTCGAAGAAGCCCATCGACGTTATGTTTAGCCTCTTCTTTTCCGCGGCGCGATGTTTTATCGCAAAAGCACGCTTCTGCCGTTGAGAACAGCGCCGGCTACAACGCTCCGCCCATAACTAAATTCAACCGAGGCGCGGTGACCGGTGACCATGGGTTGACGCAAAATTCGCTCGCGATGATTCGCTCGCGCACGCCGCCGAGCAATTCGCGGAATCTCACCAAATCCACGCCGCGAAACTCATCCGGCAATCCCTCGACATTCCGCAGCGCCAGCGCGAAGAGCCGCGTCGCCGGACGCAATCGCCGGCTGTGTTTCGCGTGCATCGGCTGCTCGAAATTCTTCTGCAAATGCACAAAGGCGCCCGCGGCCTGGATGAGCGCCTGAAAGAACCGCGCCGTTTCCGGATTCTCCTCCTTCAGCCAAAGCTGCTCGAGCACATCATGCGCTTGGTAATAACGCTGCTCATTCCAAAGCCGGAAAAACGCGGCGTAATAGTCGCGCGCCTGCGCCGAACCGTGCTCGAGCGAGGCCACGAAGCCGGAAATCCGTTCGCGTTTGTCCATGAAAAGTCATACTCTGTGTGGAGCGATGGGCAACGCGGCGTTCGAGTCGAAGGCAACATGACCGCGGGCCTGCTCGCCACGCTTCTCCTCATTCTCGCCCTCCTCCTCGTTTGCTCCGCGCTCTTTTCCGGGCTGGAGACCGCGCTCTTCGCCTTGCGCGCGCATCAGCTCCGCCGGCTCGAAGCGAATCACCCCACGCTCGCCCCATTCATCGCCAGCTTTCGCGAGAATCCCCGCCGGGTCCTCGCTCTCATCCTGCTCGGCTCCACCTTCGTCAACGTCATTCTCGTCGTGCTTTGCCTCGCAGTTTTGTGGCAGGGACCGCATTCCGCCGTTCCGTATCGCTTGTCCACGCTCGGCGTTTTCGCTTTGCGCGCACTCCTGCCCTTGCTCGCCACCGTCGGCAGCGCGCTCGAGACGATCAGCGTCGCCATTGTCGAGCTCGTCACCCCCACGCATCTGCGCACCCGCTCGCATTTGTCCGATGAAGAACTCGAGACGCTGATCGAGATCGGCGCCGAGCAGGGAACGCTGCGCGAGTCGGAGGGCGAGATGATCCAGGAAGTGTTCAAGCTTGGCGACAAAACCGCCAAGGACGTGCTCACTCCGCGCGTGGACACCTTCGCCCTGCCCGATGATCTCACTAACGAGGACGCGATCGCGCGGCTGAAAGGGCGGCGGCATCGACGCGTCCCGGTTTATGCCGATTCACCGGACAACATCCTCGGCATCGTCGACGTGAAATCGTTTCTGCTCCATCCCGCCGAGCATTACACCGAGATGCTCATTCCGCCTTCCTTTGTCCCGGAAACGATGCGCGCGCTTGATCTCCTGCGCAGCTTCCTCACCCATCCGCAGGGGATGGCCATCGTGGTCGATGAATTCGGCGGCACGGAAGGAATCGTCACGCTTTCGGACATTATCGAAGACATCATTTCCGATGCCGCGCCCCTCGGCGATGCCGAGCTCTACATCGAGCCGCTCGATGACGGTCGCTACCTCGTTAATGGCAACGCGCGCCTGGATGACTTGAGCGAAAGACTCGGCTTCGAGCTCGAAGCGGACGGCATCGATACCATCGGCGGTTTCGTGTTCAACCAGCTAGGGTACCTCCCGCAACCCGGCGCGGAATTGGAAACACCGCGCCTCAAAATCACGGTGCGTCGCGTCGCGCGCCGCCGCATTGAAGAATTGTTGCTGGAGAAAACGGCCTGCGTCGCCTGCGACGAACGCAACGGAGAACTCACCGCGTGATCTGGCTCGTCCTCATCGGCTGCTGGCTCACTTCATTCCTCTTCGCCGGAATTGAAGCGGGCTTGCTCGCGCTCGACCCGGTGCGTCTGCGCACCCGCGCGAAGAACGGCGACGCCGCAGCGTTGCGCTTGCAAACACTGTTGCGCCACCCCGAGCGCCTCCTCATCACCGTGCTCCTCGCCACCAACGCCGCTGACATCATCGCGCTGCTCATTCTCACCCACGCCCTCGTGCGCGCCTTCCACGGCGCCGGCTACGCGCTGGCCATTATCATCGCCCTGCCGGTTTACCTTTTTCTTCTTGGCGTTTTGCCGAAATCGCTTTTCCGCCGGTTTCCGCTTCGCGCGGTGGCCCGCTTTTCGCGCCTGCTTGAGCTAACGACTCGCATTCTCTGGCCCGTCCTCGCCTTGGGTGAATGGATCGCGCGCCATCTCATCGCCCGCGGCAAAGCGGCGCCGCGTCTCTTCGCCGCGCGTGAAGAATTAAAGCTAATTACGGTGCAGAGCGAACGCGGTGGAGCGCTTAGCTCAGCCGAGCGCGCCATCATTCACAACGTCGTCGATTTCACTTCCATCAAGGTGCGCGACGTCATGATTCCGCTGGAGAAAACGGTGTCCATCACGCCCGAGGAAGAGCCGGGAAAAGTTTTGCGATTAAGTGAGCAGCGCGGCATCGATCGCTTTCCGGTGGTCGAGAAAACACGGCCAATCGGTCTGGTCAACGTCTTCGACCTTCTCGTCGACGCTTCACCGCCGCGCCGGCTGCGCGATTACATGCGCCGCATCATCTCCGCGTCCGAGCACGAATCGGCCTACCGAGTTGTGCGTCGTCTCCGTGCGGCCCGTCTCGGTCTTGCGGCCGTGTTTGATTCGCGCCAGAAATTCATCGGGATCGTCGCGCTCGAAGATCTCGTGCGCCAGCTCGTGCGCGGATAGCTGTCGCCGCTTCGCTGTGTGAAGCGGTGCGCGTGGTGGTGCGGCAGGAATGCCGAGCGAAGCGCTTGTCACGGCGACGGCTACAGATTCCCGTTGCGAAAAACCGAGGGTTCGTGACATATTCCGCCTCCCGCGCAGTTGCGTCACGTTCCGCGGCGAGGGTTGCATCATGGCTGTGGAATTACCGGAAACGACTTCGAAGCTCGGCGGCGCGCTCGTGCGCCAGTTCTCGGTCTTTTTGCCGAATAAAGTGGGCGCCTTGCTCGAAATCGTGAAGCTGCTCAACGCTCACGCCATTCACGTGGTGGCAATGAGTATTACCGAATCGACCGATTCCGCGATCGCCCGTCTCATCGTGAGCGATCCCGAAGGCGTGGAGGACTTGTTTCGCGAACATAACATTGCCTTCGGCACCTGCGACCTGATGGTGGTGGAGTTGCGCGAAGTGGCGACGCAGTTCGTGAAGCTGCTGGCGGCGCTGTTGATGGCGGAAGTGAATGTGCACTTCAGTTATCCGCTCCTCGTTCGGCCAAAAGGTCGCGCCGCGCTCGCCATCTATGTGGACGACGCTGACTGCGCCACGTCGGTGTTGCTCGGCGAAGGCTTCCGTCTGCTCGCGCAATCGGACATCTCGCGCTAACGGCGGCTTTGTTCACTCAGCGAAGCATTCTGCGGAGCGCCGGTAGCAAACAGCCCGCGGCGTTTCGAACACTCAGAAAGATTGACACCCGCGCCCGGCCTCATTTACAGAAAGTGCAGGAACTGACGAAAAGTGTAGAGATGCCAGAGCCCGCCTCTTCTCCCCCTGCTCCTGTCGGCGACCGCACCTATACCATCGCGCTCTGGTGCATCCTCGCCTTTGCCGGTGTCGAAATCCTCGCCGCTCTCATTCACGCGGGCGGGAGGCTGCGCGCGCAACGTGCCGCCGCCCGCGCCGCTGCCCCCGTCAATGTCCACGCTCAGGTGACTCCGGCGCCGCGCGCATCCGCCGCGCCCACGGCGGCAAGTGCGCCGCCCGCGCCAGCAAGCTCCGCCGCGCTTTCCGCGTCCGATCGCCTCCTCCAGGAAGCCACCGCCTTGCGCGAACGCGGCGACACGGCCAACGCTCTGGCCCGCCTTCAGGAAGCGTCACAGCGCGATGCGCGGAATGCCAGCGTCCTGGCCGAGCTCGCCACCATTTACGAATCGATCCAACTCTTCGACCGAGCTAACGAGACGTGGCAGAAGATCCACGAGATCGGTCCCTCGGCCGGTCCGCTCTTTGAATTGGCGGAAAATAAATTGCGCACCGGTGCTCCCGCCGCCGCGCCTCCGTCTGCCTCCACCGATGCCGCCGGTAAACCAATCGACGCTGAAGGCATCCCGGAAGGTTCCGTCTTTGGCGTCGCTGAAGTGAAGGTCGATCCCGTGCCCGACCCGGACGCGGACACGAACCTGCGCCTCAGTATCGCGGTGCGAAAACGGCCCGGCGTTTCCTACGAAGTCGGCAAGCTGCGCATCAACGTCTTTCTCTATGACATGGCTGAGGACGGCAAGGTGGTGCTGACCGACGCTGATACCAGTTCGGAATGGCTCAGTCCCACTCACGATTGGTCCGATACCGACACGGAGACGCTGGTCGTCTCCTATCGCCGCTCGAAAACGCACTCCGTCACTTCCGAAGCAGCGATCTCGGCTGCCGCCGCTGCCATCACGCCGGGGAAAGGCTCGGCACGTTCGCGCAAACGCGCTGAGCCTTCGCCGCAGGCAGCGGCGCAACCGGAAGCCGCGCGGCGGCGTTATCTCGGTTACCTCATTCGCGTTTATTACAACGACAAATTACAAACGGTGCGGGCCGATCCAGCGCGCCTGGTCAACGACGCGCCTGCTGCCGCCGCCCCGTGACGCAGCTGCTCATCGTCCACGGCGACGCCGAAATCGGCCGTCAATTGGTGCGACTGGTGAAAGAGTTCACCGGTTACGACAGCGCCCACACTGCCAGTGAAAGCGAGACGCTGGTCTGGCTCCGCCGTGACCCGGCAGCGCGTCCGCGCATTTTGCTCACGCAGCTCGACGGCGCCGGCCTCGACGGCTTCGCTCTCGGCGCGCTCTTGAGCGAAACATTGCCAGGCCTGCAAACGCTTTTTCTCCCGCCTTACACCGCGATGCAGGTGCGCATCGAGATCGCCGGCTCAAAGATTTTTCCAGAACCAATCGATGGCGACCGGCTCATCGCCAACATTGAGCGCGCGGTGCGGATGCGCTGGGACGCGCCGGATTGGTTTCACGTCGTCGATGTCGTGCAAATGTGCTGCCTCGCTCAGCGCAGCGGCGCGCTCCAGGTCGTGCGCGGCAGTCGAGTCGGCACAGTGTATTTGCGCGGCGGCGCGATCATCCACGCTGAGACAGCGGGCGTGGACGGCTTTCCGGCCTTGGTGGAAATGGTCAGCTGGGGTGAGATCGAGTTCGCTTACGATCGCGCCATGATGACCGAGAGAGAGACGCTGCGAGGTCGCTGGGACCGGATGCTGGCCGACGCTCTCGAGCAAAATCAACGCAGCGCGCTCCCCGAGTGGCGGCGGCAGACGGCATAAGCCCGTCATGCCGAGCGGAGTCGAGGGATCCCGCGGAAGCTACGTCAAAGCGTACCGCAACGGGATCCCTCCGCGCCGACGGGGATGACCGGAAGCACGCTTGGCATGACCGGCAACGTGATCGCATTGTCGTCCGCCGCACATGCGTTATTTTCCCGGCTCATGAAAATCGCGGCCGTTTTTCTCGCCTCCTTCGTGTTGGCTGGTGCGGCCAATGCTCAGATTGGAGTGCAACTCAAGTTCAGCCGCCTGCAATACATCGCTTACGAACCTTTGACCGCGACCGTCTCCATCACCAATCGCGCCGGCCGTGACATCGATCTGCGCGACGATGCCGGCGAACACTGGTTTGGCTTCGAGATTACCGGCAACGACGGCCAGTCGATCGGCGCCGGCACGTTGCCCGATACTCCGCCGCTGCACATCGAGAGCGGTAAGACCGTTACGCAAAAAGTGAATCTCTCCGCCATTTTCCCGATTCAGGAATTCGGTCCCTATCATGTGCGCGCTCACGTCCACTTCGCCGATCTGAGCCGCTACTTCTATTCGCCGACCAAAGTGGTGGAGATCACCAACGCGCGTGCCATCTGGAAACAAACCGTGGGCGTTCCCGCGGCGACCGGCGCGGATGGCGACGCGCGCACCTACTCGCTCCTCTCCAACCGTTTTTCCGATCACACTTCGCTTTACGTCCGAGTCGAAGATGAGACACGCAATGTCGTTTACGCCACCTACTCGCTCGGCCGCATCATCGCTTTCGACGAACCGCATGCGGAGATCGATCGCGAGAACCGCTTGCACGTGCTGCATTGCTCGGCGCCGCGCACCTGGTCTTATGCCACCGTCGGGTTGGACGGACAGATGCTCTCCCGTTCCATCATTCTGGAAACAAAAACGCGGCCGCATTTCGTCCGCACCGCCAATGGCGACGTCGGAGTCGCTGGCGGCATGACGGAAACGGCCGCGGCCCGGGCCGTACAGAAATCGGTCCCGAAACTCTCCACCCGTCCCGGCGCCAAGCCGCCAGGCGATTGAGTTATCTCAATCATGCTGCGACTCGTTAGGTTCCTCGCCCTCCTTTTGTTCATGACCGCCGTCGCGGCGCGCGCTCAAACGCGTTTCACCACCGTCGTAATCGATGCCGGCCACGGTGGCTTCGACCGCGGCGGCATTCCAGGCCAGCTCGTGCCGGAGAAAGTGATGACTCTCGATGTTTCGCTGCGCCTGAAAAAGATTCTCCAGGACGCCGGCTATCGCGTGGTCATGACGCGCGATAGCGATGTCTTCGTTCCGCTCGGCACGCGCGTAGCCATCGCCAACGCGCAACGCAATGCCGTTTTCGTCTGCGTTCACTTCAACTCCGCTCCCCGCAGCGGAGCGAACGGCATCGAAACTTATTTTTACAGCACCGAGAGCGCGCCTCTCGCTGGCAGCATCCAGAGCGCCGTCGTGCGCGGCGCTGGCACGGAGAATCGCGGAGTGCGTCGCCGCGGTTATTTCGTGCTGCGGCGCACGAACATTCCCGCCGTGCTGGTGGAATGCGGATTTCTAACCAACCAGACCGAGGCCACCTTCGCCAAGATTCCGACTTACCGGCAGCAGCTGGCGCAGAATATCGCCCGCGGCATTCTCAATCGCCCGGCACTCGAAGCGCGCACGAGCTCCACCAATCGTTCCTCTCGGGTCAACGTCGGCGCGCAGCCATTCCTCGATCAGCGTTACATTCGCGAGGCCGGTCCCACCCATCACCGTAGCTCGAAATCATCGAAGAAGAAAAAGTCGACGAAGAAGAAAACGACGACCAAGAAAAAGACAACTTCGGACGACGATCAGTGAACCCTGCTTCTGTAGCGACCATCGCCGACGGCCCATCCCCCGTAGTTAGCTCGGGTGAAATGCGCCAGGCCGAAAGCGCCGCCTTTGCTCGCGGCATTTCCGCGGAAGCTTTGATGGACGTTGCCGGCGCGGGCATCGCGCGCTTCGTCCAACAATTTTTCCCAAAACCGGGCCGCTGCCTCGTCTTCGCCGGCAAAGGCAACAACGGCGGAGATGCTCTCGTCGCGGCCGCTCATCTGAAGCGCGCCGGGTGGCAAACGGACGTTTGCCTCGCCTACCCTGAAGCTCAGTGCGCCGAATTGCTGCGCAAGAAAATCACGGAGTTTCGCGAAAGCGCTGCGCCCGAGCCTGCGAGCAATGCTCAGACCTCGTTAGTTATTCTCGAT
>DAIRIE010000089.1:0-10129 GCA_036809705.1 Chthoniobacterales bacterium
AGCGCACTGTATCCACGCTGGGCTGGCGGTGAGATTGCGCTCGTGCGCGCGATACCACATTTCGGTGGCAAGCTCGATGGCGATAAACCAGAAGAGCAGCACCAAACTAAGTCGCTGAAGAGCGGGTTTGCTGAATGCTGGATGCTGGAAACTGCTTGCTGATTGCAGCCTGGAGTCTGGATCGGGTTCTTCATCCTTTCCCAATCTCGCCGCCAGCCACATCGTTCCGGCGAAGACCAGCAGGAGAATGGCGTAACCGGCGAGATCGTGCCAGCGATCGACGGGCGAGACATCATGCGCGGAGAAAGCGACGCTAACGAGGAACAGGACGCGGACGAAATTAGCGAAGAGAGCGATGCCGACGCTTGCCAGCACCAGCCAAACGCGGCGCAACGCGCGGAGACGCTTTAGCTCGCCAAATAAGAGGCCGATCATGATGGAGGTCTGGAGCGAACGCACGCCGCTGCACGCTTCGTTTACGCCGACGACGCCGCTCGGCAGGCGCAGAAGATTCGCTTCCGCCTGCGCGGAACACCGAAGAGCGCGAGAGTTTCGGCAGCCAGCGCGGCGATCCCACGCATGAGGCCTTCGATGATCGGCGCTTCAATCGCCGTCACCCAAGGCACCGCCGTTAAAAAGAAGAAGACCGGAAACTGAAGTGCCGCAGCCAAGCCCATCCGCCGATGAGAAACAGAACGCCAAGCGTGATTGTTACCGCCGCCAAGGCATGAAGCCAACCGAGCGGCCGATAGTCCGAACTCGCCACTTCAAAGACACGCAGCGGCAGCAGGATTATCGCGCATCCGGCAATCAGTGTAAGCGCAAGAAATTTCATCCTTCCGCCTTCATCCTTCATCCTTCGCGCGGGTCGTCCCTCCACCCATCGGAGCCAGAAGAGGTAGAGCGCGAAGAACGGCACAAACCAGCCATAGCTGTATTGTTCGTTGAAGTGCCATTCTTGGCTCAGGTGACGGCAGCAAACGAACCACAATACTGCCAGCGGCAGCCCAACGAACAGCAGCGGGCGCACAGTCTTTTCTGCGGCGGTAACGCGAACGTCAGCAGGCGCGAGTGGTATGGCTTGAACCATAGGACACAGCCTATCAGAATCCACCGCCGGAAGGAAAGCTAACACCGTTCCCCATAGTCTGCCCGGGCGATGGGCGCTGGAGATTTGGATTTGCCGCAGCCGCGGTATTTTAATACAGCGAAGGTGAGCGGCGCGACGTTTGCTCCCGCCTTATCTATATGGCCAACTCCAACGGATGTGATGTGCTTGTCTGCGGCGCTGGCGGTTTTATCGGCGGCTGGCTCGTCTCCGATCTGCGCCGCACCGGCGCCGGTAAAATCCGCGCGGTCGATCTCAAGCCGCTCGATCAGTGGTATCAACGCTTCGACGACGTGGAGAATCTATCGCTCGATCTCCAGGAGCGCCAGGCCTGCGAGCAGGCCGTGCGCGGCGCGCGGCATGTCTATAATCTCGCGGCTGACATGGGCGGCATGGGATTCATCGAGAATAACAAGGCGCTCTGCATGCTGACCGTGCTCATCAATACCCATCTGCTCATCGCCGCGCGCGCCGCCGGAGCGGAGAAGTATTTTTTCGCCAGCAGCGCCTGTGTCTATGCCGCAGACAAGCAGACCGATCCGAATGTGACCGCCCTCAAGGAAGAAGACGCCTATCCCGCCATGCCCGAGGATGGTTATGGCTGGGAGAAGCTATTCAGCGAACGAATGTGCCGGCATTTCACGGATGACTTCGCCCTTCCCACCAATGTTGCCAGATACCACAACGTCTATGGCCCGCACGGCACCTATGACGGTGGCCGCGAGAAAGCGCCCGCGGCCATTTGCCGCAAAGTCATTGAATCGAAGCTTCACGGAACTAACGAGATCGAGATTTGGGGTGACGGAAACCAGACACGCTCCTTTATGTATATCGACGATTGCGTCAAAGGCACGCGCATGATGCTGGAGCGCGACATACCTGGCCCACTTAATATCGGAAGCAGCGAACTCGTTTCCATCAATCAGCTCGTCGATATTGTAGAAGAGATCGGCGATGTGAAACTCAAACGAACCTATAATTTAAAAGCGCCCAAGGGTGTTAACGGCCGTAACTCAGATAACACACTTGTGCAGAAGATCATGGGCTGGCAGCCATCAATCAGCCTCCGCGATGGCTTGGAAAAGACTTATGCCTGGATATACGATCAAATGAAGTAGCTTCGCTCCCTGTTATCGGTTATTAGTTAATAGCTACCCGGCAGAGTAATATGAATGATGAACGCCCTGATTTCTCCAAAATGACCGAGCGCGAGAAGATGCGCTACTGGGTGGAGAACTGGAAGCGCGTCGGCCCCGAGCTGGAGCGGATCAAACGGCAAGAGCTGCGTGCGCTCAGTGATGAAGAAGGGACAAAGCGCGCGTTGCGAGTCATGTCTGCCCGCTCACGACATGCCTGCGCCGCCGCGAAGTTACGCAGTTCTTCAGGCCTGGTAGAGCAGCAGCGGATTTTTGCGAAAACTCGTCGCGCCGCGTGAATGAAGTGTTTCGCGCCGCAGCCACACTGCAGGAGTTTTGTCAGCGACAGAAATGGCGCTTTTGTTTTATCGGCGGCCTTGCCGTGCAACGCTGGGCCGATCCACGTCAAACTGAAGATGCGCATCTAACGTTGCTTACTGGCTTCACTGGCGAAGATTCGTACATCGACGCGCTGCTAAGTGCCTTTGCGCCGAGGTTCACCGACGAGCGAAAGTTGGCTCCCTTGCGACGGGTCCTTTTTCTTCAATCGAGCGAAGGGGTCGCTCTTGACATTGCCCTTGGAGCCGTGCCTTTCGAAGAGCATAGCGTTGGGCGCGCGACCGATTGGAAAGTCGAGAAGCTCCGTCTTCGCACTTGCAGCGCGGAGGATCTCATCGTGCACAAGGCATTTGCCGGTCGCGAACTCGACTGGGCCGATGTCACCAGTATTATCATGCGGCAAGGGCGGAAGCTGAACGTCGAGCAAATCTGGTCTGAGCTGCGCCCGCTCGTCGAACTCAAAGAAGAACCGGAGATACTCGAGAAGCTTCAGCGATTACTCGACCAGAACCTCGACTAATGAATGCGGCCACAACGGCGACTGAGCCGTCGTTCGAGCAGATACTCGGTGTTTGTTTCATCAATACTTCCGTCGCCGACGCGGTGAACCATAGCTTCGAGCATCGCGGCTACACTGTTGTCCCAGCCGCACCAGCGCTCGCGCAGATCGATCGCGACCGCGACTATGCCCGCGCCTTGCTTGAGGCAGATCTCGCCATCGCCGACAGCGGTTTCATGGTCCTGCTTTGGCGGGTTCTGCGCGGACGCAGACTTGCGCGCATTTCCGGACTGCGTTACCTGCTGGCGTTGCTCGATAACACCTCTCTGCGCGAAACTGGAGCATTCTTCGTTCTGCCGAGCAGCCCGGCGCGTGAGAAAACTTTGAGCTGGCTACGACAACAAAGTTTCGCCGCAAACGAGGCCGATACCTACATTGCTCCCATTTACCGCAATGAAGTAGTCGATTCGTCGTTAGTTCAGCTCCTTGATCAGCGACGGCCCGATCACATTATCATCGCCGTCGGTGGTGGCACGCAGGAGAAGCTCGGTTACTATTTGCGCGAGCATCTGAGCTATCGTCCAGCCATTCACTGCATCGGCGCCGCTCTCGGATTTCTCACCGGCGATCAGCCTCCCATCCCGCTCTGGGCCGATAAGTTCTATCTCGGCTGGCTTCTTCGCTTACTTCGTCAGCCGCGCTTGTATGGTCCACGGTACCTCAGCGCCTTTCGCCTGCCGTTGCTGATTGCGCGATATGGTAACGAAGCGCCGGGAAACCGGCATGACCATACTCGGGCTTAATGCTTATCACGCCGATTCTGCCGCCTGCCTGCTGGTCGGTGGCAAGCTGATCGCCGCGGCCGAGGAAGAGCGCTTTCGCCGGATCAAGCATTGGGCCGGCCTGCCGACTCAAGCTATCGACTATTGCCTCAAGGAATCCGGGCTAACAATTCGCGACATCGATGTCAATCGCAAGCCTGGAGTGAATAACTGGCGACGGCTAGCCTTTGTCTTGCGGCATCGGCCTGATCCCCGCCTGATGTGGCAGAAGATCACGAATATTCGCAGCGCATCTACGGTCAAGCAGGCGCTGGAGGAACATTACGGCGCGGGCTACGCGCCGAGTCGCATCACATCGAGCATCATCATGCCCATCTCGCTTCAGCGTTCCTTGTCTCCGGCTTTGAAGAAGCGGCCTGTCTGTCGGTCGATGGGTTTGGTGACTTCGCCAGCACGGCCCTCAGTTACGGGCGCGTGGCTCTTTCCGGTGTAGGCGGAGACGAGCTACTCGCGAGCTTCCGAGCTTCAGTGAAATACCCTGGAGCGTGCGCTGGTTGAAAAGTTTTAGCTGGTGGCGAGATATCGGCCGCGACCTGCGCACCGTTAGCGCCCCTTTGGTCAAGCGCTTCAGCTCCCCGAAGTATGCCGGCATGTTCGAGTACGGCGGCACTTATTCCGGGGCCTACCTGCTTCGACGGGGAATGTTCATGCCATGGGAGCTACCGGAGTTACTCGACCCAGATCTGGTTCGCGAAGGTTGGCGTGAATTACAAACCTTGATCCGGCTGGATGAGACTTTCGGCGCCATTCACAATCCACGACTCAGGGTATCGGCGCTCGAGCTCACCTGGTACATGCGGAACCAGCTCCTGCGTGATTCGGATTGGGCCCGGATGGGTCACTCGGTTGAGATTCGCGTGCCCTTTGTGGACATCGCATTTCTTCGCCGCATCGCGCCGCTATTAGCAAGCGCGCATGCGCCGAGCAAACGTGACATGGCGGCTTGTGCTTCGCCTCTGATCGGCTCGGAAATGCTCGATCGCCGCAAGACTGGCTTCCAGATTCCCGTGCGTGATTGGCTCCTGACGGACGAATTCCCGAGCGGCGCGCGTGGTGTGAGAATCCAGCGATGGCGGGTTGCGCGGGTGGGCCAAACACGCCTATCGGCATTTTCCTGGCTCGCAGCTTCGGGCGTTAAAATCGCCCACCATGAAACGTAACGAGCACGTGCGATCACAGCCCCAGCAGCGCTCCGAGATTCGTCTCGACACTCCGCCGACTTCCGCGGTCAGCGTGCCGCCTCAGCGCATCCTGGTCTTTCGCATCGGCCAGCTTGGCGACACCCTCGGAGCCGTGCCGGCGATGTGGCTCGTCCGCAAATCATCCCCGCCGCGCACATCGCGCTGCTGTGCGACCGCCATCCTGGTAAGAGCTACGTCCTCGCCTCAGATCTGCTCCGCGGCTCGAACATTTTTGACGAATATTTCTCCTATCCCGTCAGCGAATCGGGCGAGCTGCTGCGGGGCGGCCGCATGGCCACGCTCCTGACCAATATCCGCAGAAAACGCTTCGATACTCTCGTTTATCTGGCTCCCACTAATCGCACCCCGGAGCAGATCGCCCGTGATCGCCGCTTCTTCGCCATAGCGGGAATTCGAAACTTCCTCGGGATGCAAGGTTTCACCGCACTTGACCCCAAGGTGCCGGGAGAGGCGCTCGCGTCGGCTCCGCTCGAGTCGCGTTTGCTCCTGCGCCGCCTCATCGCTTCCGGGCTGGACGCGCAGTTGGCGAACGACTCCCTCATGGATGTAGGAGTGCACCTCGCCGATGAGCAGCGGGTGGAGGAATGGCTGCGCGGCCTGCCTTCGGATGGCGGGCGCCGCTGGGTTGCGATCGGCCCGGGATCGAAGATGCCCGCGAAACGCTGGCCGTTATATCGATTCGAAAAAGTGGTGAATGACCTGGTAGCAGAGCTCAACATCCGGCCGGTCGTCTTCGGCGGTGAGGAAGACCGCGTCATCGGTGATTGGCTCCTCGCGCGTTGGGCTCGCGGGTACAACGCCGCTGGATTTTTGGGCATAAGGCCGTCTACTTCGGTCAGCATCTGCGTCCGGCATAATTCCAGTGCTGCTGGCTAGCCTGCGACGTTCTTCGGACGCCTGCGCCTGCTATCGCGTGGGGATTGGAAGTCGAGCGTTCCGAGATGAAAGACGTGGAGCTTCCGGCAGCGATGCAGAAGGTGATGCCGGCGTATCGCCCGAGTCGAAAAATAACACCGGTCTGATACTCGCGGACAATTCGAAAGCCGCTCAGGAACAAAACCAGCAGCGCACCGGCAATAAGTTTCCGATCGAAGTGGTCTATTCCCCGCAGTGTAGCCCCGGCACATGCGGAAAAGTGATCTGATTCGTGCAGCTAAGAGCGCCCGCGAATAGATTAGCGAAGCACGAATTTGCGTTGAGCGTGGTGAGCTTCGGCGTAGGCTCTGTCTTGATGAGCACAATGACGGCAGAGCGCAGGGCGACAGAAGCGAAGTTGAACCAACTCGAGCAGCTGAAGAGGTTCACCAAAGTGGTGGCGGATACGGGCGATTTTGAGTCGATCCGGGATTTCAAGCCTCGGGATGCGACGACGAATCCCAGTTTGATCCTGTCCGCGACGCAGAAGGAGCGATATGCGCATCTACTCGAGGAAGTGTTGCGTGATCGGCAGAACTCCGGGCTAAGTGGAAAGCAGCAGGTTGAAGATATTATCGATCACCTGCTGGTGCAGTTTGGGTGCGAGATTCTGAAGATTGTGCCGGGCCGGGTTTCGACCGAAACGGACGCGCGCCTTTCCTTCGACGTGGAAGGTTCTGTGGCCAAGGCACGGCGGTTGATTGAGCTCTATCGCGAGCGCGGCATCGGGCCGGAGCGGGTGCTTATTAAGATCGCTTCTACCTGGGAAGGGATCAACGCGGCGGAGCAGCTTCAGAAAGAAGGTATTCGTTGTAATATGACGCTGCTGTTTTCCCTTCCGCAGGCAGTGCGCTGCTCGGAGGCAAAGGTGCAGCTCATCTCGCCTTTCGTCGGCCGCATCTACGATTGGTATAAGAAGACGAACAATCGTGACTACAAAGGCGCGGAAGATCCGGGCGTGCAATCGGTGCGCGAGGTATATACTTATTACAAGAAGTTCGATTATCCCACCGAAGTGATGGGAGCGAGTTTCCGGAATACGGGCGAGATCCTCGAGCTGGCCGGCTGTGATTTGTTAACTATAAGTCCGGAGCTAATGCAGGAGCTATCCGATTCCACCGAACCGGTGGAAAGGAAACTGAGCCCCGATAAGGCGAAGCAGACTGAGGTGGAACGGCTGGAGCTGGATGAGAAGAGGTTCAGGTATTTGCTGAACGAGGATGCCATGGCCACCGAGAAGACGGCGGAAGGTATTCGCAAGTTTGCCGCGGATATCGTGAAGCTGGAGAAGCTGGTCGCGGAAAAGCTTAGCTAGTGACGGTGACTGGCCCAGTTGCCCTGCCGCTGAGGACAGCGGCAGCTACAACGGCGGCCAGCTGCAACGACGCCTGGTTACAACGTTGGCTAGCTATAACGGCGGAAACTGAGGCGTGTTTAATGTTGTCCTGGTCGAGCCGGAGATTCCTCCGAACACTGGAAATGTCGGCCGGCTTTGCCTCGCTACCGACTCGATGCTTCATTTGGTCGGGCCGCTCGGGTTTGCAATAGGCGACCGGCAGTTGAAGCGGGCGGGACTTGATTACTGGAACGAAGTAAGAGTGGCGCAGTGGGCGAGCCTGGCTGAGCTATGCGCGGCTCATGCTGCGGCGCGATATTTCTTTCTCACCACCAAGTGTGACAAGCCTTATTATGCGGCGCGTTTTCAGCCCGGTGATTTCCTCGTCTTTGGTCGCGAGACGAAAGGACTATCCGAGCAGCTGCTGGAGCAAAACCGTGAGCGATGTCTAACCATTCCGATGAAGGGAACGCGCAGTCTCAATCTGGCGACGGCGGTCGCTATCGTCCTGTTCGAGGCGGTGCGGCAGATCGGTGGAACCGCTGACGTTTTCCGGGTTTGAATAAGAGAACGAATGCCTAAGCTGAAAGGAAAGCACCCATGAGACTGAGATTTACCGCGACTTTGCTGCTGCTGGCCTGCGCGAAGCTAACCCTGGCTGATGATCAAACGACGGCGAAGGCGAAGCCACGGCCGTCGAGTTCTGATTCCACGAGCACGAGCAGCACACCCAGAGCGCCGCAACCGGTGATTCGCCGGCCAGTGAGTCCTGTGGTCAATCCCAATGGCCGGCCAGTTTATCCCAATGTCACCACCCCATATCACGTGACGCCGAGGAACCGCGTAGTCGTGCCTGGTGCTACGCCCAGCAGAAACAGCGTGGTCAATCCCCGCATCAGCACACCGAGTCAGCGGCCCGGTATTGCGAATAACAACACCAACGCTGGCCGGCAAAATCGCGTTCGGATTCCGGCGCGCACTGGTAACGAGCTGAGTTTTGCCCAAGCCCAGGCGCAATGCGCGCGGCATCGTCACGATCGCGATTGGTGGCGGAATCATCACACGCGCATTTGCTTTTACGGCGGCGGTTACTGGTTCTGGAACGCGGGCTGGTGGTTCCCGGCCTGGGGTTACAGTCCTTACTACAACAGCTACGTCTTCGATGGGCCGATTCCAGGTTACGGCGAGCTCCCTCCCGGCGATGTCACGGCGCAGGTCCAGGAAGCTCTGGCGCAACAGGGTTACTACTACGGCCCGCTCGATGGCGTGCTCGGGCCCGAAACGCGTGACGCGATTCTGCGCTTCCAGGCCGATCATGGACTCGCGATCACCGCCGCCATTGACGAGCCGACGCTGGATTCTCTCGGGCTGACCTGAGTTGCGCTTGCCGGTTTTGCCAGCGCCCCCTCGCGGCCTAGACTGGCTGAATGGAACCGGCGCAACTCATCGCGCGAGAACTGCGTCGTTCGTTTCGCATTGGGCCGCGGCGGCTGGAGGTTTTGCGCGGGATCTCGATGGATGTTGCGCGAGGTGAAGTGGTCTTCCTCGTGGGAGCTTCCGGCGCCGGCAAGACGACATTACTTTATACCTTGGCCGGCCTCGAGCGGCCGGATGAAGGCACCGTGGACTTCGCTGGCCGGCGCCTTTACGCGGGTAGGTCGCGCTCGCAGGCGCGCGTGCGCAATCGCGAGATGGGTTTCGTCTTTCAGGGCTACTTTCTTCTTCCGGAACTGACTGCACTCGAAAATGTGATGTTGCCCGGAATGATAGGCGGCAAAGTCAGTGCCGCGGCGGCGGAAGAGAGTTTGCGCTCGGTCGGATTGGGCGAGCGGCTTCAGCATCTGCCGGCCGAGCTTTCCGGCGGCGAACAGCAACGCGTGGCTATCGCGCGCGCGCTGGTGAACGATCCAGCCATCATCTTCGCCGATGAACCGACGGGAAATCTCGATTCGAAGAATGGTGAGGCGATCATCGATTTGTTGCTGGGTCTGGCCCGTGAGCGCAACAGAACTTTGCTGGTGGTCACGCATGATCCGCATCTCGCTTCCCGCGGTGATCGGCAGCTGCGCATCGCTGATGGAGTGCTGGAGTAACTAAGGAATATTCGTTCTTAGCTAACGCGTTTCCGGATTTCGCTCTGGTACTCTGGGAAGTAGCTGGCGATGACAGGCAGATCGAAGCGGCGAAGGATGCTGGTATTGGGTTCGCGCTCAAGTAAAAAATTGAAGCTTTCTTCAATCAACCTTTCCGCGGCGCAATTCTTGCCGGCGAGACGAGCGCGATCCGCTTCTCGCAAGGTAACGCGGTGTGCGCTGCGCGTGGTGGATTCGACCGTGACTTCGTACTCCTCGCCGGAGAGATGGCGCACGGTAATCATGCGCTAAGCATTGTAACTCCTTTGCAGTAAACCAAAACTAACGCGCGCGCGCAATTAACTTCGTGGTTTCCGGGATGATGAGAAAATGTTGTGTTTCGCGCAAGCATTTCTTGCATTCGTAATGGCCAGCCGCGCACCACGCGCACGCGTTTCGACGCCAAGAATTCCATCAACTGGCCGAGTTTGAGAAACGGCGCTCTCGGGCTACGCTTCCCTGTTTGAAACTCTGGCTTGTCTTTCTCCTGGCCGGCGCTGCCGTCGTCTGCGCGCAATCCGCTCCGAGACTGCCATTGGCCGACCGCTCGAAGCTCCCACCGAATCTGCGCAATCTTCCACTCGAGCATCTCTCCTCCGGCGGCCTGATGTTGCTCAACC
>DAIRIE010000090.1:0-10064 GCA_036809705.1 Chthoniobacterales bacterium
CCCGCCTATGTGCTCACCGACGACATGCAGGGCTTAGGGACGCGCCGGGCGGCCTTGCAGGAGTCGGCGCGCACCTTGCGTGACATTCTCGAGAATACGACCGACGGATTCATCGCGCTCGATTTCGCATGGCGCTTCACCTACGTGAATCCCGAAGCGGAACGGCTCCTCGGCCGCGCCCGCGACGAGCTCCTCGGCGGCGAGCTTTGGGAAAAATTTCCGGAGCTTTGCGGCACACAGTTTGAGAAAAATTATCGGCGCGTTATGGCGCAGCAGGAACCGATCGAGTTCGAGGCATCCGACCCGGCCGAGACGAAATGGTTTGAAGTGCATTGTTATCCGAGCGGCGGCGGCGTCTCGGCATTTTTCCGCGACGTGACGGAGCGGAAACGCGCGGAGGACGAGCGGCTGACCACGGGCAAGCTGGAATCGGTGGGGACGCTGGCCGGCGGCATCGCGCACGATCTGAACAACATTCTCACCGTTATCTCCGGCAACATCGGGCTGGCGCAACTCGAAGCGCCGAGCGACGCCAAGAATCTGCTCACCTGCCTGAACAAAGCGGCGCAAGCGGCACAGCACGCGGCCCATCTTTCCAGCCAGCTCCTCACCTTCTCGAAAGGCGGCGCGCCGGTAAAGAAGGTGATCGACATCACGCGGGTGTTGACGAAAGCGAGCGAGTTCGCCTTGCACGGATCCAACGTCCGGGCCGAGATCGACATTCCGCCGAATCTTTGGCCGGCCGAAGTGGACTCGGTGCAAATTGAGCAGGTCATGAACGCGCTCATGTTGAACGCGCGCGACGCCATGCCCACCGGCGGGATGGTGGAAGTCACCGCGCGCAATATTCATCTGGAGAACAAATCCGGCGCGTTTCTTCCCGCCGGGCGCTACCTGAAAATCGCCGTCTCTGACCAGGGTCCCGGCGTGCCGGCGAATATCGGCACCCGGATTTTCGATCCCTACTTTACGACCAAACCGACCAACAGCGGCCTTGGTCTCTCCATCAGTTTTTCCATCGTGAAAAAGCATGGCGGCATGCTTCATCTGGAGCAGACCTCTTCGGCGGGCGCCGTCTTCGCCTTCTACCTGCCCGCCGCGAAAGCCGAAGTGGTGCCGCCCAGGCCGGTGGGGACGACGCCGAGTATGCAGTTCGATCATCAGCGCGTGCTGGTGATGGACGATGAAGCCGGCATTCGCGATCTCACTTCGCAATTGCTCGGCTCGCTCGGCTACGAAGTGACCGCGGTGCCCGATGGCACGGAGGCCGTCAAGACTTACGACCGGGCGATGCGGCGGGGTGAGAATTTTCAGGCGGTGATTCTGGACGCGACCATCCGTGGCGGCATGGGCGGGCTGGCGACAATCGAGCGCTTGCGCAACCTCGACCCGCAGGTGGTGGCGATCATTTGCAGCGGCTACTCGGACGAAGCGGCGTTAGCTGAATTCTTGCAGTACGGTTTCCGCGGTGCGTTGCCCAAGCCATTCACCCGGCGCGATCTCGCCGAAGTATTACACCGCGCGCTGGTCGCGGCGAAAAACGAGCCGGCCTTGACGCGGTAGTTCCGCTCCCGAGCAGAGCGCTACAACTAGCTCTTCCGCAGCTTCTCCAGCGCGGCGATGAAGGCCTCAGGGCCGCCTTCCATGTAGCCGAGTTCACCTACTTTTTTGCCGGCTGCGTTGAGCACGATAACTGTCGGAAAGCCTTCGATCTGAAATTCACCGGCCAGCCGCATGTTTTGCTTCTTCACATCGTCGCTTTGCTGTTTGAAACGCGGGAAATCCAGCTCCACGAGCACGAGGTTGCTGGCTGCGTAATCCTGAAACTGCGGCTTGGAAAAAACTTCGGCGTTCAATTTCTTGCACCAGCCGCACCAATCCGATCCGGTGAAGTCCAGGAGCACGAGCTTGTTGTCGTTTTTGGCCTTCGATTTCGCAGCATCGAGATCGGTCAACCAATTCAGCTCAGCGTGAGCAAACGCGGCCGAGCCCAGGATCGTTAGCAGCAGAACAGCAATCTTCTTCACGCCCGTAACGTCCGCCGAAGAGCCGGTGCGCGCAACTGACGTTGTAGCTGCCGTCCGTCCCGGCGACCGGGACACAGCACGTCGGCTACATTGAGAATCTGCCGCCGAGAACGAACCGAATCTACCGCTGCCGCTCCGCGGCAAACGCTTGCCCGGAAGTCGCTGCTGAAAAACACAAACCCTTTTGTGCGGCAGGTCGCGCCCGCCCGACAAACCTTATTCCATGTGCTGGTTCACCAGCTTGGTCATCTCGAACATGCTCACCTGGCTCTTCCCGCCGAAGACGGCACGCATGTTGTCGTCCCCATTGATCATGGTGCGTTTCTTTTTGTCCTGCAGTCCGTGTTTCTTGATGTAATCCCACACCTTTTTGGTGACCTCCGAACGCGGCATTGGCTTTGAGCCGACGATGGCTGCGAGTTTGTCGTCGGGCTGCATCGGGCGCATGAAGGCCGCGTTGGGCTTGCGTTTGGAGGAAGATTTTTTGGCTTTGGTTGTCGGCATGAACGCTCATTAATACCTAAGAGCGCACGAGGGCAACATTAATTTTTGCCTCGGGAAAAAATTTAGTGCGAGCCGTTTTGCCGCCGGACAGCCAGCGCGGCGATGTCATCGGCCGGCGCGTGGCCATTACCCTCGGGCACGGCGTCGCGCAGGAGCAGCCGCAGAAGCGCTTCCGCATCGCCCGGCGCAGCGTGCAAACGTTGGGCCAGATGATCCGGGGTAAGGCGGCGCTGATTGCCGCCCGTCGTCGCGTAGAGACCATCGGTGTAGAGGAGAAATAAATCGCCGGCGGCGAGTTGCAGCGGCGTTTCGCGGAAGCGCGAGGCCGCCACCAAACCGAGCGGCGGAGATTCGGAGCTGATCGCTTCCGTGCCGCCGCCGCGCCGCGCCACCAGCAGCGGCGGATGACCAGCACCCACGATTGTCGCCTCCCCACTTTGCGGATCGAGCGCGACACACATCGCGGTCATGAAAGAGCGCGCGCCGAGAATGCTGCGAAAATCGCGATCCACCGCGTGCATGATTTCCGCCGGCGCGTCGTTCTCCACGCTGGCGTGATGAAAGAGCAGCTTGGCCAACGTCGTGAGCAGCGCCGCGGCCGCGCCGTGGCCGGTGGCATCAGCGATCCAGAAAAGAATGCGCCCATCGCGCAAACGCAGCCATCCATAGATATCGCCGCCGACCTGTATGACCGGCCGATAAAACGCCGCCACTTCCCAGCCGGAAAGAGCGGGCGGGCGTTGCGGAATGAGCGAACGCTGCGTCCGTTGCGCCGCGGCGAGGTCTTCCTCGAGGCTTGCGCGCCACGCTTCCAGTTGCTCCTTTTGTTTCACCACCTGCTCTCGCATGGCGCGCAGACGCAACTGCGTCTCGATCCGCGCCTTCAACACCGCGGGATGAATCGGCTTGGTCACGAAATCATCCGCCCCGGCTTCCAGGCAATGCACTTCGCTTTCCTCACCTCCGTGACCGGTGAGCATAATGGTGGGAATTTGTGCGATCTCCGGCGAAAGATCAGCGCGCAACTGCTCGAGCACCGCGGCGCCATCCAAGTCCGGCATATCGTAATCGAGCAGAAGCAGCGAGGGCGGCTCGCGCCGAATCCGCTCGAGTGCCTCCTCGCCGCTGCCGGCCACGACGCACGGATAACCAGCAGCATTGAGTGTGCGAGCGAGCAAATGCCGGCTCGCCGCGTCGTCGTCCACCACCAGGATCGGGTTCCCCTCAGCCGTCATTCTTGTTCTACATTCGTAAGCCGTGGACGGGCCATGGGTATCGTTTGTGACCAGTGATTGGTGATCGCGCATCGGTGAACAATGAAAGGAAGAAGCACGCAGCGTGCTGATCACAGTTCTCTGATTAATGATCACATTTTTGCTTCATCGCCTTTTCGGTTGTCAGCGCCAGCGCGTTGAATTAGAAGCAAAAGCGCGCGTCGAACTCAAACTCCTTCTCTTATGAAACTTCCGGGCTGGCTGGGCATTGTTACGTTATTGGCGTTTGCATCCTGTGCGGAGGATGAACCGCCGGTGCGGCATCGTGTTTCGCGTTATCCCGTGGCGCCGCAGCCCGAGCAGCCCATCAATCAGCCTTACAATCCGAACCAGCCTCCGCCGCCCCCTGACGTCACGGTGACGGAAACTCCGCCGCCGGAAGCTTCCGCTTCACCCGCGCCACGAACGACCAAAGGCGACCTCCCCTACGGCATTCCCGTTCCGAACAAGCCGGGATTCGTCACCAGCCCGTTCGCGCCGAATCAAGGTTACGTCGATGTGCGCGGTTTCCCGCCCGGGACCGAGGTGAAGGATCCGTATACGAATAAGATATTCCTCGTGCCGTAGTTCGGGAACGGAGGCTGCGTTAGCAGGGTGAGTCGTGACTGGTGACTTGTGAATGGAGTAGGCGTCGTCCGTATCCCCATTCACTAGTCACCATTCACATCAGCGCTGCGGGCGACGCGCCGCTATCCTCGATTTGCCGTCCCGCCGCAGCACTGGCACTCTACCGTTTCCCACATGGACCTTCGGGTAAGACGCGCGCCTCGCATCGACGCTGAAGTCACCGTCCCTGGCGACAAAAGCATCTCGCATCGCGCCGCCATCATCGCGGCTTTATCCAATGGCGTTTGCCGGCTCGATGGTTTTCTCGGCGCCGACGATTGTCTGCGCACCCTGGAAGCACTGCGCGCGCTCGGCATTCGCATCGATGAACCCGAACCGAACACCATTTGCGTACACGGAAAAAAGCGCGTGCTCAGCCCGCCGGCGGAGGAAATTGATTGCGGCAACTCCGCCACCACCATGCGGCTGATGGCCGGTTTACTGGCCGGACAAAAATTTGAGAGCAGGCTGGTCGGCGATGCTTCGCTCTCGAAGCGACCGATGGAGCGCGTCATGGCGCCGCTGCGGGAAATGGGCGCGGACATTGTCGCGGAAGGTCCGGAGAACACCGCGCCGCTTCGCATTCGCGGCGGAAATTTGCGCGGCATCAAATACCAGATGCCCATCGCAAGCGCGCAGGTGAAGAGCGCGATTTTGCTGGCCGGCCTCTTCGCCAAAGGCAAAACCACCGTGACCGAGCTCAGCGCGACGCGCGATCACACCGAGCGGATGCTGCGCTACTTTTTCGTGCGTACGACGCGAAGCGAGAAAGGCGCGATCACCATTTTTGGCGATCAAGTTCCTGAATCGCGCGACTTTCATATTCCCGGCGATCTCTCTTCCGCCGCCTACTGGCTCACCGCCGCAGCGGCGCAGCCTGGCGGCCATTTGCTGGTGCGCGATTGCGGGTTAAACACCAGTCGCACACCAGTGCTGGGCGTGCTGGTGCGCATGGGCGCGCAGGTGCGTGAAGCGATCGAAGACGTGGATCAGCTCGAGCCGCGCGGTGTGGTCGAAGTCACCGGCGCGACCTTGAAGGGAACGGTTATTCAGGGCAAAGAAGTGCCATTGTTGCTCGACGAGCTGCCGGTGCTCGCGGTCGCGGGCGCGCTCGCGAATGGCACCACCATTATCAAGCACGCGCAGGAATTGCGGGTGAAGGAGACGGATCGCATCGCCGCCATCGCCCATAATTTGCGCACGATGGGCGCGCAGGTCATCGAACTGAGCGACGGGATGGAGATTCATGGGCCGGCGCCGTTGCGCGGCGCGCGAGTGGCGAGCTTCGGCGATCATCGCATCGCCATGGCCTTCGCCATCGCCGGCCTCTTCGCTGATGGCGACACCATCGTGCAGGACGCGGAGTGCATCGAAATTTCGTATCCCGGTTTTGAAGCGGCGCTCGATGAAATCATGAATCCGAAACGGACGCAGATGAGCACGCCGGTCATTGGATCGTTCTCCGGCGCTTCGCCCGAGTAGTTATTCCGAGCGGAGTCGAGAAATCATCTGGCGCAACCTTAAAGGTAACTTCCGCGGGATTCCTCGACTCCGCTCGGAATGACGGATATGAATGCGCGTGTTTCACGTCATCGCCATCGATGGCCCTGCGGCTTCGGGTAAAAGCAGTGTGGCGCGTGCGCTCGCGCGGCGGCTCGGTTTCGCCTACGTGAATTCCGGCGCCCTTTACCGCGCGGTGACGTGGCACATTTTGCAGCGCCGCGTGGATGTGCGCGATTGTGCTGCCGTTAGTGCGGCGATCGGGCAAACTCAAATCGTTTGCGATTTGTCCCATGGCGAGTCGCGCATTTGTATCGGCGGCATCGATCCTTCTCCGCATCTGCGCGAAGACGATGTGAACTACTCCGTTTCTCTCGTGAGCAGCGTTCCGCGCGTGCGCGAAATTCTCGGGGAGCAGATGCGCGCCTATGCCCGGACGCATGACGTGGTCATGGAAGGTCGCGATATCGGCTCGGTCGTTTTTCCCGATACGCCCTTCAAGTTTTATATCGACGCTTCGCCGGAAGTCCGTGTCCGGCGGCGCGAGGCACAAGGGGGGCGCGACGAGATCGCTTCGCGCGATCGCCTCGACTCGTCGCGGGAAACGGCGCCGCTCGTCGTCGCGCCTGATGCCGATGTGATCGATTCATCGCACGTGAGCGTTGATGAAGTGGTCAACAGAGTGCTGCGACGACTCGCGAGCAAAGGGTTAACGGAAGCGAAGCAGCCCGTTCTGCCGGAGCAAGGGGCATGATATGTGGCTATGCAATATATCATGTTACCGGCGGCTCGAAGACAATTTTCGGACTTCAACAAGGGTTGGATGGCAGGTGTGCGCTATGAAAGGAATCGGGCTGAGAGCAGTCATCCGATGAATTTCTGGTACTGGCTCGGTTACACGTTGTCGAAAATCGTCGGCAAAGTTTTCTTCCGATATCATGCGCTGCATCGCGAACGCATGATCCAAACCGGGCCGGTGATTCTGGCGATGAATCACCAAAGCTACCTCGATCCGCCCCTGGCCGGCATCGCGTGCGATCGCGACATTTATTTCCTCGCGCGGAGCACGCTGCTCGAGCACTGGTTCTGGGGCTGGATGCTGTCGAAGCTGAACGTTATTCCGGTGAATCAGGAATCGGCCGATCGCAGCGCGCTCAAGGCGTTGATCGGGATTTTACGCGCGGGCGAAGCGGCGCTCGTTTTTCCTGAAGGCGGGCGCACGCTCGACGGAAATTTGCAACCGGCGCAGCCCGGCCTCGGTTTTGTTATCGCCAAAACACTCGCGCCGGTCGTGCCCATGCGAATCTTTGGCGGGTTCGAAGCGTGGCCGCGCGGGGGCAAGAAAATCCGGCTGCACCCAATCACAGTGGCCGTGGGCGAGCCAATGCGCTTTACCGAAGCTGACCTCGTCGGCGGAGGAAGAGAAATGTATCAGCGCTTGAGCGACCGGGTCATGAACGAAATCGCGAAGCTGAAGCTGGAAGACAGCCGTCCTGGGCTGTCCCGGCCGGCGGGCGTCTCGCCTGCCGTTTAAACTGTGAGCGACGACCACGAACCGCAAAAAGCCTCGAGCTCAGCCATTATCGCCATGAGCATCATCGTCATCGTCGTGCTCCTTGTCGCGATTTATGCCAACTGGAAAAATGCGCACCGCGAAAAAATCGAATCGGTGACTGTTACGCGATTCACACCGTCGCCATCTCCCTCACCTTCGCCGAAGCGATAAACGCGCTGGCGATTTCGAATAAGCACGTTAAGTGCTGGTCTAAACCAACCGATGAAACATTTCCGATTGATCACCGTGCTGGCATTGAGCGCTTCCTTTGTCGCCTGCCAGAAACAGCAAACGGACGAAGAGCGGAAAGCCGAAGTCGATCGCCAGGTGCAGGAGCGACTCGCAGCGGAGCGCCAGCAGCAACAGGCGCAGGATCTGGCGCAGCGTGAAGCGAGCGTGAGCGAGCGCGAGCAAGCGCTCAACACTCCACAAACGACCGCGACTGTGGCGCCGGCGGTTGAGACAAGCGCGTCCACATCAACAAACGCTGCTGCATCGCGCGAGAACGCGCCCACGACATACGACGCCGCAAACGGGGCGGAAGGGTCCTACTCGATTTTCTACACCAAACTCGAGCCGTATGGGGATTGGATCGAGACGGGTGATTACGGCTACGTCTATCGTCCGCGCGAATCGGAAAACGCGCGCTGGCGTCCTTACACGAATGGTCGCTGGGTTTACACCGACGCCGGCTGGACGTGGGTCTCGGAGGAGCCGTTCGGCTGGGCGACTTATCACTATGGGCGCTGGACGCGGCTGCGCGGTGTCGGCTGGGTTTGGGTGCCGGGGAATGAGTGGGCGCCAGCTTGGGTTTCGTGGCGCAAAGGCGGGCAATACGTCGGCTGGGCGCCGTTGCCCCCGGAAGCGCGCTTCGACCGCGCGAGCGGCATTCACAATTGGTCCGACAACTACTACGACATCGGGCCCGACCAGTACGTGTTCGTGCCCGCCACGGACATCGGTGACGAGCGAGTCGAGCGTGTGGTCGTGCCGGAGCAACAGAACGTCACCATTGTGAGCCAGACAACGAACGTGACGAACATCACCTACAACAACACTGTCATCGTGAATCAGGGGCCAAACTTTGATGAACTGCGCGGCCAGAGCCGGCGGCCGATCCAGCGGCTGCGATTGGAGCGCGAGACCGGGGCGCCCGGCAACAATGCGCGTGCCGTTGTTCGCGGTGAAGTGGTGGCAATTCCGGCGCCGGTTATCGCGCCGGCTCGTGCGCCGGAGCGGCCGCGGATGGTGAAGCAGACAATCAAACAAACGGAAGTCGATCGCGGCTGGAGCGCGGTGGGCAATCAGCGCGAAGCGGACCAGGCGCGGGCGAAGATGAAATCGGAAGCAACTCCGCCGCCGAATGCGCCGCCGAAGAAATTTGTGAAACCGGCTGCTGCGGCTGCAGTTCCTTCAGCCACGACTGCACCAGTGCGCGCAAGCGCTGCGCCGACTGCAATAGCGACTGCGCGTCCGGTGCAAGCAGCGACTGCGCGGCCAGTTCAAGCGCCGGCGGTCACCCCGGTTCGCACCGCTGCTCCGCCACCGCCAGCCGCGACACCATCGGCCACAACGCCTCCGCATTTGTCGCCGCCAGCGAACACGCCGCTCGCCAGCATTGCGCCGACCTCAACGCCGACCGCCAGCACACCGCAACAACCAACGCATCCTCTCGCGCCACCGAACGTGCATCGCGGCACACCGGCACCCCGCGTGTCGCCTTCGGCCGCCTTTGCGTCACCGCCTCAGGCGGCGGAAACGACACCGCCTCTCAGCTCGCCATTGCCAGGCTCGACCGCATCACCCACGATTGGCGACCAGCGTCGCGGAGAGAAGAAGAGGCAATTGCCGCGGCGGGAGAACCCGGCCGAGACGAGCGCTTCACCCTCACCCGCACCGTGATCTGGAGGGACGGGCGCTGTCCCGTCCCAAACTCGGGCGTTGTTCGACAGAGCTGAATCGCGAACGGGTGGGCAACTGGGTTCAAGACCGGGTCCATTGGTCCACGCTCCCTCTCCAAAACTAGGGACGACACAGAGGTCATCCCTCCGTTAGTGCGGTCATTCGCTACGCTCGGCATGACCGGTGTGCTGACGCGCCAACTGCCGCGCGTAGGCAAGCGTGTCGATCGCGTCCACCGTCTTATCCCGCCGGATCGCTTTGATGCGCGGGAAGCGCAGCGCCAGACCACTCGCATGGCGCGTACTCGGCTGGATGGAATTAAACGCGACCTCCAACACGATGTCCGGCTTCACTTCGCGATAACGCCCGCGATCCACCAGAGTGTTGCGCTGGAAATGCTCCGTCAGCTCCGCGATCTCGACATCGGTCAGCCCGCTGTAGGCTTTTCCGATTGGCAATAACTCGCCGGTGCTTTCGTCGCGCACGGCGAAGGTGTAATCGCTCAGCACATGGTTGCGTTTGCCATGGCCGAGCTCCGCCGCGACCACGACTACATCGAGCGTGGCGAGCTCTTTCTTGAGCTTGAACCAGAACATGCCGCGCGTGCCGGGGCAGTAAAAGCTCTCCGGATCTTTCACCATCAAGCCTTCATTGGAACGCAACCGCGCCTGTTTGAATTCGCGCTCGATCTCTTCC
>DAIRIE010000091.1:0-10056 GCA_036809705.1 Chthoniobacterales bacterium
GGCGAGCACGTGATCGTCCGCGCCGCGCCGGAACATCTCCACGCGATAGAGCGGACCCCGCACCAGATCGAAGGGTTTGCGGAAAACTTCCCGGGCCAGTTCCTCGCTCGCTTCCGGCTCGCGCTGCGCAGCCGGAAGTTCACGAAGGGTAAACATCGGCTTGCCCGTGCTCCGAATCATCTGCATCGGCTGATCTTTACCAGGAAGAAACGAGAGGCGAAACACCTCCTGCCGCTCCACCACTTTTTGCAACGCCGCCTCCGCGCCCTCCGCTGTGAGAGCGCCCTGCGCGCGAATAGTGGCGCAGATGTGGTTGGAAACGTCCGCCACCGGGAGGGGCGCAGCCTCCCAGAGTTCCCGTTGCGGAAAAGTCAGCGGCTCGAGACGCGCTTCGCCACTCTCCAGCCATTGTTTTAAACGGGCGCGTTTTTCTCCGGACATGGCGCGTCGTTAGGCGCGCACTTCCGGCGCGCTTTTCTCCACTTCGATGTCGCCCTCGAGAAGCCGGTCGATGTCTTCATCGGAGAGCGCTTCCAAATCAACTGCCTCGGTACGCGCAGCTTCCACCGGAGCCGCTGGTGCACTGGTTGTGGATGCTTCGCCTTCCGCGGTGCCACCGGCGAATTCGGCGATCAAGGCGGCAATCTGGCCGATGGTGCGAGCACGCATCAGACTCGCCGGCGGCAACGCCACTCCGATGGCGGCTTCGAGGGAATTTTCAATCTCCACGGCCATGAGCGAATCAAGCCCGAGATCGGTCAACGGCTGATCGGCGCGCAAGCTTTCCGGTTTTACTCGCAGGACGGAACCGACGACATCGCGCACAGCCTCGCCGATGATGCCTTCGCGTGCGTCAGGCGCGGCGCCTTCGATCTTGAGCGCCCAATTGCTTTTCGCGCTGCCGTTTTCGGCTCCTTCCACACCCGCGCCGATGACGTTTTCCAGCAAAGGTGAATCCTGGATGCCTCGGAACGATTGCCCCCATTTCGACCAATCAACTCGCGCCGCCATCGCCTGTGTGGCGCCCGCGGAAAGAAAAGACTCCAGCGAGACGATCAACTCGTCCGGGGTTAGCGGCGCCAGACCGAGACGGGCAAGATGTTCCGCGACACGTTCGTTGCGCGCGACGTATCCTTCGCCGCCGAGCGCGCCCCAGTTGACCGTGAGGGCCGGCAAACCGAGCGCGTGGCGATGATGCGCCAGCGCATCGAGAAATGCATTAGCCGCCACGTAGTTGCCTTGGGCGACGTTACCGAAAACGCTCGAGATGGACGAGAACATGACAAAGCAATCGAGGTCCAGACCGAGAGTGCCCTCGTGCACTAGCCATGCGCCTTGGGCTTTCGGCGCCAGCACGGCACGCATCCGTTCGCGCGTGAGCGAGGCGAGCGGCGCGTCATCGATGACCATCGCGAGGTGGAACACGCCTTTGAGCGGGTGACCAGCCGCTGCAATCTCCGCGAGCAAGCGCTGCACATCATCCGGCGACCCAACATCGGCTCGCACCACCTGCACTTCGACTCCGCCTCCGCGCAACTTGGCGAGAAATTCTTCCGCTTCGGGTGTGGCGGGGCCGCTGCGACTGGTCAGCACGAGATGACGTGCGCCGCGATTGGCCAGCCACTCAGCCACCACTTTGCCGAAGCCGCCGAACGCGCCGGTGACGAGATACGCGCCGTCGGGTTTCACCCCGAAACCCGGAGCCAACGGCTCACCGCGCCGCGCGACGAACGGGTCTGGAAACGCCACCACGACTTTCCCGGTATGTTTTCCCTGCGCCATCCAACGGAAGGCCACATCCAGGCGGCAGGCCGGGAACGACCGGAACTGCAGCGGACGCAGCGCGTTTTGCTCGATCAGGTCGGAGATTTTTCCGAGGAGCCGGCGGGTCTGCTCTTCGCCGCCGGTAAAAATCGCGTCCATCGCGACGACGTGGAACGACGCGTTCTTGCGCATCGGCCAAAGCGGAATCCGCGAGTTCTGATAGATATCTCGTTTCCCGATTTCAACGAATCGGCCAAAGGGCGCGAGACACGAAAGCCCCATCGGGATGGCTTCGGCGGCGAGCGCGTTCAAGACCACGTCCACGCCTTTGCTGTCGGTTATTTCCATGACCGATTCCGCGAAGTCGCCACGCCGCGAATCGATCACATGTTTGACGCCGAGGACGCGGAGCAGCTCGCGTTTCGCCGGGCTGCCCGCGCTCGCGATGACTTCCGCACCGAAATGATGCGCGATCTGAATTGCCGCCATCCCGACACCGCCGGCGCCGGCGTGAATGAGCACGCGCTCGCCCGCGTTCAGGTGGGCGACGGTTTTCAATGCGTGCCAGGAGGTCATGAAGACCACTGGCAACGTGGCCGCTTCTTCAAAAGACAATCCGTCGGGAATCGGGCGCACATCGCCGCCGCGCGCCATCGCGTGAGTCGCGAGACCAAAGACGGCGAGACCAAAAACCCGGTCGCCCGGCGCCACGTGCGTCACGCCGTCGCCCACGGCCTTGATCACGCCGGCCACTTCGTCGCCGTAGATGCGCGCATCGGCCGTCTCCGCCGGATAAAGCGCGAGCGCCTTGAGCACGTCGCGGAAATTCATACCGGCCGCTTTTACTTCGATCACCACCTGACCCGGACCGCACGGCGGGAGAGCGAAAGGGACGAGACGCAGCGAACTGAGCAGACCGCGCTCGAGGGATTCAAGGCGTAAAGGCACTGAAGGATCCAGCAGCTCTTCACGGCGCGACAAACCACGACCGATACGCCGGACGTAACGAGCCTCGCCGCGGAAGGCGACTTCAGTTTCGGCGTCGTTGCGCAACAGTTCGTCCCAAAGCAGGACTTCGTCCGAGGCCGAGGCCGCGGGCAGGAGGTCAATGCTGCGGCAGGTAAGGTTCGGAAATTCGTTCGCCGCTACGCGCAGTAAGCCGATTACTGGCGCCTGCGCGGTCGCGACAACGTGATCGCGCCCGACTGGCTGCGCGCCGCGCGTGACCAAATCAAGGCGTAGCTTCACCGTCGATCCAAGGATTTCCAGGGACTGAATGAGGTGCAACAGAGCGTCGCTGCCGAACATGCTGGCGTCCTCGCCGGACCCCGGAGCACTTTCGTCCAAACTCCACAAGAAAACGATCCGCTCCGGAGGCTCTTCGACACATGTCTCGAGCAACTGCTTCCAGTCTTCAGGGGCCTCGGCGCGAAGGGTGAATGCGTCGTTTTCCTTCGTCGCGAAAGCTTCGCCACGACGCGCCATCCGGCAATGAACACCGGCAGCCCGCAGTTGCCTGACGAGTCGGTCGCCAATCCCGGATGCATCCGCGAAGACGAGCCAGGATTTTTCCACCGGCGTCTCCGCCGCGGCAGGCGGCGTCGATCCTTCCGGTTCGATCCATGGCTTGCGCGCCATCAGGCCAATGAGGCTTTCGCCGCCTTGCGAGTGGACCAGCCCAGGCAAGGATGCGGTCTCGCTGAAGCCCGACTCGCGCAGCGCTTCCTCCCACTGCGGACGTTGCAACAGCGGATGGTCGGGACGTAAATCGCGATCGGTGAAACGCCACCAGCCGCTGGTCAAACCGAAGACCGCGTTCAACCACAAGTGCGGGGTTGCGACATCGACGAACAACAAACTGCCGCCGGGCACTAGAAGATCACGCAAGTTGCGTAGCGCGCCGCGCACATCGCTCACCGCGTGGACGACGTTGGTCCCGATGATGAGGTCGAAAGTGCCCGCTTCGAAGTCCTGCTCCCGGGCGAGCTTTTCCAGGTCGAATGTCTTGTATTCGACCTCGGGAAATGCCGCCAGTTTCTGGCGCGCTGCGGGAAAGAACACTCCGGACACGTCGCTAAAGACATAGGAGTGCAGTCCGCGCTCCATCATCGGCAGCACCTGTGAGGCCAGTCCACCGGTGCCGGCGCCGATCTCGAGGATGCGCAAACCGCGTCCCTCGGGAAGCTCGCGCGCGACCTCCTCGACGGCGGCCGCGATGGCCGCGAGCCAGGGACTGGTAACGAGGCCGTCGCCGTAAAATTGATCGAGATGCTCTGGCCCGTCGCTGTTGAAGAGAACCTGGACCGCGTCCTTCTCCCCTCGAAGAATCGGGCCGAGTTCCGCGCAGCTCGCCGCGGAAAGCAGGGCCTCCTGCAGATGGCCCGGGTGAATCGTGATGCCCTCGTGAAACAACCGCGGCGCGTCCTCCGCCGTGCTCAGAAAAGCCGGGGTTGGCCGATAGCCGCCGCCTTCCTCGATCAACATCTGGCCCTGCACCAGGCTCGCCATCAGTTGCGCGAACGCCGGTCGCATCGCTGCTGCGACTCCGAGCGAGTCCGCTGTGAAAATTTTGTCCGGGCAGGTCTGGGCCCCCATTTCGCGCAGCCCGCGCGCGACGTGAGCGGCAGTCAGTTCGTCTCCAGTCGCGGTGGCTGATTGCAGAGCGCTCCGCCCACGCAGGTCGAAGACTTCATCCAGCGCCTCCTGCGCCACTTCCTGCAGACGGGCCAGAGGCAGCGGCGCGTGTTGTGCACGTCGGGCCGGTGCGTCGGTTTTTTCCCAGCCGACGTGATAGATCAGATCGCGACCCTTGCCGGTCCGGCCGGAGCGACGCGCGCCTTCCACGCTTATCGCCCGGAAGCCATCGATCCGGACGCAAGGCTGGCCCGCCTCGTCATAGAGGTCGATGCCGCCCTCGAAAAATTCGTCGTTAGCCTGTGTCACCTCGGTGCGCACAAAACCGGCGGCGCCGGGTGAGCGCAGGAACAAAATCCGCGCGAACCGCACCGGAAGCCGAAGTCCTGCGGCAAGCCCTTCCACCCTGGCCGCGCCGGCGAGAAAGATTTGCAGCGCGCCATCGCAAAGAACCGGATGGAGAGAATAATTGCCCGCCCGGCGAGCGATCGCATCGGTGAGAGAAACACGCCCCGCCGATCGTCCGGCGCCCGCCGAGAGGTCGCGGACTGGCCGGAACTCTTCGCCGTAGTGCAGGCCGAGATCGCTCATCTGACTGTAGAAAGTGTCGCGATTTACCTTTTCCGATGCCGGCCGGGAAGCGCTTTCCCAGGTCGAGGCTGCGAAGGGCGATTCGGTACGCTCGCCGCGCATCGAGCCCACGACGTGCACCGACCAGGAGGCGGCACTTTCAAAACGGCTCTGAATCGCGAAGGTGCGCTCGCTTGGTTCGTAGGAGAGTTCGAGCAGAAGCCCGGAGGGCGACTCGGGCAGGATAAGCGGTTTGCGGATTTCGAAATCCTCGACCGCAAATGGCTTTCCTTCGAACCATTGCGTGCCGGCTTCGAGCACCATCTCGACGAAGCCAGCCGCAGGGAAGACGACAAGGTTTTCGACGCGGTGATCCTTCAGAAAAGCCATGTGCCGGCTGTCGAGCCGGGCGGTCCACGTGGGCGTCGCGCGCGGCAGCTTCAAATCGAGTAATCCACGACCACCGGGTGCCAGCCTTGCCTCGCGGGAATCGCTCGCTTCGTGCCACTGGCGGCTCTTGTCCCAGGAATAGGAGGGCAGTGAGAGCAACCGCCGAGAGGGCGTGAGGGCCGCAAAGTCGAGCGTCACCCCGGCGAGGTGGAGATCGAGCGCCGTCTCCAGCAATGACTCGTGCTCGCGCTCGCGGCGAGTCGAAGAGAGGACGATTCCTTTGTCACCGCGATCCGCAAGGCTTTCCTGAATGGACCGGACCAGGGCCGGGTGCGCGCCGATTTCCAGCCAGGCGTCCGCGCCAAATTCTGAGAGCGAGGCGATCGCTTTGGCAAATTCCACCGGTTCGCGCACGCCTTCCGCCCAGTGCGCGGCGTCGCAGATTGTTCCAGTAATTCGCTCGCCGCTGACGGTGCTGAAGAACGGCACCGTTTCGGCCCGGGGACACAAACCGGACAGCGCGTCGCGGAGCGCGTCGGCCGCGGGTTGCATCAACGCGTGATGGAAAGGCAGACTCGTTTGCAGGAATCGAGCGAAAATTTCTTTCGCCTCCAGCTCGGCGGCGATGGCTTTGAGCGAATTTCGCAGTCCAGAAAGCGTGACCGAACACGGGGCATTGAACGCGGCGATGCTGACGTTTCGATCATGCCGCGCGATGACCGCATGCGCTTCGTAGGTGTTCAGACCAACAGCGAGCATTCCGCCACCCGACGGCGCGTAATCCTGCATGCAGCGTCCGCGATGCACGATGACCTCGGCTCCCTGTTCCAGGGTGAGAATTCCGGCCACACAAGCCGCGGCATCTTCGCCCACACTGTGGCCGACGATGGCGGCGGGCTGCACGCCCCACGATTTCCAAAGTTCCGCCAACGCCATCTGCATGGCGAAAATCGCGGGCTGCGAAATCTCCGGACGCTGAATGCGCGACTCGGCTTCCGGGCGTGCCAGTTCCTCCAATAATGAAAACCGCGCGAACGGACGCATTGCTTCGGCGCAGGCTTCGATCGTCCTCCGGAAAACCGGTTCGTGCCGCATAAGCTCGCGACCCATGCCCCACCATTGCGGACCCTGGCCGCTCATGACGAAGACGACGCGAGCCGCCCTTTCCAATCGCGGGGTGAAGGCGGTGCGCAACTTCGGTCCCGATTGCCCAGTGGAGAAAGCGACCAGTTCCTGCGCCAGTTCCGGGACTGAACGTGCGGTCAGCGCGAGGCGGTGTGAGTGCTGATTGCGTCGCGCGCCGAGCGTGTAGGTGAGGTCGGGGAGCTGCGGTGAGACGGACTTACCGTTTAACTTCACCTGATCTTCCAACCACGTGCCCAATTCGAGCGCGGACTTTTGGAGTGCCTCTTCGGACCGGGCGGAAAGCATCACCGGCCAGGCGCGATCCAGCGGCGCGTCGAAATGAGTCGGCTTCGGCAAGGCAGGCGCTTCCGCGAGAATGACATGGGCGTTGGCTCCGCCGAACCCGAACGAATTAATGCCCGCCATGCGCACACCGTCCGTCGCTGGAAAGGGTTCGCTGGCCACCGGTACCCGCAACTTCAAGGCAGCGAAGTCGATGTTGGGATTGGGCTTGTGAAAATGCAAATTCGGCGGGATGAGCCGGTGCTTTAGGACCAGCGCGGTCTTGATCAAGCCCGCTACCCCGGCCGCGGTTTCCAAGTGACCGAGATTCGTTTTCGCCGAACCGATGACGAGAGCGTTCTTCTCCGTGCGTCCTCCGCAGAGTGCTTCCGAAAGGGCATGCGCTTCGATCGGATCGCCGACAGCCGTGCCGGTGCCGTGCGCTTCGACATATCCTATCTGCGCGGGATCGATCCTCGCGTTCGCGCAGGCGTCGCGTACGAGTCGCGTCTGCGCCTCGGTGCTGGGCAGAGAAATGCCGTTGGTGTGGCCATCCTGATTGACCGCCGAGCCGACGATCACCGCGTAAATCGGATCGCCATCCGCCACGGCGTCGGAAAGGCGCTTGAGCAGCACCATGCCCGCGCCTTCGCTGCGCACGAAGCCGTTGGCCGAGGCGTCGAACGCCTTGCATTTGCCGTCGGGCGAGAGCATCCCGGCCTGGGAAAATCCAATGAATCCATCCGGCGAAATCAACACCGTCACGCCACCGGCAACCGCGGCTTTGCAGCGTCCTGCCAAAATCTGTTCGCAAGCCAGGTGCACCGCCGTCAGCGCCGACGAACAGGCGGTGTCCAGCGCCAGGCTCGGGCCGCGCAGATTCAGACAATAGGAAATGCGATTCGCCGCGATGCTGTGCGCCGTGCCGGTGGAAGTGTGCGCGCCGATGCCGCTGCGGTCCTGGATTCCCTGGTAATCGCTGTGGGAAACGCCGACGAACACGCCGATGTCCGTCCCTTTCTCCAAATCCAAAACGAAACCGGCGTCTTCGATTGCCTCCCAGGTTGTCTCCAGGAGCAATCGCTGCAGCGGATCCACGAAAGGTGCTTCCCGAAGTGAGATCCCAAAGAATTGCGGATCAAACTGATCGATCCCGTCCACGAATCCGCCGCGTCGGGCAATCGATTTCCCGGCCACGCCCGGCTCCGGATCGTAAAACCGATCGATGTTCCAGCGATCGGACGGCACGTCCGAGACGGCGTCGCGGCGTTCGACGAGCAGCTTCCAAAGCGCTTTCGGGTCGTTCACGCTGCCGGGGAAGCGACAGCCGATTCCGATGATGGCGATTCCTTCTTCGTTCATGACTGGCAAGGAGAGAGCAGGCAACGAAGCAAGGAATTCCAGGGTGTGATGATTTTATCGGAAAGTGAGCAGCCGCTTCCGCGCTAGAGCTTTTCCCGGCTGAGGAGGGAGAATCCGCCGGCGCGAAAAATACACGAAACCTGTGCCGAGAGCAACGGATGATAACCTTTTTTGCGTATCGGGTTCATTTCCAGAATCATGGGAGCGGAATGACATTCTGTCGAGAAGGGAGCTTATTTTTGGACGGGAACAGGGTGGTTCTATTCGCCTTCTAGCTTTTTTCGGACCAGCAAACCCGCATTTTTAGGGAAATCGGATTGGCTCTCGGGAAAAGTCTGAACTAAAGAAGTCGCGTCATGTGCGGAATTGCGGGCTTGATCGATTTAACCGGGCAGCGCATCGTTCCAAGCGATGTCATCCGGCGTATGGCCGAGGCGATCGTACATCGCGGGCCGGACGAGGATGGTTTCCTCGAGCGCCCGGGAATCGCGCTCGCTTCGCGCCGGCTCAGCATCGTGGGGTTGGCGGATGGCCGGCAGCCGATCGCGAATGAAGACCAGTGCGTGCAGGTGGTGTTCAATGGCGAGCTCTTCGATTACGTCGAGCGGCGCGCCGAGCTGCAAGCGCGCGGGCATCGTTTCGTCACCCATTGCGACACGGAAATCATCCCGCACATGTGGGAGGAATATCGGGAAGGGATGTTCGAGCGCTTGCGCGGCCAGTTTGCCATTGCGCTCTGGGATGCGCGCCGGCAGCTACTGACTCTTAGCCGCGACCGCTTCGGCATCGCTCCGCTCTACTGGTCGCGGCAAGGCGACTGGCTCCTCTTCGGCTCCGAAATCAAAGCCCTCCTCGCCTCCGGCATGGTGCCGGTCCGGCCCGACCGGCGCGGCATCGATCACATCTTTACTTTCACCGCGATGCCGGCGCCGATCACCTGTTTTGAAGGGGTGCAGCTCCTGCGGCCCGGTCATTATTTGCAGATCACTCCTGGCCATGAAAACGGCCCTGACCCGGTGATCGAAGACCGCGCCTATTGGGAGATGGATTTTCCGGACGAAGGCGATGAAGTGTCGGGCGATTCCCGCTCGCTGGTCGATGAGTTCGAGCAGGTGCTACTCCAAGCGGTAGAGAAACGGTTGCGCGCCGATGTGCCGGTCGGCGCTTATCTCTCGGGCGGTCTCGATTCGAGCATGATCGTCGCCATGGCCTGCAAGCTCAAAGGGCCGGCGATTAACACTTATACCATTCGCGTTGACGATCCTTCTCTCGATGAACTGAGCGCGGCCAGCCTTTCCGCCCGGCACATCGGCACCAAGCCGCCCATCGTGCAGGAGTTCCGCGCCAGCGACGCGCTGGCGACTTATCCGGAGCTGATTCAGGCCGCGGAGTCGCCGGTGATCGATACCTCGTGCGCGGCATTGCTACAATTAGCCCGACGCGTTCATGCCAATGGCCAGAAGGTGGTCCTTACTGGAGAAGGAGCGGATGAGTGGCTTGCTGGTTATCCTTGGTATAAAGCAGCGAAGCTACTCGGTTACCTCGACGGAATACCTGGTCTAAGACTAAGTAGTCTGGCCCTCCGCACTTATCTTGGTCTAAGTCACATTCCTCAGTACCCGCCCGAGTTTCGTCGCAATGTCGAAGCTTCCGTCGGTGGCCCTAATGCCTGGGTCGAAGCTTATGGGATGCTTGGGCTTTCCAAGCTTCTCTTTTACGCGCCGCCAATGCGGGAAGTGCTCGCGCAGAACCAGCCTTGGGCGGCACTGGGAATGAACCTGGAACGGGCGAAGCGATGGGCTCCCTTGAATCGCGGCCTTTGGGTCGGAGCCCGAGTGACGCTTGCTGGGCTCCTTCTTCAAGCCAAGGGGGACCGCGTCGCGATGCATTCCTCGGTGGAAGTGCGCTATCCGTTTCTTGATGAGGATG
>DAIRIE010000092.1:0-903 GCA_036809705.1 Chthoniobacterales bacterium
TGCATTTCCTCGATGTTCGCGCCGTTGTCGTAGCTTTCGATGAGCAAATGCGAAAGCGGATGGCTCACGAGCCGGGCCGCTTCTTCACGCAATGTCGTGAACGGCGCAATAGCGACCACGCGCTGCACGTGATGCCGTGCGGCGAAATCGAGTGCCACGGCCGCACCGAGCGAGTGGCCGATGGCACAAAGCCGCGGTTCGAGGTCTTCTTTACCAACGCGGAGCCTTTTCCCGAGCGCGTCCAAGGCGCCATCGGCGGATGCACGCGTGCTCGCGATTGTCGCGTAGCCTTCTGACTTTCCGTAGCCGGGATAGTCAACGAGCACGAACGCATCCTCTGAGTTTGGGTAACCGGCGAGGATCGTCGTCCAATCGAGAGCAAGCGAGCCGTTGCCGCAAAAGGCGAACCAAATCCGCCGCGGCAAGGCGGGCGCAGCCGTCGCTGGAATGTAGAACGCGGTCTGCTTTCCAAACGACAGGGTATAGGAAAGCTCTTCGCCGCGGGGCGGAAGGGCGCGCGCGTAGCTCGGATCGTAAGGGCGGGGATGATAGATGAAGGTGTGCTGTCTAAAGTAAATGACAGCGACAACGGCGATGAACGGCAACAGCAGAATCACGACGATTCGCCGAAACAGCCGAGAAAAGCGCATGGAACGTTTCTACCAGATCGCTTCCACTTGTGAACGGCCGAGTTAACTTCGGCACACTTACACTTTGTAGACTCGGCGAGGTGGTAACATCGATCTATTTAGTTCCGGTTTAAGTAGAAGGCAGTTAGCTACGTTGCGCCTCCCACCCTGGCCTATTCTGGACTGTGCGCTTCCGTGGCAGTGGAATGTTGACGCGGTCACCGTCGCCGATTATCGAGGTTTATGCCACCCTCGCGCGCCCGTGCCTGGTGGG
>DAIRIE010000092.1:913-1457 GCA_036809705.1 Chthoniobacterales bacterium
TTCTCGCCGGTCCTGTCGCCTGTTTTGCCGCTCCCTCTCCTGAAGAGGACGCGCTCCAGTTCGAACGTGATTGCTGCAAAGCTTTTCAAGAGGCTGACACAGCGACGCTGGAGAAGATGCTGACGCACGATTTCACCCTTACCTTATCCAACGGCGAAGTAAGTTCACGCGCCGATGAGATGGGCGAACTGCGCAGCGGCAAAGTGCACTACGACATCTTTGAAAACGCCGGCATGAAAGTGCGGCTTTACGGCAACGACACCGCTGTCGTTATCGGGCAGACGCGGGTCAAAGGAACATCGGATGGCAAGGCCTTCGATCACACCGTTCAGTTCACCGATACTCTGGTAAAACGCGACGGCCGCTGGCAAATCGCCGCTGGCAATGTCTCGCCGTTTGGGAAGTAGCCGAGCGTTGCAGCTTTGGGGGCGCGAGCGATCTAACGATTCACGAGTTTGCAACCTCTTTCCTGATCTTACAGGACCAACAAGAGACGCGTTCGCGCGCGGTGATGTCCCGAGGTTGCCCTGAGACACCGCCGCGC
>DAIRIE010000092.1:1467-10046 GCA_036809705.1 Chthoniobacterales bacterium
CTTGGGCGCCGGGATGCAGCGCGCGCTCCGCGCAGCTTTTCCTTCGTTAGTGAATCGGCAGTGCCAGGAACGATGTTCTCACCGTCCCAGACGCATCGACTGCGCGGCCGGTGATCTCTCCGCGATTATTGATGTCTTTGCCGCGTTCCAATTTGCCAGCATAGCCTGCCTGTTTGAGATCATTCAAGTCTCGCATTACTCCGTTATCCCAGAGAAACGCACGGCAATCAGCGCCACTCGCGTCGCACGAGATACCGACGATCTGTCGGCGTTCGTTGATACCGTAAGCTTCGCTATGGACATGTCCGGGCAAAGCGCCCAGCGGCCGCATGCCACGTTCCTTTGTCCAGATGAATGCATGCAGGATATCGCCTTCGGGATAGGCGGGATCGCCCGCGAACCCGGTGACATCTCCCTGCTGGTTAATTGCGGTCGGTGTATTCCACCACTGCGCGCCCAAGTTACCGAGATCTGTCACTTTCCCATTGTGCCAAAGCACCGCGTGTTTTGCCGTATGACGTCCCACCGCCTGGTCGCAGATGCCGGAGATACCGACTACCTGATTGAAGTCATTCAAAGCCGTGGCGGCGCCAGAAGTATCGCCGAATGCGAGCGGAAGCTCGTGAATCTTGTAGTTGTTTTCAATGTTCCACACCACTGGCCGAAACTGAAGCACCTGGGGCGGCACACAGGTCGAGTCGCGGCAGGCATTTTCCGCCCAGCCTGCTACCAAACCATTGTTATTTACTCCGGTGGCGAATCCGTTATCCCCACCCAGAGTCGAGAGCGCCGTCATCTGGCCTTGCTTCCAGACGAACCCAAGACAGACATACTTGACCGCGTCCGGCCCGCTGAAGAAGGCCAGCTGGCTCCAGTATTCTCCCAGCGGCTGAACCTTGTTAGTTTGGGAAATACCTGCAAGGAACCCGCGAGTATTCTTTACCGGCCATGCTACTGAGCTGTTAGGTCCTCCTAAAGTACCGAGATCGAGGATTCTGCCATTGCGCCATAAGGCGGCATGCCGGGAAAGATCCCCGGAGAGAGTCGAATACCCTGCGACCCAGGTTTGATCGTTGATGCTGTTTCCTCCGCTATTCGTTCCGCCGAGTGAACGCAGATCGGTCACGGCATAGCGCGGGCCCTGGCCCTGCGCCGCTGGTTCTTGAGCGAGCAGGTAGGCCGCGCCGCCAAATAACATGGCGATAATGACCACTACTATCCAGACGCTGGAACGATCTTTAACCGTGTAGTTGAGTGATGGTGCTTTTGCTGAGCTAACGGGAAACGTTTCCGCGGTAGCGTGATGTATCGTTGTTTTCATACTTGTCGTTTTGGATTGTCCTTTCAGTTTGTGGGATAAGTTGTATTCCTTCCCCTGGCAGGACGACAAGACCCACTCGACGGGTTTAGCCCAGCCCACTTAGTGGCCGAGAGAAACAGGCGACCCGAGTTTAGCAGCTAAGATGCAGCGGCGATGGAACGCGCCTTGGTGCGATCGAGGGCAGTTGCTAGTTTAGCAAGACCTTCCTGGATCTGGGCTCGGGTCCAGGCCGCGAAACCAAAGGTTAGAGCTGGCGCCATCGGCGCTCTAATGCAGAAAAATGAGAGAGGTACGGGCCGGATGCGAATTTCTGAAGCAACTTTGGCCATCACGGGCACGTCCTCTTTGTCCCGCAACCAGGCAACAAAGTGTAAGCCAGCTTCCGGGATCTGTAGTCTAAACCAGTCCCCAAGTAGTTCATTGAACTTCTCGATAAAGAATTCTCTACGGTCGGCGTATAGCTTCCGCATTTGCTTAACGTGACTAAGAAAAAACCCTTCGCTGATGAAGCGCGCCAGTGTAGCCTGGTCGATAGCGGAGGAATGCTGATCCATGACGGCGCGAATCTTGATCATGGAATCGATGAGCTGCTCAGGGGCGATGAGGTATCCGAGGCGCAGAGAAGGAAAGAGAATTTTACTCATGGTTCCGGCATAGATAACTCGCCCGGAGTTATCGAGACCTTGCAAGCAGGGCAGCGGCGGACCAGTAAAGCGGAACTCCGAGCTATGATCATCCTCTAAGATGAAGGCGCTCCGTCTTCGGGCAAAGTCAATCAAAGCGGTGCGGCGGGCGAGACTCATGGTCATGCCGAGAGGGAACTGGTGCGAAGGAGTAACAAAGATGATTTTCGGCGAACGCGACTGAGTTGATCGCGAGATGACAATTCCTTCCTCGTCTACTGGCCGCGGCGTCACTGTCGCGCCGGCCAAGGTGAAAGCCCGCCGCGCCTGGTGAAACCCCGGATCTTCTATCCATGCCACTTCGCCGCGATTGACCAAAGCGAGCGCGGTAATCATGAGCGCCTGTTGCGTACCGGCGGTAACAATGATCTGATCGGGATGACAGCGGGCACCGCGAAAGTCGCAGAGATAAGCGGCGATGGCTTTGCGCAAATCCGCGTCACCGTGACTGGAAGCATATTGCAGGAGGTGCGCTCCCTTTTTCAACAGAACCTGAGCGCGAAGTCGCTCCCAAACCGCGATTGGAAACTCATCGATGGCAGCGAGGGCGGGAACGAAAGAAACGCCGGGCGGGCCGGCGATGCCGAAATCAAATTGATGGCCGGTGCGGTTATCGGGGATCTTTTTTACGCGGTCGGAAAGACGCGCGGCAGGTTCGGCTCGCGGGGCAGATTTCGGTTTATCGGAGCTAAGGAACGTTTCCGGCAGAGATTCGGCGACAAATGTGCCGGAACCTTTCCTGGCCTTGAGATAGCCTTCGGCATGGAGCTTCTCAAAGGCGGCCTTTACCGTAAGGCGGGCGATTCCCAAGTCGGCGGCGAGGGTGCGGGAAGAAGGTAATCGAGATGAGTTATAGGTAAACGTGCCCGAGGTTAGTTCATCGCGAACCTGGCGGTAGAGCTGTTGATGCAGCGGTTCTTGGGCAGACCGGTCGAGCCTGATCATCTCGAAGGCGATAACGGAACGGCGCCGTCGCTTCTTATTGAGAGACTTGGTCATTCAAGTAGAATGGCTAAGTGGGATGTGCGATTTGAGCAAAGTGGGCCTGGCTGTTTCATCCCAATGACCAAGCCTAAGTAAGGGAAAGCACCGGTACTTAATCATGCAAATGCCATGTAGCGACTATTGTGAAACCAAAGGTTTAATCTACTTCGCGCGAATGCTCGACAAAATTCGGCTGAAAGCGGCGGGTCAGCTTCCATCGGGCTACTTCGTTGGAGTAGATGATCCGACCTTTTTCGATGCCCGCTGCACGAGATTCCTCGGAGTTACTTATGATGAGTTAGTCGCCCGGACGCTCCAGGGTGGCTCGGACGATGAAATCCTGGAATGGTGTTTTGCGCGCGGCAGAAGACCGAGTGAGGAAGAAGTGGAGGTTTGGAACGCGTTTCTGCTGAAACGCGGGTGGCGCGACGCGAGCAGTGCTGATCTGGTGGAAGCGAAGAAGCGCTCAGGTTGGGAAAAGCGCGACGATATCGAGGCGTGGGTGGACCTGCACGATGCCGAGGAAGGCAGAAGGCCCGGAACTGCGTAGTTCATAACCGGAGGCTTCCGCGCTTCCACTTGCCGCATTTTTTGTCATGCTCAGAAGATGCTGGCCAAGATTTACTCCGCCGCGGTTTATGGGGTGGATGCCTACGAGGTGGAGATCGAGGTCAACAGCGCGGGTGGGCTTCCGGCGATCGTGGTGGTGGGTTTGCCCGACACGGCAGTAAAGGAAAGCAAAGACCGAGTCACGACCGCTATCGCAAATAGTGGTTACTTTTGGCCACGGGGACGCACGACGGTGAACCTGGCGCCGGCTGACATCAAAAAGGAAGGGCCCAGCTTCGATCTGCCTATCGCGCTTGGCATGATCGCCTGCTGCGAAGGCAGCGATAGCGCTGAGTTCGCGGAATACAGTTTCGTCGGCGAGCTGGCGCTCGATGGCGCAGTACGCGGAGTGAAAGGCGTGCTGCCGGTGGCGCTGGAGGCGCGCAAGCGCGGAAAGAAGGCGCTCTTTGTCCCGGCGGTAAACGCGCAGGAGGCGGCGATGGTGAAAGGCATCGCAGTGTATGGCGTGCGCAACCTGCGCGAGACGTTCTCGTTTATTCGCGGCGAATGCACGCTGGCACCGGTGCGCGCAGACATGGAGAAATTCTTCGCCGCACATCAGAGCTACGATGTTGACTTCGCCGATGTAAAAGGGCAGGCGCATGTAAAGCGCGCGGTCGAGGTAGCAGTCGCCGGCGGCCACAACATTTTAATGATTGGCCCGCCGGGTTCGGGCAAATCGATGTTGTCCAAGCGCATCGCGACGATTATCCCGCCGATGTCGCTGGAGGAAGCGATCGAGACGACGAAGATCCATAGCATCGCCGGATTGCTCACACCGGAGCAATCGTTCGTGCCGACGCGGCCGTTCCGTTCGCCGCATCACACCATCAGCGATGTGGGATTACTCGGCGGAGGCGCGATTCCGAATCCCGGCGAAGTGAGTCTGGCGCACAATGGCGTGCTCTTTCTCGATGAGCTGCCGGAGTTTCACCGCTCGACGCTCGAGGTGATGCGACAGCCGCTCGAGGATGGCCGCGTCACTGTCTCGCGCGCGGCGGGCAGCGTCACTTTCCCCAGCGAATTCATGCTGGTGGCGGCGATGAATCCGTGCCCGTGCGGTTACTTCGGTGATTTGAAGCGCGAGTGCCGCTGCGGTCCGCTGCAGGTACAACGTTATCGCCAGCGCATTTCCGGGCCACTGCTCGATCGCATCGATCTGCATATCGAAGTGCCTTCGGTGGAGTATCGCGACATTTCGAGTGAGCGGGCGGAGGAGGGGTCGAGCGCCATTCGCGAGCGTGTTGCCAACGCCCGAGAACGGCAGCGCGCGCGGCTGGCGAAGACAAAGTGCAACGCGCGGATGGGCACGAAACAGCTGAAGCAATTTTGCAAGCTCGATGTCGATTCGCAGGAGCTGATTCGGGTAGCGATGAGCGAGCTGAACCTGAGCGCCCGCGCTTATGATCGTATCCTAAAAGTTGCGCGCACAATTGCTGATCTCGCCGGCGCCGAAGCGATTAACGCCGAACACGTGAGTGAAGCGATTCAATATCGCAGCTTCGATCGCACGCTTTGGGTCTGACCGAAGGGGATGGCGGCGCGCTTCCTCGTCATTTCCTTCCAACGCAGTGGGCTAAACTGGCTGCGTTATTGCACGGAATATTTCAGCGGCAAGCGCACGCCGGGACGCAAGCAGTTGATTGCGGAAGGACCAGTGTTATTCGATCGCGCGCATGACGTGCGCCGCCCGCCATTGCGCAGCGACTACCGGCGTTTGCGTGATGAAAGTGGCGCGGAGGTGTACGAACGCGTGGCGCTTTTGCTGCGCCACCCATTCGATTGCTTTACCTCGCATTATCTCGGGCGCGCCGATGTGAACTTTCGGAAAGGGCTGGAGCAGTTCAACGCCTACGCGAACAACATCAATGAATTCGATCGGCTGAACGGTACGAAGGCGGTCTTCTATTTCGACGACTTCGTGAACAATGAATCTGGCACACTGGCGTTCCTGCGGTTTTTCGATGTGGACACGAGCAGGCGTTCTTACGATTTCGCCGAGATGATCCAAGCGTCGCGCGGGTGGTATCGTGGCCATCACGGGTTGTTGATGGAGCGAGAACGTCCGCAGTTGAAAGCAAAGGAGCGCGCGGCTATTTGCCGGATGCTCAAAGAAGACCTCGGAGATAAGTTCGAGCGTTATCTGGGCCGGTATTCGCTCGAATGATCAAGCCGGCGCGCTTCCTCGCGTTTTGGTTCATTCTGGTCGGCGCCACAGTCGCAAGTGCTGAGCTCGATTCGCCGGCGGTGCGCGCCGCCGCGATTTACTCGGCGCACCACGGCGGTCTCTCGTTTCTCGCCGTGCAAAACGGACGAACGCTTCTCGAGCGGTACGATGGCGGCGCGACGGCGGAGATGGCGTTGCGCATCTACAGTGGAACGAAAGCGTTCTGGAATCTGACCGCGCTGGCCGCGGCCGAAGATGGATTGCTCGATCTGGATAAGCCGGTGGCAAAAACGATCGCGCAATGGCGAGACGATCCCCGCAAGTCGCGCATCACCCTGCGCCAGCTGCTGAATTTCGACGCCGGCCTGGAGCCACGGTTTGTTCTGCACGAGATCGAACGCGGGAACCGCGATGAGATAGCCCTTCGCGCCGCAGCGGTGGCCGAACCGGGGCGCGCATTCATCTATGGACCGGCTGCGCTCCAAGTGTTTCATCGCGTGCTGCAGAGCAAAGGAGAATCGCCCACGCGCTATCTGGAGCGTCGCGTTCTGCGACGTCTTGGCCTCGGGCCCCAGCGTTACGTGGAAGATGGCGCCGGGAATCCGCTGCTGGCTTCGGGATTCACCCTCACGGCGAGAGAGTGGGCGAAGCTGGGCGAGCTCGTTCTCCGTGACGGTGCGCCCGTGATCACGAAGAAGTCGCTCGATCAATGCTGGCGCGGTTCAACGGCGAATCCGATGTTCGGTTTTGGCTGGTGGAACAATCGCGCCGCGCCATCTGGCCGGGAGATCGATGTCGAAGCGATGCTGTCGCGAAAATGGCAGGATCAGGATTGGCGCGATGGCTGCCTTTGCCGCGATGCACCGGCTGATCTCGTCGCCTGCATCGGCTCTGAACACCAGCGACTCTACGTCATTCCATCACTGCGCCTCATCGTGGTGCGACAAGGCGACGTCGGCTCATTTTCGGATGGGACTTTTTTGCGGCTACTGCTCGACCGGCACCGCCCGTAGCGGCGCGCGCGGCTGCGGCGTGGCGAGCATGAGAAGGCCGGCGTCGCGCTGCCAATGATAACCGAAAGCGAACCCGAGCGGCGGCGGCGGCGGGTTCTGCGCGTAAATCGCGGCGAGATCGGCCTGATAATATTTCGCGAACTCTTCCTTGTGCGGCACGTAGCGCCCGTAGCAATTCACCGTCCAACCTTTCGGAAAATCGCGTAGCGGAATTCCTGAATCATCCTGAATAATGACGCGGCTGTTTTGCAGCAGAAAATTTTTCACACCGGAAAAGCCGCTGCTGTGCATGAGGAAGGATGCCGCTTTGAGCAAACTGAGTCCCGGCCCGCGCGCCGCGCACCAGCGCAAAAATGCGGAGTTGCCTCCGGAAAGATCGGTCTTGAAATACCAGAGCGTCTGCGGCTGTTCGCCACCACTGAAAGTGATGCGCACGCCTTCGGCCGGCGATGTGACGCGCGTCACGTCGTTGATGGTGTAGCCGAGACGCGCGAGAAAAACGTAAAGGATAGGAAGCGTGCCGCTGATATTGCCGCGGCCGAGATCGCTGCGCATGTCTTTGGTGATGAAATATTGGAAGCGCAGAATCGAGTTCATCGAATTGCGTAGCGCGAGCAAGTCGTTCGCGAACATGTCGGCGGGCAATTGGAGAATGTCGGGCACGTTTCCGACCGGCTCGAGACCGGCAAGGATGTAACCGTTCGCCACTGGATAAAAAATGCTGGCGTAAAGAAAATCGGGGCCGCTGAACATGTAGAAGACGTTGTCGGTGCTGCGATGAAACTCGGGCGCGTTCGCCAGCATCCATTGGCGGATGGGGGCGACCTGCGTGCGGCTTTTGCGCGCCCAGGCTTCGTTCATGGCAGTGGCATGTTGCTGCCAGGCGGGATCGTGGGTGAGGGGCTCGAGAGCGCCGGTGACGGGAAGACCGGCGAGGAATCGCGCGGTGTCATTCACCGTCGGGGCGGCGACAACGGCGTTCGGCTGCTCGACCGTGGGTGGCGCTTGCGCGAGCGCGGCGACGCTGACAAGAAAGCTAACGAGGAATAGTTTAGGCCAGTTCACGTTTCGGCGATGCCTCTTTGGACGAAAGAGAATAGACCACCAGGCCACTGAGAGCAGTTGCCAGACCGAGGAGCGAGGGCGTTCGGGTCGATGGCTCTTCCAGTAAATGCCAAAGCATCCAGGCGCTCACAGCCAGGAAGATGAGCGGCGTTACCGGATATCCCCACGCCCGAAATGGGCGCTCGAGATTTGGCTGCCGCCAGCGCAGGACGAACAGGCCGAATACCGTCAGCGCAGAACAAAGCTGCAAACTGAACTGCACGTAATTGACGATGGTCTGGAAGGTCGCTGTCAGCAGCATCACAGTGACGATCGCCGCCTGCGCGAGAATGGCGACGGCAGGAACTCCGGTGCGTGTCCTGCGCGCGAGCAGACCGAGGGCGCGCATGTCTTCGCCCATCGTTGCCGTCACGCGCGGGCCAATCCACATCATCGCGCTCACGGTTGAAACCAAGCCGAGGCAGATGAATGCGGCCATGATTTTGCCGCCGGTGGGACCGAAGATATGCGCGCCGGCGATGAGCGCGACTTGTTGTTTGCCGGTCATTTCCGCGGCCGGGGTCGTGCGCATGAAGACCGCGTTCAGAAGAACGTAGAGTGCGCTAACGAGCAAAGTGCCGAGCCCGAGTGAGAGCGGAATGTTGCGGCGCGGATGCCGCAGCTCGCCGCTGATGTAAGTGGAAGCGTTCCAGCCGGAGTAGGCATACATCACCCAGAAAAGACTGACCGCGAACGGG
>DAIRIE010000093.1:0-5124 GCA_036809705.1 Chthoniobacterales bacterium
CCAGCGCGCCGATCGTGAGCAACACCACGCCGGGGATTCCGAAGAACCAGCGCGGGCTCATGAGTAGATACAGCCGCAGACTGCGCCAGGCGTCGCGGTAACGGCGGAGATGCGGCGCGCGGTCGCGGCCATCAGGTGACAGTGTTGTCGGCACTTCAGTAATGCGAAGCCCGTGCATTGTGGCCTTCACCACCATCTCGAGCGCGAACTCCATCCCGCGGCTTTGCAACCGCAGCTTCTGCACCGCCACCTTCCGAAAACCGCGCAACCCGCAATAGAAGTCGCCCGCCTCGCGACAGGAAAAGAACAGGCGCCCCACCGCGCTGAGGAACGGATTGCCAAAGTAACGGTGCGAACGCGGCATCGCCCCGGGCGCAATCCCGCCCAGAAAACGATTGCCCATCACCAGGTCGTAGCCTTCTCGCAGCTTTTGCATGAACGGCGTTAACGCTGAAAAATCGTAGCTTTGATCTGAATCGCCCATGATGACGTAGTCACTGCGCGCCGCCTCTATTCCTGCCGCCAACGCCGCGCCGTAGCCGCGCACCGGCACCGGCACCACGCGCGCGCCAGCCTTTTCCGCCAGCTCGACCGAGCCATCGGTGCTGCCATTATCAGCCACGATAATCTCTCCCGCGATCTGCTCGCGCGCGAGAAACGCCTTCGCTTTTTCAATGCACGGCGCCAGAGTCCGCGCCTCGTTCAGGCAAGGCATGAGAATGGTCAGCTCGGAGTTCACACGGATGTCGGCCCGTAGTGTATCACCCGTCCACCGTGGGGGTAAGCGAGATTTTGCCGTTCCTGGCTACCCGCCCGCCCGTGCGTGATTGAAGCGGTTTCGTCTCGACTGACAGTCATCTCGTGTGCATATTCGGCGTTTGGACTTCCGCGAATGTGATCGCGCGTGGTTACGGGCGGGTGGGCTACAGTAACGACGCGTCCCCGTCGCGGCGCACCCAGCAGTATGAATCAGCCCAGCGCCACCGTTCTCCGGCCGATCCCGCCTTGTTTTCACGAGCCAGGTGGAGGTCGCATTTCCGGCCTACCCGTTATCGAGACACGTTCGCGATGATCCTGACTTACGCTCACGTTCCGGTCTACCTCGGCGAGTTTAATTACAAGCTTGGCGGCATGCGCTTTGACTTGGAGACGCTTAAGGCGCAGGATCTTCTCGCCGGCGACGTCGATACTCTTCGCGAGCTCGGCTACCAATATTGTCTTGGCCTCAGTGATGACGAGACACTTTTAAGCTTGGCCAAAGTTCCGATGGCGCGGACCTTGAACGGGAGCGAACCGCATGCTGTGGTCGGGCAGCATTGCCTGGCGGAAAGCGCCGTTCTGCCTTACGAGACGACGGACCATCGCGGAGAATTCCGTAATCGCTATTTCCCGGCGGCCATTATGCGCGAGCTGAAGCTCGATGATGTTCCTTACTTCTGCTCCTTTGCCAGCGGCTGCGCTGGATTTCTTTCGCTCGTCGCCGTCGCCGCCGGTCTGCTGCCCGGCCCGGATGAACGCACGGCCATTTGTTTCATGGCTGATTGCCGTCCGGCGCGGGTCACCTTTGACATGCAGCGGGAGCGAATCCTCGGTTCGGACCATAGCTCCGCGTTCCTCGTTAGCTCACGACCGCTCCAGTATCAACTACTCGGAATTAACTACTACTCGACCACGCGCGCTCTCGTTCCGCTGTTTGAGATCGTTAAACGCACCGTGCAGATGGTGCAGGAGTTAACGAGCTCTCTCCAGCTCGACCTTCAGCAAGCTGATGTCGTTATTCATTATCCCAACATCTTCCCCGATACGTGGAAAGTAACTACCCGCTACCTGCGCCTGCCGCGCCTCGAAGCAGTTATCGATGACATTGCGGAGCGCGCCCACTGCGGCGCGACCGACTCGGTAATTTCCCTGGCCAAGATGCACCGCAACCAGACTGGGCGGCTGCACATCGTGGTCAACTACGGTATCGGCCTTCACCTTGCCCTCTGCGTTCTGAAGGAGCACGCGGTAAACGGACAGAACGGCGCGAGGGATTAGGCCGTGTTAAGCCAGCTGCGGAGGACTTCGGACACGCTCCAGGCTTGGGCGATGCAGCCGCCGGGGTGGTGCGGCTCGCGGGCGTCGAAGACTTCGCTGATGGTGCCGATGCCGGCCTCATCGAGATGGGCGGGGAAGCGCGAGAGGAACTCGCGCGCGTGCTGTTTCTCGTTAGGATGCACCTTGAGCCAGGCATCGATGAAGGGGCCGATGAGCCAGGCCCAGACGGTGCCTTGATGATAGGCGCCGTCCCGCGAACGGAGGTCGCCGCTGTAGATCGGTTTGTAGTCGGGATGATCGGGTGAGAGCGAGCGCAGCCCGACGGTGGTGAGTAGTTTATCTTTCGCGACTTGCATGACTGACTCCCAGCGCGCCTGTTCCAGCACCGGATGGTCGAGTGAGATGGCGAAGATCTGATTTGGGCGGCACGATGAGTCGTTAGCTCCGCTTTGGCCATTGCAATCGACGACATCGAAAAGGTAGCCGCCATCGCCGAACCAAAAGCGTTCGTTGAAGGAATGGCGCGCGCGTTTAGCTGCATCTTCGTAGCGCTCCGCGCCGCCGAGGTCACCTTGTTCACCACACCAGCGAGCTAATAACTCCAGCGCATTATACCAAAGCGCATTGACCTCTACTGCTTTGCCTCGGCGCGGAGTTACGACCCAGTCACCCATCTTGGCATCCATCCAGGTGAGCTGGTAGCCTTCCTCGCCTTGCACGAGCAGGCCGTCATGTTGATCCACATGAATATTAAAACGAGTTCCGCGCAGATGATGTTCGGCGATGTCGATCAAGGTCGGCAGGAGAAGCCGCAGCGTCGTTTGATCATCGGTGTAGTAGAGATAGCGATTGACTGCGTGAAAGAACCAAAGGGTGGCATCGGCGGTATGGTAGAGGCCGGCCTTTTTCCCATCCGGAAACATGTTCGGAATAAGACCCTCGCTGACGTAATGGGCGAAGGTGCGCAGGATATAGCCGGCTTCGAGACAGCGGCCGGTGACGAGCGCGAGTCCTTCCAGCGAAATCATGGTGTCGCGTCCCCAATCGGTGAACCAATGGTAACCGGCGATGACGGTGCGGACTTCATCGCCAGCGGCACGGGCGCGCGCAGCTTCTTCGGCGCGACCAGCAGGAGTGATGATGAATTGGTCCGCCGCAAAAACGAGCTCCGCGGGAAAACCGGTGCGCGCGGCCGGCAAAGCATCATCGAGCATTTTCGCGCGCCGCTCGCTTTCAGCGGCAAGCGCCGCGCTGGGTGTGAGCACGTCGATGATATCCCAGCTTTCCATCGATGCGATGAGCGCGGCGGTATCGCTCTCCCGCAAATCCATCTGAAAAAATCCTGGACTCCAGAGATCGCCTTCGTGGGCGTAACCGCGACTCTGCTCGATGCGATAAACCACCTGGTGAATGTTCTGGGGTGAGACAGTGAAGGCCGCTTCGCCTGCCTTCATGCGCAGCAGGGGTAATCCGCTTTGCGCGGCAGCGATCTCATAGCGGTGATCGATGGCGGGGATACGATAGGGACCGCGCCGGCTTTTGTTCACGGGCGACTCGTAATGGCGGAAGCTGAAGGCGGGTCGCAGCTCGAGGCGCGGGCGTTGTTCTCCGCTGAGAATGCGATAGATGACGTGGACGGTGTTCTGGCCGTGCAGAAGAAGCACGCGTTTTTCGAGGATGAGGTCGCGCACGTGATAAGTCCAAACCGGCAGACCATTCTCGAGACGAAATTCGTTCAGGTAATCGGCCGCGCCGAGATCGAGCTGGCCGCCGGCGCGTTCTTCGCCGCCGAGTGAGACGCACTCGTCATCAGCGAAGCGCAAATGCTCGGAGACATGGCTCCACATCACCATGCGACCGTGAGGCGCGGGCAACGCTGCGATGAGCAGGCCATGATAGCGCCGGGTGATCGCGCCGGAGATTGTGCCGGAAGCGAAACCGCCGAGGCCGTTCGTGACGAGCCATTCGCGCGAAAGGAGCAGCTCGCGCGAGTGGCTTTCCTTGTCCCACGGCAGGGAGCGATTGGTGAAAATCATGAGCGACTTAGGGGTCGGCGTGCTCTTCTGTCATGTCGAGCGGAGCCGAGACACTGATCATTTCGTCGTGCACAAATAGCTAGATTCCTCGACTTGGCTTCGTTCCGCTCGGAATGACAATCAACGCTTCTTCGGCTTTTTGCGCGGCTTGGTTCGCGTGCGCGGGCGGAAGACGACGGCTGCATCGGCGGGTAAGAGCCAACCGTCGTCCGGCACGATCTCCACCCGGCCTGGCCCGTCGTATTGCGGTGAATCGCTCGACCAGATTAGTTCCCATTTCATGGCGAATGGCGGCGCGAGCAGCGGCTCGGAGGCGGGCGAAAATTCGGAGCGACAGCCGAGATTAATTACGAGGCGATCATCATTTTCCGGACCAAAGAAGCGCAGAAGGAAGCAGTCTCGGCCGAGAACGGCGCCATCGACAGCGCCGCGGATTTGGCGGGAGAAACGCGAATCTTCGCGCCGCAGCTTCAGCAGATCGCGATGGAGTTTCACCCACGCCGTGTTTCGCTCGCGCTCGCTCCAATCGACCTTGCTTGTGGCAAAGGTGCGCTCGTCGTGCGGCACCGGCAGCAGCTCCTGCGTTTCCCTCGAAGCGGCGGAAGGGAATTGCGCGAGAAACTTGAAGCGGCCCTCGCGGATAGCCTCTTTCAGGTTGTCATCGCCGACATCCGCGAAATAGCAGAACGGACTGCTCGCGCCGAATTCCTCACCTTGGAAAAGCAGCGGCGTCCACGGCCCGAGCAACAACAGCGCGGTCATGGCGCGGTAGGCTCCGGGCGAAGTCACCGCGCGGACGCGATCGCCCATGGCGAAGTTCGAGACCTGGTCGTGATTCTCGAGGAACGCAACAAACGTCTCCGGGGATAAATCCAGAGCCGGATAACCGCGTGGCGCTTCCTGCCATTCGTAAAGCTGGCCCTGATACAGGTAACCGTACTTAGCTGCGGAAATAAATTCCTGCGGGCGGCCGCGATAGTCGGTGAGATACGCTTCGTTGCGCCCCGTCAGGGCCACGATCGCGCTGTGATGCCAGTCGTCATTCCAGAGG
>DAIRIE010000093.1:5134-9941 GCA_036809705.1 Chthoniobacterales bacterium
CCTCAGAAGTGCACGACGGTCCAGTGCGCGCCGCCGGCACTCTCCGGCCTAACGAGCTTCGTTTCCTGCGGCTCGTTTTCCGCCACGAGCAAAATGTCGCGTGCGCCGGCTGCTTCGCGCGCGGTGCGGCCGATGGCGCCGACGATGTATTCTTCCGAGCGATCGTGAATGCTTTGGGTGGCATCGAAACGGAAGCCATCGAAGTGAAATTCTTCGATCCAATAGCGGCCATTGGTGATGAAAAACTCGCGCACCGGCGCTGAGTTCCTGCCGTCGAAATTGATCGCGTCGCCCCACTCGTTTTCGCCGTCGCGATTGAGGTAATCGTCTGAGTATTGCCCGAGATAATTTCCGTCCGGGCCGAAGTGGTTGTAAACGACGTCGAGAATAACGGCGAGCCCGAGCGCGTGGGCGCCATCGATGAACGCGCGCAGATCATCCGGCGAGCCGTAGAGCCGGCAAGGCGCGAAGAGATTCACCCCGTCGTAACCCCAGCCAAAGCGTCCTGGAAAATCAGCGATCGGCATCATCTCCAGAACAGTGATGCCAGTCTCTTTCAGCGTCGGGAGTTTCTCCATCGCAGCGCGCCAGGTGCCTTCCGGTGTGAAGGTGCCGACGTGGAACTCATACATGACCTGGCCGGGCATTTTGATGCCGGACCAGCCGGCGTCACTCCACTCGAATGCGAAGGGATCGACGAGGCATGAGGCGCCGTGCGGACCGTCGGGCTGAGATCGCGAAGCGGGATCGGGGAAACTGTCGCCGCCATTGAGGCGGAATTTGTAGCGCGCGCCGGCGCCGCAGTTGACCGCTCCGGAAAAATAGCCGCCGCCCTCCGCGGCGAGGGAATGGAATTGATTGTCGATCGCCACCTCGATTGTGCGCGCTTTCGGCGCCCAGACGCGGAAGTGCGCCTCACCCGGAGCGACGAGCTCCGCGCCGATGGGATAACGCCGGGTCCTTCGCGTCATGCAGCTCTTTCGCCGCGGTGAGCGGCGGTGATTGGGCGCGATTTCGCTTCACCGCGATGGTCGGGGCGAGTAAAACGAAGGCCGTGTCGCCGGTGTTGAGCAATGTTCATCTGGTCGAGCATGCGCTGATGGCGGCGAAGATGTCGCGGCTGCGCGATAAAACAACTGGCACGCACGAATTTCGCCGCGCGCTGGAGCAGATCGCGATGCTGCTCCTGGGCGAAGCTTCACGCGACTGGCCGATGCTGGAGCGCGCGATCGAGACGCCGCTCGCCCCGATGTGCGCCGCGGAGCTGGCGCGGCCGGTGGTGTTCGCGCCGATCTTGCGCGCCGGTTTGGGATTACTCGAAGGAATGCTGCGCGTGATGCCCGAAGCAGCGGTCGGTCACATCGGTCTGTATCGCGATGAAGTGACGCTGCGGCCGGTGAATTACTATTGCCGGCTGCCGGTGAATCTCGCCGCCGCGCAAGTGGTGTTGCTCGATCCGATGCTCGCCACGGGTCACAGCGCGTGTGAAGCGGCGGCGTTGTTGAAGAGCCAGGGCGCGGTGCAGATCCAGTTCATTTGCGTGGTGGCGTGCGATGCCGGCATCGAGCAATTGCAAAGCGCGCACTCCGACGTGCCGATCTATTGCGCCGCGGTTGATCCCGAGCTGAACGAATTCGGCTATATCGTTCCCGGGTTGGGCGACGCCGGAGACCGGTATTTCGGCACGCTGTAGCGGATGTCTCCGCAGCGGTGGTGGGGCGGCAGGGACAACGCCGCGACTAATGTTCGCTCTACCGTTTCAGGGCGAATCCGCCACGCGCTGTTCCTTTATCGCGATGATCTTCAGCTCACCTTTACTCTCGCGCAGCGTGACGCGGTTCGTCGTCCGGCCATTGGCTTGGCGCTTCCCTCTTTGCACCGTAAAGGCGATAGTGAAATCGACTGTCGCCGTCTCGTTCTCCACGGCAATAGGTTTCGGCGGCTCGGTGAACATGTAACGCCGTCGCGGCCATCGTCGCATGTAACGCAGCGTATCGCTGCGGACGAATTGCGCGTTCACTTTTCCATGCCCGAAGTAATCGACGGGAAAGGAAAAGAAGCGCAGCTGCGGGGTGACGTATTTTCCTTCGCCGGCCTTGAGAAAGGCGCGGAGGAAACTGGTGATGCGTTCGTTGCTGAACTGCGGTGATTCGGCCGACGGCGGCGCTGCGGATTCCGTGGGACTCGGCGAAGGCGCCGGTGTCGAGGTCGGCGAAGTAGCGGAGGCGGTTGGCACCAGCGTTGGACTTGGCGCCGAAACAGTCGGAATTGGCGTCAGGGTTGGAGCTGGTGTTGGACTCAGCGTGCTCGACGAACGCGCTGTCGATGCTGGCACGGGTGAAATCCAAGGGGTCCCAGTCGGCGCAACAGATGGGCGCGGCGTTGATGGTGGTGACGAGGGTGAAACGGATGCCGCAGGTCTTGCGGGCGCGGTCGCTGCTTGCGGTAGCGCCAGCCCGCTTTCGTCATCCAGCGCTTTGGCGGTCGCTTTATCGATCACGCCGGTCGCTGACAAATCGTGTCCCTGTTGATAAGCCTTGAGCGCTTTGATGAACTCCTCGCTGCGCCGACCATCGAGTGGTCCAGTGTAGGCGCCTTGCGCGGTGAGTTGCTCCTGCACCGCGCGCGTCAATTCATCCGCGAGCAGCGCATCCGCGACGAAGAACAGCACCAATAGAACTACAAGCGCACGCACAACGACATTCTCACCAGCGCCATGTCGCGCCTGCAAGCGTTATCAGCCGCCGCCTTGCTTCGGCGCGAGCGCGAGCAGCCGCTGCTTTTGATTGACCGGCAGACCGCTATTCTGAATCCAGGCCGACGCTTCGCCGGCGTTTTTGCGCAGCCATTCACTCGCGACACGATCGAGCGAGCTGTCTCGCAATTTCACATCGGAAATACTCATGGCCCATTGCGCCGCTGCGGCCGGATTCTTGTTAGCTAGACTGGCGGTGTAAGCGCTTGCTGCCTGGTCGTGGGCCGCGCCGGTCAAAGTGTTAATCCAGTCGCCCGCGGTCGAAGCGTCCGTCGCCGTCCATGAATGAACGGCGAGGCGCAGACTGGTGTCGCGCACATCCGTGGGAAGCGTCGCGGCCCATTCCGCTGCCGCCTGGGGATCGCTCCAGCACATTTGACCCACGAGCATGTTCGTCGCCTGCTGCCGTGCCTGCACATCGGGCAACCTGCTCACCCAATCTTTCGCCCGCTCCGGCTCGCGCGAATACATGTAATTAGCGAGGTGCGTCGCCAGCTGCCGTCCCGCCGCATCGCTCATGTGCGCCAGCGCGTAGGCTTCCGCCGCGGCGTGATCCTTCGACCACCAGCCCGTAACCGCGCCGCTGAGCGCGTTATTGAATCCATCTTTGTCGGCGAGCGATTGCGCCCAACTCATCGCCGCCTGCGGGTCGAGCGGGGCCCAGTTTTGCGCGATAACTGAGGCCGTCCAGGAAAAATGTCTGCCCGCGACTGAGTTCGCATCGAAGAACTTGGCCGCGTCCGCGGGCGCGACCTGCGCCCATTTCGCCAGGGCTGAAGCGAGAAAACTGTCGCGCTGTCCGCGGCCGAGGGCGCCCTCGGGCCATTCGCGAATCGCCTTGGCCAATGCTTCGGCCTGCGTCGCATCCGCGCTGTCAATCACCGCAGTGATCGCGGTCGTTTTTGCTTCGGCTGATTTAAATGCGATCGCTGCGCGCAAAGCTGCCTTCGGATCGATGTGCGCCCACGCTTTGAAAAAAGTGGCGATCTTGGCCGCAGTTTGTTTGTCATCGGGCAATTGTCTTAGTTGCGCGGCGAGCTCATCCAGCTTTTCCGGCGGAAGCGATGAAAGGACGCCATACAGTTCCTGGAACGGAACCGTGGTGATGTTGCCTAACGAGACGTGAGAAGGATCATCGTCGCTCGCGGAAAAGAGCGCAGTTTTCCCGGACTTGGAAACCGCCGCGGTCGTATGATTCTTTGACGTCGTTCTTTGCTGGACCGACGTCGAACCGATGTGCGAGCGACCTAACGAGAAGCCGACAAGTCCGCCGACGAGAACACCGGCGATGGCTATAATGAAAGAGCGCGAACTGAGGTATTCGACGGGCGGCGTGGGCGACGCTGGGTTCGTCCGATCGCTAGCCATAGCTCGTTAGACTTCTGTCGTCGCCCAGAATCTGCCGAACGCGCCGGGCCAGCTGCGATCGATGACCGCCTTGCGCGCCTGCTCCGACATCTGCGCCCGCTTCTTCGGATCGTCCACCAACTCCCTAATGGCGCGGACAAAATCATCGACGTCGTGCGATCTGGTCACGAACCCGTTCACGTTTTGCTCGACCAGTTCCTTCGGCCCGCCGGTGTCTGAGACAATGACCGGAATGCCCGAAGCCTGCGCTTCAATCACGACATTGCCGAAAGTATCGGTGGTGCTTGGAAAAACAAAAATGTCCGCCGAAGCGTAAGCCGTCGCCAGTTCCTGCCCGCGCAAGTAGCCGGTAAAAACCGCTTCGGGCAGGGACTGATTTAATGCGGTTAAATAAGGGCCTTCGCCGACGAAATAAAGCTGGACCGGCAGGCGTTTCTTGCGCAATTCCCTGTAAGCTTCGGCCAGAACGTCGAGATCTTTTTCCTTGGAAATGCGGCCGACGTAAAGCAAACGCACCCCACCGTTACGCGCGCCGAATTTTTCCCAGAAGCCGGGATCACGCCGCTCCGGAGTGAACAGGGCGGTGTCCAGACCGCGCGGCAAGATTCGCAACTTCTCCGGCGCAAAACCCCGCGCGATCCAGCTCCGGCGGTATTCCTCCGAGTTCACCCACACTGTGTCGAG
>DAIRIE010000094.1:0-1527 GCA_036809705.1 Chthoniobacterales bacterium
GAGGAGGGCCGTGCCGGGCACCGCATACCGGTCGACGGCGGCGCTCCCCAGGCTATCGCGAAGGGGCGGCGCAAGGTCACTGCTTACGATGTGGCGAAGAACGGCAATACAATCGTGCGGGCCAGCACGCCTGATCGACCGTATGAAATCTTCGCCGTCCAGGACAACAACCTGCGCTGCCTGAGCAGCCAGAATGATGCGTGGCTTTCGCAATTCAAACTGGGCCAAAGTGAAGAGACGAAGTTCAAGAGCGCCGATGGGACCGAAGTGCACGGCTTTCTGATTCGACCCGCGAACGCGGCCGCAGGCAAAGCGCCCGCGCTCCTTCGTCCACATGGAGGGCCGCAGTCGCAGTACGCTAACGAGTTCGATTTCGAAAAGCAGCTCTTTGCCGCAAATGGCTACGCCGCCATCATGCCGAACCCGCGCGGCTCGACCGGACGCGGGGAGAAGTTCGCCATGGGAATCTATGCCGATTGGGGCCACCGGGACGTCGAAGACGATCTGGCTGCAATCGACGATGCTGTCGCGCGTGGCATCGCCGATCCCGAAAGACTCGGCGTCGGCGGCTGGAGTTACGGCGGCATTTCCACTAATTACATCATCGCCACCACGACGCGTTTCAAAGCAGCGACCAGCGGCGCATCGATTTCGAACGTCCTCGCCGGTTACGGCACGGACCAATACACCCGCGACTACGAAGCTGAGCTGGGATTGCCGTGGGAGAATGCCGAGACCTGGATGCGCATCTCGTATCCGTTTCTCCACGTGACCGGATCAAAACGCCGACGTTGTTTCTGTGCGGTGAAAACGATTTCAATGTCCCGCTGCTCAACACCGAGCAGATGTATCAGGCACTGCGCAGTCTAGGCGTCCCGACCGAGCTGGTGATCTACCCCGGGCAGTTCCATGGCCTGAAAAAGCCGAGCTACATCATCGACCGGTTCAAACGCTATCTTGATTGGTATGGGCGATGGCTTTTCTCCGCGCGATCCGCCGCCGGGGACGGACTGCAGCTACAACGCTTTGATTCGAGCTTTCGATACCTGACGATAGCTAACGAGTAAGGGGGAGCTTGTTCAGCTGGTCTCGCACAGTTCACTTTAGTGCCGCACGAAAGTCCGGGACAACTCCGCCGGAGAGCAAGGCCGCGGAGGAGGTGACGAGATCGAGGGAGCGGGAACGAATCCAGCCGCTCAAGCCGAGGCTGAGCAGGTTGGCATAAATACCGGCGCCGAAGGGAGGCAACCGGCGGGAGCTTTGCGATTGGAGCAAAATACCGAGAAAGGTCGCGGCGAAGCCGCCGAGGAACGCGCTGACGGAAGCGAGTTGTCTCGCGATTTCGCCGATGAATTCCGGGCCAATTGGTTTCATGAGCTAACGAGTCTCAGCCTCAGCTCCGGTCAACGCAACTGGGCTGTTTCCCGGCAAATGAGGGCTAGTGAAGGCGAAGCGCAGTTGCAGATCGGCTGGCGGGAATTATTTTTCGGCTGTGCCGAAAGAGGACCAGATTGTGACGGAGGGGAC
>DAIRIE010000094.1:1537-2959 GCA_036809705.1 Chthoniobacterales bacterium
GGTGTTGCCCGGGACGATGTTCCGGGTGGATCTGCCGGGGCAGCGCAATGTGCTGGCACATATCTCGAGGAAAATGCGGAAGCATTTCATTCGCATCGTGCCGGGAGACAAGGTGTCGGTGGAGCTTTCGCCTTATGATTGACCAAGGCGCGGATTGTTTTTCGGGAACAGTGAGAGCTGGCCGAAATGGCTGATCAGTGAATGGTGAACGGTGAGGGTGCCGCGCCATGTCAACCACTACCGCTCAACGATCGACTACGTTCGTGTTTTCGTCAGAGAATTCCAATAGCGGCAAGCGCAAGGCGGCGGGCATTTGCGTTTCTATTTTCGGAGGGATTGCGCGGCGGCGTGTCGCGCCCATATTCCGGGAACCAAACAGGAGAACGAAAATGGCAGACGAAAATATGAATCAAGGCGGATCCAGCATGGGATCAACCGGCACTACAGGCATGGCGGGAGGCTCGGGGCAGGACAAGCTCGAAAGCAGCAGGACGCACGCACGGCGCGCGGCGGAAGACCTCAAGTCGGCGGCGAGCTCGGTGGCGGGCGATTACCGCGATAAGGCGACGCAGGCGTGGGAAGATGCACGTGTGCGGGTGCGGACGTTGCAGGAAGACGGCGAAGACTACGTGCGCGAAAATCCGATGAAGGCGGTCGCGACGGCGCTCGGCATCGGATTCGTGCTCGGGCTGGTCTTTCGGCGCTAAGTCGCCATGGCTCGCGCAGGCGCGAGATCGTTGAATCCGGCGGGACACGCTGGGTTGATCGACAATGCGGTGGGTTTTGTCAGCGCGCTCTTCGCCTATGTGGAGACGCGGGCGGCGCTGCTCGGCGTTGAGTCGAAGGCGATGCTGCTCCAGCTCGGGCTGGTGGTGGCGTTCGGCATCGGTGCGCTCATCGCGCTGGTGTTCGGCTATATTTTTATCGTGGCGAGCATCGTGGTCGGGATCGCGCACGCGGCGGGCATTTCGTGGACGTGGGTGGCGCTGTGCGCGGGCCTGGTCCACGTCGCGCTGGCAGCGGTGTGCGGGTTTATGGCGAAAGGAAAACTGCGCGGCCGGCTCTATGCTGAGACGCGGATGGAATTGAAGAAGGACCAACAATGGCTGAAATCCCTGGCAAAGACCGAGCCGCGATAAAGAGCGACATCGCGCTCTCGCGCGATCGGATGGGGCGCGAGCTGCTGGGACTGCGTTATGAGCTCGATTTCCCGCGTAAACTCAAGAACTCGTTCCGGCATTCACCCGCAGTATGGATGAGCGCGCTCGGCGTGCTCGGCATTCTCATGGCGGTGGCGCCAGCTCGGACTAAGAAGGTTTATGTGAAACCGAAGCCGCGCTTCAGCTTTGGGAAAAAGAAGGAAAGTACGGGCGAGGGCGTGGCACAGGCGGGGCTAGCAGTGGCAGGCGCGAAGTTAGTTGG
>DAIRIE010000094.1:2969-6697 GCA_036809705.1 Chthoniobacterales bacterium
AGCAGCCGATCGACGCGCGCTGGGCGTCGCAGCGGAAGCCGTGGCAAAGGCTTTGAGGTGACGCGGCGGGATCCTTCGACTTCGCTTTGCTCCGCTCAGGATGACAAGGGGCGGTGCGCGTTGTTTTCGGTTTACGCCGCGAAGCTGCGTGGTCAAAATGGGCGCTGCTCATGAGCGCTCATTTGCTGCACCACGTGGACGATTATCTGGCTGTCGGCCAAACGGCAGGTGCGTCCGACATTCACTTGGGCGTGAATGCGCCGCCGATCTGGCGATTGCATGGAACGCTGAGCCCGATCTGGCCGGACGCGGACCGGTTAACGGCGGAGCAGACGCAGAGCTTGGCCCACGCGTTTGTTACGCCGACGCAGCGCACCCTGCTGGAGGAGCGCGGCGACGCGGATTTTGCATACGCAAATAGCGTCGGGCGGTATCGCGCGAGTGTGGCGCGGCATCGGCTCGGCACGGACGTGGTGTTCCGCATCATCAACACACATGTGCGCACGATGGACGAGCTTGGGTTGCCGGAGCATTTGAAATTGCTGACGCGATACCAGAATGGGCTCATTCTCGTCACCGGCTCGGTGGGCAGTGGTAAATCGACAACGCTGGCGTCCCTCGTTGAGCAGATCAATCTCGAGCGTCGCGAGCACATCATCACGCTGGAAGACCCGATCGAGTACGTCTTTACGCCGAAGAATTGTCACATCACTCAGCGTGAAGTGCACACCCACACAGTCTCCTTCGGCGCAGCCCTGCGCGGATCTCTGCGCGAAGATCCCGATGTCATTATGGTCGGTGAAATGCGCGACCTCGAGACGATCTCGCTCGCAATCACGGCTTCGGAAACCGGCCACCTTGTTCTCGGAACGCTGCACACCGGCACGGCCGCGCGCACACTCGATCGCTTGCTCGATGTCTTCCCGCCCGACCAACAGGACCAAATTCGGATCATGGTGAGCGAGTCGTTGCGCGGTGTCGTTAGCCAGCAGCTCATTCCGCGGGTGGACGGCACTGGCCGCGTGCTCGCGCTGGAGACGCTGACGAATACGCCCGCGGTTTCCAATGTCATCCGCGAATCGAAAACCTACATGCTACCGGGCATCATCCAGACCGGACGCAAGCAGGGGATGCAATTGATGGATGATGCGCTGATCGAATTATACGACAAAGGCTTGATTTCCGCTGAGGAAACACTGGCCCGGGCGGACCAGAAACAGATTGTGCGACAGCATGTGAACGCAGCATGAGAACCGCGGATTACGCGAATAACGCGGATAGGAACAGTATGATTCACGCGGACCTAAGTAGGAGAATTAATTGGGTCTGCGATGGACGTGCTGAATGAATTAAAGCCGGGCTCGGACGAAAAGCTCTACGAACGAGCGCGGGCGCTCGAATTGCAGGATACCGGCCATAACGTAGAAACGCAGCGCAGCTTTCCGGTATACTTTCGGCAACATCTTATTGGTAATCTCATACCTGACTTGATCGTAGGTGATACGATCATCGTGGATGCGAAGGTTGTCGGCGCATTCACTGATGCCCATGTAGCGCAAATGATTGGATACCTCGCCATCAGCGGCATGAAACTCGCGTTGCTGTTGAACTTCAAATCCGCTCGTCTGGAATGGAAGCGAGTAGTGCACGAGCAGCAACGAACTAGTGAGACAGCTGATCTGCATGGGTAATTCCCTTTTATCCGCGTTATCCGCGTAATCCGCGGTTCTTTCATGGCTTACCTCGATCAATTTCTCCAAGCCACCGTCGCGGAAGGCGCGTCGGATTTGCACATTGGCGAAGGTCAGCCACCGAAGATGCGAAGGCATGGCGATGTCATGGCGATGCGGGCTGAGCCGGTTTTGCGGGATGAGGCGGTGTTGATGCTGAGTGAATTGCCGGGGCTGAAGAACTGGGAGCTGTTCGAGGAACGCGGTGATCTCGACTTTGCCTACGAGATGGATCGCTACTCGCGTTTCCGCTGTAATTATCTCAAGCAGGCGAATGGTTACGGCGCGGTCTTTCGTTTAATCCCGACGAAGATCGCGACGCTCGAGCAGCTCGGCATTCCGCCGGTCGTGCGGGAGTTCGCGCATCTCCGCGGCGGATTGGTGCTGGTGACGGGGCCGACCGGCTCAGGAAAATCGACGACGCTGGCGGCGTTGGTCGATTACATCAATGTGAACTTCTCGCGCCATATCGTGACGATCGAGGAACCGATCGAGTTCGTGCATGAGAACAAGGCCAGCATCATCACGCAACGGGAAGTGCCGTCGAATTCGCGCTCCTTTCCCGATGCGTTGAAGGCGGCGTTGCGGGAGGACTCGGACATCGTGCTCCTGGGTGAAATGCGCGATCTGGAAACGATCTCGCTGGCGTTGACGGCTGCGGAAACGGGTCTGCTCGTTTTTGGAACGCTGCATACGAATAATTCGCGCAAGACGGTCGATCGCATGATCGACGCCTTTCCGGCAGCGCGGCAGCCGCAGGCGCGCGCTATGCTGGCGAACTCGCTCCGAGGTGTGCTGGCGCAATTACTTTTGAAAAAAGCGGACGGCTCCGGACGGCTGGCGGTGAACGAGATTCTGATCGCGAACGCAGCGGTGGCGGCAATCATTCGCGAAGGCGCAACGCAGAAATTGCAGGATGTGATTGTGTCGGGGCGCGCGCAAGGAATGCAGTTCATGGATGACGCGATTTTTGCGCTGCTGGAGAAGGCGCTGGTTTCTCCACACGAGGCGTTTATGAAGGCAATCGACAAGAACCGTTTCAAACCGTACTTGCCTGCCGAGGAAGCGGCGCTCGGGAACTCGGCCGGCGCGGCCCCGGACGATCAGCAGCGAGCGCGCGGAGATTTCGTGAAGCGGGTCGGACTGCGGGCGAGGTAGCTATTTCTCGAAAATCTCCACGATGTTTTCTGTGTCGATCCGCACGGCCACGTCTTTGCCGAAGAAGAAAATCATTCGCAGATTTTCGGGCGCACCGAACTGACGCGGTTCACTGAACACATACTCTGCGCCGTTCGACAAACGCACGCCGAAAGGACGAAATGGCTGCCATTCTACCAGATGGCGAATATCGCTTGTTTGCACCAAAGCCAATTTAGCAGCTGCGTGCTCAAATTGACACCCGAAAACGTGAGTGGTACCGTCGCGCCAATTTAGCGCGGCTGCGGTCGCGCCCGGGATCCCGTCATGTTGCTAAACAGTCAGGTGCTGGTGCTGAATCGCCTTTGGCAGGCGGTGAATATCTGCTCGGCGCGGCGCGCCTTTGCGCTGCTTTATGCGGGTCACGCGCAGGTGGTGGCGCTCGATGCGGACAATAATTTCCTGACGCACGATTTTTCCAGCTGGCGTGATTTTTCGGAGCAATCGCCTGAGCCGGAGATGGTGACGACGATTTCCTTCAAAGTGCGCGTGCCACGAGTGATCGTGCTGGTGTTGTTCGATCGATTGCCGAAGAAGGAGGTGAAGTTCACCCGCCACAATGTCTTCGAGCGCGACAAGAACACCTGTCAGTACTGCGGCAACCTTTTTGATCGCAGCGAGCTGAATCTCGATCACGTGTTGCCGCGCGATAAGGGCGGGCTAACGACGTGGGAAAATGTGGTCTGCTCCTGCATCCCGTGTAATACGCGCAAGGGTAACCGGCTTCCGCACGAAGCGCGGATGACGCTTATTCGCAAACCGAAACGGCCGAAGTGGCGACCGTTTGTGCAGGTCACGTTC
>DAIRIE010000094.1:6767-8957 GCA_036809705.1 Chthoniobacterales bacterium
TACCGCAGCGCGTTGAAAATCGGCTGCGGGTAAACGCCGAGTACAAAGATGCCAATGATCATGGCCATCATGCCGATACGCGTGAGCGGACTTATGGCGATGGAGTTACTTGAGGCAGGAGGGTCCCAGTACATGGCGCGCACGACTTTGAAGTAGTAATAGAATCCCGCCGCCACAGTGATGATGCCGATGATGACAAGCGTCCATTGATGCGCGGCGACGGCGGCATCGAAGACGAGGAATTTGCCGAGGAAGCCGGCGGTGAACGGCACGCCGGCGAGCGATGCCATGGCGATGAGCATGGCGAAAGCGAGAAACGGTGACCGTTGCGATAGGCCAAGGAAATTCTCGATCTCGCAGCCGCCGCGTTGTTCGAGCAGAACGAGAACTGTGAAAGCGAGCAGCGTCATGAGAAGGTAAGCGACGAGGTAAAACGCAACCGAGCGACCTGAGAGCGAGACGACGCCGACGAGCAGATATCCGGCGTGCGCGATGGAGGAGTAGGCAAGCAGGCGTTTGATGTTGGTTTGCGGAAGCGCGGCGAGGTTGCCGTAGAGCAGGGTGAGAATGGCGATGGCGACGAGCAGGACGCGCATTTGCGGCAGCATGAAGAACGGCTCGAGCACACGGAGGAGCACGATGAAGCCGGCCGCTTTCGAGCCGACGGAGAGAAATGCGGTGACCGGGGTAGGTGCGCCCTGGTACACATCAGCGACCCAAATGTGAAATGGGACGGCGGCGATTTTGAAGCCGAGCGCGATCAGGACCAACACGGCGCCGAAGAGCGCGGCTGTTTTTTCCAAATCAGGACGGCTGAGTGCCGCGCCGATCCGTTGCAGGTTGGTTTCGCCGGTCGCGCCAAAAATCCAGGTGATGCCGTAAACGAGAAAGCCGGTCGAGAGCGCGCTGAGCACGAGGTATTTCACGCCGGCTTCTAACGTGAGCGGATTGCGCCGGGTGAAGCTAACGAGGACATAAAACGAAATCGTCACCAGCTCGAGCGAGACGAAGATCATGACGAAGTCGATGGCAGACGACATCCACATCAACCCGGCGCAGGTGAGGAGCGGCAGCGCGAAAAACTCGGCAAGACCGGCCTGCGGTGTTGCGGCTGAAATGTTCGCGGAGACGAGCGGCGCGTAATCGAGCATCATCATCACGACGATGGCGGTGGTGGCGAGCGCGATGCGTTTAAAGAGAAGCGAGAGCGCGTCGGCGGAATAGAAATTCCAGAGCGGGGCGTGTGCATCGGCCGGCTGCGACGCGACGAAGAAGGTGGTGGCGAAGATCGCGGCCAGACCGAGCAGCGCGGCGTAACCGAGAAAGCGTTTGTTGAGACGTGCGCTGAAGGATTCAACGAGAAGCAGAAGCACTCCGAGCACGACCGCGGCGACTTCGAGATACGGCGCGGCGATCATTTGCTGAGATACGCGCGGAATGCCGGTGTGACTTTTTGGACGAATGTCTGCGGGAAGAAACCGAAAAAGAGTGAACTGGCGACGAGGAGCGTAATCGGCAGACGCAGGCCGAAAGGAATGTCCGACGCGGCGATGGGCTCGGTGGGCGTTCCCCAGAAGACGCGACGATACGCGCGCAACATGTAAACGGCGGAGATGACCACGCCCCACAGCGCCAGCAGCGTGGCCCATTGGAAGAAATGAAAATGCTGGAAATCGAAGCCGTTGCGGAAGGCGCCGAAGATGACCATGACTTCGGCGGCGAAGTTGGCGAAGCCAGGAAGGCCAATGGCGGCGAACGCGCCGAGTCCGAAGGCGAACGACGCGATCGGCATCGTTCTTCCGAGTCCGCCGAGCGCGTCAAGGTCGAGCGAGGGAACGCGTTTGCGCAATTCACCGGTGATGGCGAAGAGCAGCGCGATGGAAATGCCGTGGGCAAACATGAGCAGCGCGGCGCCAGTTGCGCCCAGGACGTTCGCGCTGGCGATGCCGAGAAAAATGTAGCCCATGTGCATGACGCTGGAGTAGCCGAGCATCCAATCGAGCCGGCGTTGCGCGATGGTGACGAGGCCGATGTAAATGATGTTGGCCAGCAGCAGGACGAGCAGCAGGTTTGACCATTGGCGCACGGCATCGGGCAACATCGGCAGCGCGATGCGGAGCAGACCGTAGAGGCCGAATTTTTTCAGGACGCCGGCGTGCAGCATGGCGGCAGGCGCGGGTGCGCTGGCGT
>DAIRIE010000094.1:8967-9926 GCA_036809705.1 Chthoniobacterales bacterium
TGTCTGGCGAGCCTGGAGAACGCGAAGCATGCGCTGGCGTACGCTTCGGGCGCCCAGGTATGAAACGGCACGAGTGAAATCAGCGTGCCGAATCCCAGCAGGAGCAGGAGGTAGATTGGTGATTGCGCCGCAGGCGAGATTTGCCCGGCGGAAGCGGCAGCTTGGATCACGCGCAGATCAAGGCTGCGCGCCATGGGCGGAAGCGCGTGATACAACATGATCAGGCCGATTAGCAAAATGAAGCTGCCGAGCGCGAGATAGATGGTGATTGTCCAGGCAGCCGCACGACGATTACCGCTTCCCCAAATTCCAATGAGGAGAAAAGTCGGGATGAGCGCGAGCTCGTGAAACGCGTAGAAGAAAAGCAGATCGAGTGACGCGAAGGCCCCGATCGCGCCCGCGGCGATGAGCAGCAGGCAGGCGTAGAAGGCGTGTTCGTAACGCTCGATTTTTCCGGTGAACCAAACCGCCGCCAAGAGCACGATGCCGGCGAGCAAAATCATGATCAGGCTTAGCCCATCGGCGCCGACCGCAAAGTTCAGGCGCAGATCGGTCGAGATCGGAAACGACCGCACGTACTGAAAGCCGGGCGTGTTCCCGTGGTAGCCGAAAAACGCAAGCACGCTTGCGAGGAGAGTTAATGCTGATGCGCCGAGCGCCGTCGCCCGCGCGGGTGTGCCGAGCATGATCGCGACAGCGGCCAGAATCGGCACAAAAATGATCAGCAGAAGCATCAGCGGAAAATGGCGAAGTAAATGATGCCAATAATGCCGAGGCCGAAGATGAAAGCGTAGGCCTGCAAGTTACCGACTTGCATCAGACGAAGCAGTGAACCCAAGCTCCACGTCGCGCTGGTGGAGCCGCGCACCGCGCCGGCGTCAACGAACCAGCGGTCAATGAACGCGGCGACACGCGCGAGTAGTTCCTGGGTCGCGTCGATGAGCGCGCGATATATTTCG
>DAIRIE010000095.1:0-1291 GCA_036809705.1 Chthoniobacterales bacterium
ATCATCGGCCCGCCGTAGGCGATGCCGCTGTCGGGATCACTGGAGACGACGATGTTCCCATTCGAGCCTTTCGTCTGCACGACCGGACCCGATTTCAAAAACAGACCAGTGAGGGAAATGACTTCCTCGAGTGAACCGCCACCGTTGCGACGGAGATCGATGACCAGGCCGGCGATGTTCTCCTTCTTTAGCCGCTTCAAGAGCACGAGCACGTCCTTTGTCGTGCTTTTGGAATGGCGATCCATGTCCGCGTAGAACGACGGCAGGGTGATCCAGCCGAGCTTCACCGGTTTACCTTCGTCGTCTTTCTTAATGATGATATCGGCGCGCGCTTCCTGGTCCTTCAGTTTGATCTGATCCCGCACTAGCTCAACATCCTTGCGCTTCGAGGGATCGGCCGCGTCTGAAGGAATAACCAGCAGCCGCACTTTCGAGCCTTTCTTGCCGCGGATCATCTCGACGACTTTGTCCAGCCGCATGTCGCGAACATCGACCAGGTCGCCCGTTTGCTGGCCGACTGCGGTGATGCGGTCGCCCACTTTCAACCGGCCATCCGATTGAGCGGGGCCGCCGGGAACGAGGCTCTCGATTTTCGCATAGCCATCCTCGGTGCGCAGCATCGCGCCGATGCCGACGAGCGAGAGACTCATGTTGATGCTGAAATTCTTCAGGTCATCCTGGCTGAGATATTCCGAGTGCGGATCGTATGACTGCGCCACGGCATCGAGGAAATACTTGGCCTGCTCGTTACGGTCCTCTTCGTGCACGTTGCGCGCGAGGCGGTCGTAACGGCGCGAGACGAGCTGCGGGCCGGGCTCGATGGGATGCTCGCTCAGGTGTTCCTGTAAGAGCTCGCTCGTGATGCGGCCCTTCCAGAGATCGTCGGCTTCCGCCATGTTTTTCGGCCATGGCGCTTTTTGCCGGCTCAAATCAATCGCGGCGTCCGTTTTGAAATCGGGCGGCTGTTTGAGCAGCTCCTTGATTTTGCCCACGCGCTCATCCACCCGCTTCTGGTAAAGATCGTAAATCTCGTAAGCCGGTTTGAGATTCCCCAGGAGAATCTCGTCGTCGAGCGCGGTGCCATATTTCGCGTCCATGGCATCGATGTCTTCCTGGGTGAAGAAGAGGTGGGAAAAATCGAGAATCTCGAGATAAGTGCGCAGGATTTTGCGCGACATATCGTCGTTGAGCTGTTTGTGAGTGTAATGGCCTTCCTCGAGGAGCCGGGCGACCGAGACGGTGATGTTGTCGAGATCGGACTTCGCGAAAAGCGGCGGGGCCGCGAAGCTGA
>DAIRIE010000095.1:1360-2997 GCA_036809705.1 Chthoniobacterales bacterium
GCTGTAGGGATGTGAGACAATGAACTCGGCGGAAGATTCAAAAATGGGGAGGAGGCCACAGACGAACACGGATGAACACGGATGAGGGAAGGGGTGAGCGAGGCGCCGCGGCACGTGCATCTGTGTGAATCTGTGTTCATCTGTGGCTTCGTCGTGATTCGGCGAACGCCAAGACACGGGATGAAATACGAGTGTTTTTGCGGCGGCATTTTCGAGACCAATTGCTATCTGTTCCATGCGCCGGACGGGGCGATCTTGTTCGATGCGCCGGATGGCAGTTGCGAATGGCTGGAACGCAGCGGCGTTGACCTGAAGCTGTTGCTGCTGACGCACGGGCATTTCGATCACGTGCCCGACGTGGCGAAGATCAAACGCAGGTTCGGTTGCCCGATCGGCTGCCATCCTGATACGGCGCCGATGATTTCCGACCCCAATTTCTTCCGCAGTTTCGGTTTCGCTCTCGAGATCGAGCCGGTGCAGCCGGACTTCTTTATTACGGCAACGCCGGAGCGCGAATTTCTCGGCGCGGAATGGGAGGTCTTCGAAGTCCCTGGTCATAGTCCTGGCAGTCTCTGTTTTCTCTCGCGCGCCGATAGCGTTTTGATTGGCGGCGACGTGCTTTTCGCCGGCGGTGTTGGGCGCTGGGATTTGCCCGGCGGCGACGGTGAGCTGCTTTTTCGCGGGATTCGCCAGAAGATTTTTCCGCTGGGTGACGCGATCACGGTGCTGCCTGGCCACGGGCCGCCGACGACGATTGGTGAAGAACGGATGAGCAACCCGTTTGTGCGCTAGCTCTGTCATCCCGAGCGAAGTCGAGGGATCCCGCGGCGATACTTGGACGTTTTGCATCGGGATTCCTCGACTTCGCTTTGCTTCGCTCGGAATGACCCCGCCGCGCGCCATCACCCTTTCACCGCCAGCGCGAGAAAGCAGAAGATGACCACGTCCTGCACCATGTGAATGCCAAAGGCCCAGCCGACGCCGCGTGTTTCCACCATGCTCTTGGCCCAAACCCAGCCGGCGATTCCAGCCATGACGACGCCGATTGGCCCCGATGGCTGCCCAAAATAGTGCGCGACGGCGAAGAAGACCGAAGTGAGCAACATCGATTCGCGCATGGGCAGCACGCCGCGCAGATGGGCCAGGGGCATGCAACGGAATTGGAACTCCTCATTCGCCGCGTTGACGGCGGCCGTCGCCAACGCCCACGGCAAAATCGGCCCGAGACGCGACAGGTGAGCCAGGTTCGGGCGAAGTGTGACGAAGAGGAATAGCGGGAGCGCGATTCCAAAAACAAAAAGCAACTGCGGGCCGAGCTGGGTCCAAGGCATCGGTGAGCGGAACCAGAGAAAGCGCTCCGGTTGCGCCGGGGCGTCGAGTTCGCCCACGCGAAGGAAGAGATCGCGCCGGGTGAAATTGCGACCGATGAGCGTGGTGAGCAGGAGCAGTGCGCCCACGCAATTGAGCGATCGCGCGATGAGTTGCTGGGCGGCCCAGCCTGAGTGCGCGGAGAGATTTTGTATCGGCGCCCAGCCAGCCAGCATCGGCGCGAGGCCGAACCAGCCGAGCCGCAGAATGGCGAGAGTCAGCAGAAAGCCGACCAGTGGCCGCAGCCGTTCGGAGCGGTAAATCACCAG
>DAIRIE010000095.1:3007-9831 GCA_036809705.1 Chthoniobacterales bacterium
AGCGCGGTGATGACGAGGACCATCGTCTGCCCGAGAGGAAGGGTGACGGTCGGAGGTTGTCCACTCAGCCGGCTGATGACGACCGGCACGGCGCTGGCGACGAGCATCGCGCTCCACGCCACAAGGCGCCGCAGGCCATCGACGCTGCCGGTTATGGCTGCCGGTTTGAATCGCGGAAAGCTGTGAGAAGTGAGCGGCGGACTAGCGGGGGCTGAGGACGGCATCCTCTGGCAAAGAAGCAAGCGCCGCACCGAGCGGCGCGAGCGCGGGCATTTCGCTGAGGATTTCGCGCAGTGAAGTCAGCGCGGCGGGGACATGCTCGAGAAAATGACGATTGCCTTTGGCCAGACCGAGAAAGCCGTAGGCGCCAAGCGCTTGCATGAGGCGTTGCATCGCGCAGAGCCGCAGGGCTTCGCGGAAATCCTCCTTCGCCCCGAAACGCCGGCGTTCCATATAATAGGAGAGAATTTCTTCGCGCTCAGCCGCGGCCAGGCTGACGTAGGGATCAAAAAGGATCGAGGCAAGGTCGTATTGTGCCAGGCCGGGACGCATTCCCTGGAAATCGATGAGGTAGGCCTGAGCATTGCGCACGATGATGTTCTGCGATTGGAAATCGCGGTGCACCAATACGCGCGGCAGCGCCGCCAGTCGTTCCGCGATCTGAGCTAACGACGGCAGCGACGCAAGTTGGCGCAGCTGTTGGTCGTTCAGCTGAAACATCCGGCCGAGGCAGTTCTCGAAAAAGTAATTTTGTTCCCACCGGTAAAGCGCGGCGTTGAACTCCGGCGGCATCTCACCGCGCAGCGCCGACCACTCGTGACTTCGGAGCGAATGCAGCTTCGCGATTTCATCAATAGCCGAACGGTAGAATGCGCCGCGCACCAGCCACGGCTCGCGGCGAAAGCTGAACAAGTCCGTCTTGCCCAGGTCTTCGATCCAGATCAGCCCTTCCTCGGCGTCGTGGAAATAAATCCTGGGCGCGTGAATGTCGTGGCTGGCGAGGAATTGCGCGATGCGGACGTAGTGGCGGTTCTCCGTGTGGGCGAGGTTGTATTTGACCACGATAAGCGATTGCTCGCCCGGACAACGCACTCGGTAAAAACGCCGATCCGATCCGCCCTTTTCAATGGGCTCGATCTCGATGCGGCCGGCGCTGAAGGCCGGAACGCGCAGCCGAGTCTGGTGAAGTAACGCATCAGTTCTCATATGACCGTGTCCTCGATGATGCCTTCCGCGCTGCGGCCGGCGCGCACGATGCAGCTGCGCAATTCACTTCGTGGAGCAACTTGCGAACCGGGCCAGAGGATTGTGTCGGTTAATCTCGCATCGTCCGCGACGCGGCAATCGTCGCCGATGGCGCTGCAACCGCGCAGCTCCGCCTTCGCCGCGACCACCGCGCTGCTGGCGACGGTGCGCGGCCAGTCCGCGTCGCGCACGTAAGGCGGCTTCCAGTTTTGCGAGAAGATGGTGCGGTGCACGTTGAGGTATTCGGCGGCCGAACCGATGTTGAACCATTTCCCGTCGTTCACAACTACGCCGCCGATTTTGCCTCCTTCGCGAATCCACTCGGCCAGCACGGGAATGAACGAAGTTTTCTTACCGGGGAGAAGGCGAGAGAAAATTCCGCGATTCCAGACGGCGATATTGGCGAAATCGAAGTTGCCGGGTCACTCGGCCGTCCTGAAAAGCGATCTCGGCGCCAAGGCCGGTTTCGCGCAAAGCCAGCGTGACGTCGTTTCCGGCGCGGAAATGTTCGGCGATGAGCGGCTGGAGATCGAGATCGGTGAGGATGTCGCCGCTGTAGGTGATGAACGTTTCCTCGGCCAGGAACGGCTCAGCGTTTTTAATTCCGCCGCCGGTCTCCAGCAGATCGGGCTCGTGGATCAACTGCACGGCGTGCCCGCGGTAGCTGCCTGAGGCAAACATTTGGGCAAAGAGATGCGGCAGCCGGTGGGTATTGATAACGAAGCGCTGCACGCCGGCCGCGATGAGATGGTCGAGCGCGAAGGTAATGAGCGGTTTGTTGAATATCGGGACGAGCGGTTTCGGCAGCTCATCGGTGAGCGGGCGCAATCGGGTGCCGAGACCGGCGGCGAGGATGAAGGCTACTTCTGTCATGTCGAGCGGCTTGTCCGCCGTAGGTTTGGCGAAGGTGGAAGCCCCGAGATATCTCTAAATTCTGTTGCAGAGAAGAGCTAGAGATTCCTCGACTGCGCTCCGCTGCGCTCGGAATGACAAAGGTAGGATTCTCGCCGGATCAATCGGAACTACCGGAACTCCCGCGCTAGCGGCGCGGCGCCTGTAGCCGCTTCGCTGTGCGAAGCGCCGGTTGCGTGATGCTACAGGATGCCATAAGCGGAACGTTGCCCCGCGTCGTCCACAGGGCGACGGCTACAGCTGCGCCCGGCGGGCGCGTGAATCCTGTTAATCCTGTCTAGAAAACAATTCCGCTATCGCGCCCTAACCTTTCAGATAAAGCCGCCGCGTGCCAAAATCGATGATGCCGTGATGACGTTGCAGCAGCTCGCCACCAAGCAAGCCAACGACGGGCCGCTCGCCTTTGAGCGCGTCGGTGTGAATGAGTCCGCCGAGATCGATCACGCCCACTTTGTGACCAACGATGTTGACCGAGCCGACGGTCAGCCGCCGGATGCGCGCGACTTGCACGTCGCTCTCGCGCAGATTCACCGCCGCGGAGCTGAACGGCGTGGCGTGCATGGGAATCTTCATCCGTTTCACAAATGAGCGATGCAAGAGCGTGGCGAACGCGCCGGTATCGACCATGAGCTGCGCCGGCTCCCCGTTCACCGTGCCATCAACGTAGAGATTATAGCCTTCGCTCACGTGAATGGGTACACTGGAGAAGCCGGTGTAATCCACACCCGGCGCCGCTTTTTCAGACTCCGGTTCGAGATTCAAAATGAGCAACTGCCGCTGGCAATCGAGCACAGCGCGGGTGGGAAAAAGAATGTCCGCCCCAAGGATGCCATCGATCTCCTGTTCACCGCGAAGACGCGCGGCGCGGCTGTCGGGGCCGAGATTGATCGCAACCATCGGCTCATCCACCAGCGTGAGCGCCCCGATGCGCAGCGACTTGACCACTCCGACGGCGTTGAATGCGCCATTAATCATCAGACGCGGCGGGAGCTTCGACGCGCCCGCTACCGAGGTGAGTCCGTAATACTGGCGCCGGTTTGCGGCGATGGCGCTGACCGGTGCGCCCGTGTCCACACCGAGCAACGCCGGTTTGCCGTTGATGAATGCGCGGACGATGAGGTGATTCTGCGGAGAGCGATCGAGCGGGAGCGCTTCAAATTGCGCGCTCGATTCGGTGTCGCGGCGAGCGGAAGCCGTGCGCCGGGCGAAGACGAGGCTTTGCGTCGAGAGCAAAGCGACGGCAATCAAAGCAAATAAAGCCAGGCGCGAGTTTCGGGGGTAGGACGCTGTCATCAGGGCCGGAAACTAGCACGTGCCGAGCCGAAGCGAAGATGGATTGCACGCGCGCAGGCAAGAGGCTACAACACAGCGGCCATGTCACAGCTTCCCGCTCCTGAAGAGGTCAAATTCGTTCGCGGCCTCGGTCTCCTCGACTCCACCATGCTCGTGGCCGGATCGATGATCGGCTCTGGCATTTTCATCGTTTCTTCCATCATCGCACGGCAGGTCGGCGCGCCCGGCTGGTTGCTCGTGGTATGGATCGTGACTGGCCTCCTGACACTGATGGCGGCGCTCTCCTACGGAGAGCTTGCGGCCATGATGCCGAAAGCCGGCGGCCAGTATGTTTATTTGCGCGAAGCATTTTCTCCGCTGTGGGGATTCCTTTACGGTTGGACCCTGTTCCTCGTCATCCAAACCGGCACCATCGCGGCCGTCGCGGTCGGGTTTGCGCGTTACATGGGCGTGCTCGTGCCGTGGGTGTCGGAGTCGAACTATCTCATCGCGCCTGTTCGGCTCGGCGGCTACGCGATCTCACTCTCGACCGCGCAGGCGATCGGGCTGGCGCTGATCGCGCTGCTGACATGGATGAACACGCGCGGGCTCGAGGTCGGCAAAATTGTTCAGAACATCTTCACTACTGCCAAAACGGGCGCGCTCATCGCGTTGATCGTGCTCGGAATCATCGTCGGCGTCAGATCGGGTGCGGGTGCCGCGAACTTCAGCGATTTCTGGACTCTGCGCGGCGGCTTGCAGGACGTCGGCGCAGGTCTGACGGCAGCGACGGCATTCGGTCTTTTCGTCGGCATCTGCGTGGCACAAACAAATTCCCTTTTCTCTGCCGACGCGTGGAACAACATCACCTTTACCGCCGGCGAAGTGAAGGACCCGAGGCGCAATATCCCGCTCTCGCTGGCCTTCGGCACCTTCCTCGTCATCGGCCTTTATCTGCTGGCCAATGTCGCCTATCTCGCCGCGCTGCCATTCACCGCCATCCAGAACGCGCCGAGTGATCGCGTCGCTTCTGAAACCGCCAATGTCATTTTCCCCGGAGCGGGCGCGACCATCATGGCGATCGCGATCATGGTTTCCACATTCGGCTGCAACAACGGGCTCATCCTCGCCGGTGCGCGGGCTTACTATGCGATGGCGCGCGACGGTCTTTTCTTCCGGCGCGTTGGCCATTTGAACAAGCGCCACGTGCCGGCGTGGGGGCTGATCATCCAGGGAATCTGGGCCGGGTTTCTCGTGCTGCCGCGAACGGTGAAGCGCGATGCTGCCGGCGCAGTCACTTACGGCAATCTCTACGGCAACCTTCTCGACTGGGTCATCTCCGCGGCGCTCATTTTCTACATCCTCACCATAATCGGCATTTTCGTGCTGCGGCGGAAACGCCCGGACGCGGAGCGGCCTTACAAAGCATTCGGCTATCCGATTGTGCCGGCGCTTTACGTGATTGGCGCGAGCGTGATTTTGCTCGTGCTGTTCATCTATCAAAAAGCGACGACCTGGCCCGGGCTGATCATCGTGCTCACGGGTGTGCCGGTTTATTTCCTCTGGCGCAGATCAGCAACCGTGTGACTGGGGAAAACCGAACTGGAATTAACAAAATGGCGAACCTTTTTGCGAGAAAACCGCTGGAACGGCTGATGCACGAAGCGCAGGAAGTCGGTGAGCACAGCCTGAAGCGCTCCCTCGGGCCGGTAAACCTGGTTGCCCTCGGCATCGGCGCCATCATCGGCGCCGGGCTCTTCGTCCGAACCGCCGCCGCCATTGCTGACCGCGCGGGCCCATCCGTCGTGCTCGCGTTCATCGTCGCCGGAATCGGCTGCGCATTCGCCGGTCTTTGTTACGCGGAATTCGCTTCCATGATTCCCGTCGCCGGCAGCGCCTACACCTATTCCTACGCCACCATGGGCGAGCTCGTCGCCTGGATCATCGGCTGGGATTTGATCCTCGAATACGCCGTCGCCGCCGCCACCGTTGCCACCGCGTGGAGTGAATACGCAAACCTTGTCCTCGCCTGGTTCGGCATGCGCATTCCCTACCCGTGGTCGCATTCCCCATTCGAACACAATGCCGCCGGCGTTTACGGGGTCGTCAATATCCCGGCGATTGTCATTTTGCTCCTGCTCACCCTGCTGCTAATCCGCGGCACGAAAGAATCGGCATTCGTTAATGGTATCATCGTCATTCTGAAAACGACCATTGTGCTGCTCATCATCGGCATCGGCTGGCACTTCATTAATCCCGCCAATCACACGCCGCTGATTCCGGCGCCGACGACCTACACCACGCCGCAAGGCATTACGCACCCCTTCGGCGGGATCATGGGAATTCTGGGCGCTGCGGGCGTCGTCTTCTTCGCCTACATCGGCTTCGACGCCGTCTCCACCGCGGCTCAGGAAGCGCGCAATCCTAAACGCGACATGCCCATTGGCATCCTCGGCTCGCTCGCGCTTTGCACGATTCTTTACGTGCTCTTTTCCTACGTGCTCAGCGGTATGGCGACAGTGGAAGATTTCCGCACCGCCGGCAAAGAAGCATCAGTCGCGTTCGCGATCAGCAAATACATGACCGGTTACGAATGGCTCTCAAAATCAGTCACGGTCGCGATCCTCGCTGGCTTCTCGTCGGTCATTCTCGTCATGTTGCTCGGGCAATCGCGCGTCTTTTTCTCGATGAGCCGCGATGGTCTCGTGCCGCGCGTGTTCTCGGATGTACATCCGAAATTCCGCACACCCTGGAAATCGAACATGCTCTTCTTCGTTTTCACCGGGCTGCTGGCCGGCTTCGTTCCGGCCGATGTCACCGGTGAAATGACCAGCATCGGCACCTTGTTCGCGTTTATGCTGGTTTGCGCGGGCGTGTGGATCATTCGCCGGCGGAGTCCGGAGCTGGAACGCGGCTTTCGAGTGCCGGCCGTGCCGGTGGTGGCGACGCTCGGCATCATCACCTGCGGAGCAATGATTTTCGGCCTTGGTTGGACCAATTGGTTGCGACTCATCGTCTGGCTCGCCATCGGCCTTGTCTTCTACTTCAGCTACGGCAAGAACCACAGCCGCATCAGCGCTCGGCCTCCGGAAATGCCGGAAGGAATCAAACTCAGCCGATAGTTGAACCGCGCTAACTAGCTTGTCAGCTACTACCTGCTGATGAGCTAGTAACACCAGCGAAGGCTCTTGGCCTTTCCCCTGTCTGTCTCGGTCTCGTTAGCTCATGTTTGCGCTGCGCCGTCTTATCCGCGTTTTCGCGCGATAATCCGGGCGAGTGTTGCCCTTCGACCGCGCCTTCTTGTACTCGCGATAGATGTCGGGCGAGGTCAACGTCGCTGGCTCCAAGCAGATCGAGCATTCCCTGAAAGCTGAGATGGAAAGGAATCGTTGCCA
>DAIRIE010000096.1:0-1055 GCA_036809705.1 Chthoniobacterales bacterium
AGCTGCATCGTGCAAAGGACCGGAAGGCATGCGGTGCGGTTTCGCGCCGCTTTCACGGATGGCGGCGTCAGCTAACGAGATCAGATCGTCATTGAACAAGACTGGCTCGATCTGCCAAAGCCGTTCGCACAAGACCGAAACGTCGCCCTCTTTCGCGAAGCGTTCGCTCGCCGACTTCGCCTCCATTACCATGCGCGCGAGCGCTTCAGCATCGAGGTGGCGTTGGTCTAACGAGATCCGGCATTCCTCGACCACGCTCGTCACGATACCCGGCCGAGTCGTGCACGAACCAATTGTGCAAACACCGCCGCCGCTGCGCTCCGCGATTTTGTAAATCTCCGGGCTCATCTTCGCCGCCGCGAGAAACGCGTCGCGCCGCCGGTTCATTGGCGTGCTGCCGGAATGCGCGGCCTGCCCACGGAATGTGATTGCGTGCCGCTCGAGGCCGAATGTGCCGAGCACAGTTCCGAGCGCCAGATCGAGATCGAGCAACACCGGCCCTTGCTCGATGTGCAGTTCCAAGTATGCCGCGGCCTTGCGCAATTCTTTGCCGCATTCTTTCACTTCTTCGAGGTCGATCCCGTATTCCTTCAAAGCATCGGGGAGCACCGTTCCATCCTTGTCTCGCAAAGACCGCGCTTCGTCGATGTCGAGATTTCCCGTGCACGCGGACGAACCGAAAAGACTCTTGCTGAAACGCGCACCTTCCTCATCCGCCCAGTCCACCACGCGCAGCGTCACTGGCGGGCGGCCGTTGTATTGCACATGAATGCGCCGCAGAATCTCCACTCCCGCCAGCGTATTTAGGCAACCATCGAGCCAGCCGCCATTCGGCACCGAATCAATATGGCCGCCGATCAGGAGCGCTTTCTCCGAATCGCCGCGCAATGTCGCCCACAGATTCCCTGCTTCATCGTTGTGAATCTCGACGCCGGAGAGCGCCTCGAGTTTCTTCCGGAGCCAGGCACGCGCCCGCGCCCATGTGGGAGTAAACGCGACACGTTGAGCGCCGTTCTCGTTGGCCGTGAGCTCACGCAATTCCTTCAGGTCCGCGA
>DAIRIE010000096.1:1065-9777 GCA_036809705.1 Chthoniobacterales bacterium
TTCTAAGAAAGGTCGAAGCCCTCAGCAAAGATCGTTCGCCGCGCCGCCGAAACCACCACACGCGCCGCTTACCCGGCCGCGCTCCTCGCGGCCTTACGTCAGCGCGATTGCCTGGAAGGAGCTGACCACATCATCCGGGCCGGCGTCGGTGAAGAAGCATTCGTAAAATCCGGGGCCTAGGTCCCAGTGGTCGCCCTTGTAATATTCGTCCCGATAAAATCGCCAGACGCCAGTGACGATGATGAGCGAGCTGATGCGATCGTTCCAAAAATCCCCGAGGTAATGAAAGCTCAGGTTTGTGCGGCAGCTCGCGCCTTTGAAGCCGACGTGGTCGAAGACGATTAACTCGGGCAGGCGAAGGTTTCCTTCCAGGCCTTTGGCGTGCGCCTTGGCCGGGTCGGCCGCGCAGGCGTGATAGCTGAGCGGACCCACTTTCCATTTTGTGTCAACGACGCAGCCGTTATCGGGCGAGAGTTCAGTTTTCGATGTTTGTCTCATAGCGGCGATTTTTCGGAAGTGTGAACCATTCGTCCGCAGTGTGTCGAGCAGAGAGATTTGTGCTGGCCCGCTGTAGCCGCTTCGCTGTGCGAAGCGCCGGGGGCGTGGAATTGCAACTTCAGGGTGCTGCACCGCCCTGTCTCGCGTCGCCCACAGGCCGACCGCTACAGCCGCGGGACAGGTCTATGACTACAGCCGCGCTTCGCGGTGAATCGAGCGCAGCCGGATCGTCTTTTGCGAAAGGTCGTGCGTGGCGCGGATAAAACGCACCGTGCGGCTTTTCGCCCGCATTAAGATGGAATGGGTGATCGCGACCGCGCCTTGTGAGCGCACGCCGCGGAGCAGGGCGCTATCGCTGATGCCGGTGGCGCAAAAGAGAATGTTTTTGCCGTTGGCCAAATCGTCCGCCCAGAAAATCCGGTCCAAATCTTTTTCGCAGCCTTCGTCGATGAGCTTCGCCCGCTCTTTCTCGTCCCGCGGCCACATCTTGCATTGCATTTCGCCGCCGAGACATTTAATCCCCGCCGCCGCCAGCACCGCTTCAGGCGACCCGCCGATTCCCATGTAAAGATCGATCCCGCTGTCCAGCAACGCCGGCGCGATCGCCGCCGCGATATCGCCGTCGCTAATCATGCGCAGCGACGCGCCCGCGCCGCGGATTTGCTCCACGATGTCCTTGTGCCGCGGCCGATCGAGCATCATCACCACCACGTCCTGCACGCGTTTGCCGAGCGCGCGCGCCACGATGGCGAGCGTCTCCGCGATGGGCGCTTCGAGGTTCAACTTATCGCCGCGCTTTTGCATGTATTGGATAACGCGCTGCCCGTAAGCCAGCTTCGTCATGTAAAAAGACGGGACATCCCGCAACGCCACCTTCACGTCCTCCTCCGGACTCGCTGCCGCGATGCAGCTGATCGAATTCGGCGCTCCTTTGGAAATGTTCGTCGTGCCATCGATGGGATCGATCGCGATGTCGAACTGCGGCGTTCCCGGCAGCCATGTCCCGAGCTGTTCGCCTTTGAAAATCCCCGGCGCGTTGTCCTTGATTCCCTCGCCGATGACCACCTCGCCGCAGATGTTCATCAGGTCGAACATCCCGCGAATCGCATCGCTCGCCGCCGCATCGGCCGCTTCCTTGTCGCCGCGCCCGAGCCATTTCAACGAATTGAGCGCCGCCGCCTCCGTCGCGCGCAAAAAATCGAACTCAATGATACGCTCGATGTCGTGATAATTCTGTTTCGGCAGACGCGGCATGAGGAAGGGCTATTCTCCGCGCGAAGCAGCGCCTGACAAGTGAGCGCCGCGTCAGCGTAGCTGTAGGGAAGCTGTTAGCTTCCCCCGGCGCAGAATCCCTCGTTCGCTCCGCTCACGACGACAGGGCCGAGCCAGTCAAGCGCTCGAACGCCTCGAGATACTTCGCGCTTGTCTTCTCAATAATCTCCCGCGGCAGCTCCGGCCCGGGCGCCGTCTTGTTCCAATCGAGTGTCTCGAGATAATCGCGCACAAATTGCTTGTCGAAACTCGGCGGACTGATGCCGGCCCGGTATTCATCGGCCGGCCAGAAGCGCGATGAATCGGGCGTAAGACATTCATCGATCAACAGCAGCTCCTGGCCGTGTTTGCCAAACTCGAACTTGGTGTCTGCCACGATGATCCCACGTTGCGCGGCATAATCGCGGCCGGCAGTGTAAAGCTCCAAACTCAGGTCGCGCGCCACCTCCATCATTTCCGGGCCGACCAGCCGCTCTACTTCCGCGGCATCGATATTCAGATCGTGACCAGCTTCGCTCTTTGTCGAAGGCGTAAAGACCGGGCCGGGCAGCGGCGAAGCGAGCTGCAAACCGGTTGGCAACTTCACTCCGCAAATCGCACCGGTCTTCTGGTAATCTTTCCAACCTGAACCAGCGAGATAACCGCGCACCACGCATTCGACCGGCAGCGGCTCCGTCTTTTTCACCAGCATGGAACGCCCTTGCAGCTGGTCGCGAAAGTTCCTGAGCGCCTCCGGAAATTCATCGAACTCTGCCGTGATAAAATGGTTCTTCGCGAAGGTGAATCGCTGAAACCAGAACGCAGAAATCTGGTTCAGCACCGCGCCTTTGCCCGGGATCGGATCGGGGAGAATGACATCGAACGCGCTTAGCCGGTCAGTGGCGACGATGAGCAGATTTTCGCCAACGTCGAACACTTCGCGCACCTTGCCGCTGCGCAATTTTGGAATGCCCGGCAGATCGATTGTGCTGAGCGTCGCGTGTTGCAAGGTGTGAATCGTGACTAGTGACTGGTGAATAGTAATCAGCGACGGCGATTTCACCATTCACTTATCACTAGTCACCATTCACCTTCTTCAGCATGGCTGGTATCGTCGTTCGACCGCGCGCCCGCATTTTGCACGGGCACGACTGGGTGTTCTCGAGCGAGGTGCTGAAGGTCTTCGGCAATCCGGAGGATGGCGTAGTCATTTCCATCAAGGATGGACGCGACAAGATGCTGGGCAGCGCGATCTGGAATTCCAAATCACAGATTGTGGCGCGCAGATTCTCGCATCGGCGGCAGGAGCTTGACCGGGATTTTTTCCAGCGGCGCATGGCGCAGGCGGCGGAGTATCGCAAACGGCGGGGCGTCAATCCGCGGCTACATCGCGTTGTCTGGAGCGAAAGCGACGGTTTACCGGGCGTGATCATTGACCGCTACGGTGAGCAGTTGGTCCTTCAGCTAACGACTCTCGGCATGGATCAGCGGAAGGAGATGATTGTCGATGCGATGGTCGAAACGCTCGGCGCAGAGACTGTCATCGAGCGCAGCGACAGCTCTTCGCGACGCGCCGAAGGATTGGGTGAAACGAGCGAGGTGCTGCGCGGCGAATTACATCCGGCCGAGTTCGACGTTTCCGGAGTGAAGTTCGTCGTCGATCTGCTCGATGCGCAAAAGACCGGATTCTATCTCGACCAGCTCCCGCACTATTCCGCAATCGCGGAGCTCGCGCGCGACCGGCGCGTTCTTGACTGCTTCACGAACCAGGGCGCGTTTGCGCTGGCCTGTGCTCGAGTGGGAGCCAGCGAAGTGATCGGCGTGGAGTCGCAGGCCAACGCGATTGAAGCGGCGCGCGACAACGCGAAGCGAAACCAACTCGCGGTGCGCTGGGTCGAGCAGGACGTCTTCGCCTATCTGCGTGGCGCGGATAAAGCCGGCGCTCAGTTTGATCTCGTCGTGCTCGATCCGCCATCTTTCACCAAAACAAAGGGCAGTCTGCGTGATGCCATCCGCGGGTACCGCGAGCTGCATCTGCGCGCATTTAAATTACTCTCGCGCGATGGACTGCTCGCGACGTTCTCCTGTTCCCATCACGTCAGCGATGCCATCTTCGCCGAAACCATCGCCGCGGCGTTGGTCGATGCCCGCCGCTCCGCGCGCCGGCTCCGGCGTTTCGACCAAGCGCTCGATCATCCCATCTTGCCGGCGATGCCCGAGACAGAATACTTCAAAGGTGTGTTACTGGAGATGAAGCCGTCCATTTAAAGAGCTCATCGGCGTCTCTCGGGTTTGCGCGGCTCCGCTTCCCTTCCCACCGGGATGACAGCGAGGAAGACGCGGGCACACGTCCTTGCGGACTTTGCGGAAAAATTGCATCGCATTTTCGAAATCAGTGGAATTCCCAACTTGACTACTTAATGTCGCGAACAAGAGCGGCGAAGGCGCGCTGCTCGAGAAATTCACCATGGCGGAACTGATGCGCGAACAAATGCTGGAACTAAACGAAGAGGAATCGGTCACACCTGAGCTACTCGATTCACAAGTGCAAAAGGCGCAGGAGCAACTCCTGGCGCTGAAACGGCAGCAGGAGCAGATCGAAAAACAAAAGCGCGAGCTGGAGGAGCTGAGCCGGCGCCAGGAAGAGCTCGACCGCGGTCGCTCGGAAATGGCGGACAAGCTGGCGCGTTCACTCGTGGTGCTGGAGCGTGACGCTTATGAAACGCAGAAGAAGCTCGAGCAGTTGCGCGCGACACGAGAGAGCTTCGCGCAGCATCTCGAGATGCTGGAGGCAATCGATCCCAAGAGCTGGAATCCGGTTGACCTGCATCGCGAGCTGAGCCGCGCGCTGAGCACGGTGGATGATGCGCGGGCGGAGTTCAGCCAGCATCGCAGCCGCTTACACGCGCTGGCGAACGGCGACGCCGACGAGGTCGCGCTGCCGGAAGCAGCGCCGGGGATTCGCGCCACGGGCGAGCGTTCGTTCACGCAATGGATGCTGATCGGATTTGCCATCACGCTGCCGCTGATCGCGTTTGGATTAATCGTCCTGCTCATTTCCCTCTGGATGGCCAAAGGCTGAGCTCGCCGCATGCGCCGCCGTTCCCCTAAATCCGGCTCACCCGTCGATCAGCAGCAGGAAGAGCTGGCCCGGCGCGAGAACGAGCTGCGCGATCAAATGCAGCAGCTCCAGCGCATGATCGAAGAAGCGCCACGGGTGGCGGCTGAGACATCGCGGCGGCAGCGTGAAGAGTTGCTCGCGCGCGCAAACCAGACCGGCAGCCGGCTGGACGCGTCGCTCTCATTGCGGGACCGGCGTTGGGGCGATGAGCAGCACGGCACGCGCCGCCGTGGCGCGCTGCGCAAGGAACGGCGCGAAGGCCGCATCGTTTTTCTCGTGCTCGTCATCGCGATCACGCTTGTTGTGCTGTGGCTGGTGACGCGTTTCCATTGGTAAAATGCCGGAGCCGATCGACGTCGCCTATGTCGCGAGACTGGCGCGGTTGAATCTCACGCCGGAGGAAACGCAGCTCTTTCAAGAGCAGCTTAGTGACGTTCTTCGCGAGGCGGAGAAACTGACACGCGTGGACGTCAGCGGCGTGGAAACGGCTGCGCACGCGGTGCCGATGTTCAACGTCTGGCGCGAAGACGAGCCGCGCGATTGTTTCACGCCAGAAGAAGCACTCAGCAATGCGCCGCGGCAGGCTAACGGCCTCTTCATCGTCAGCAAAGTGATGGAATGACGAAGCGCGATTTGCCGGCGCTGACGATCGGCGAGCTGCAAACCTTACTGCGAGCGCGAGAGATTTCGCCGGGCGAAGTGCTCGAAGCACTGGAGGAACGCATCGCGCAGATCGATGGAGAAATCGGCGCGTATCTTTCCCGCGAGTTCGAAGCCGCGATGGCCGAAGCGCAGAAGGCGGATGTCACTCTGCCGCTCGGAGGCGTTCCGATTGCGATGAAAGATTTGATCAATGTGCGCGGGCAACCGTGTAGTTGCGCATCGAAGATTTTGCGCGGCTATCTCGCGCCCTATGATGCCACCGTGATCGAGCGCTTGCGTGCGCACGGCGCGATTCCATTCGGACGAATGAATATGGACGAGTTCGCGATGGGATCATCCACGGAGAACTCGAGCGTGCAGCTCACGCGCAATCCATGGGACCTTGAGCGCGTGCCGGGCGGCTCCAGTGGCGGCGCGGCGGCGGCCCTGGCTGCGCACGAAGCTTTCGGCGCGCTTGGCAGCGATACTGGCGGTTCCATTCGCCAGCCGGCGGCGATGTGCGGTGTGGTGGGTGTAAAGCCGAGTTACGGACGCGTCTCGCGTTACGGCCTCGTCGCATTCGCGTCGTCGTTGGATCAGGTCGGGCCACTCGCGAAAACGGTGCGCGATGCCGCCTTGATCATGAACGCGATCGCCGGGCACGATTCCCGCGATTCCACTTCGCTGGATGCACCGGTCCCCGACTACGTGGCGAGTTTGCGTGAGGACCTGCGCGGCGTGCGCATCGGAGTTCCCGCTGAATACATGGTCGAAGGCATCGACGCCGAGGTGAAGCGCGCGATCGAGGTGGCGATAAAGGAATTGGAAAGTCTCGGCGCCGAGATCATCGACATTTCGCTGCCGCACACCAGCTCCGCGATCTCCACCTATTATATATTGGCGACAGCCGAAGCCTCGGCCAACCTCGCTCGTTTCGATGGCGTGCGTTACGGCTATCGCGCAGAGACCGTGCGCGATCTCGCCGATCATTACGGTCGGACGCGCGAGGAAGGTTTTGGCCCCGAAGCGAAGCGCCGCATCATTCTTGGCACCTACGTTCTCTCGTCCGGTTATTACGACGCCTACTATTTGCGCGCGCAAAAAGTGCGGGAGCTGATCCGCCGCGACTTCGCCCGCGCCTTTGAAAAAGTTGATGCGCTCGTCTCGCCGACTACGCCGACGCCCGCATTCAAGCTCGGCGAAAAAACGGCGAACCCGCTCGCGATGTATCTCGCTGACATCTTCACCAACGCCGGAAACCTGGCCGGCATCTGTGGCATCAGTTTGCCGTGCGGATTCACGCGGGCGGAGAACGGCGCGCCATTGCCAATCGGCTTGCAATTGATGGCGAAGCCGCTGGATGAAGCGCGGCTGCTCGGCATCGCGCACGCCTACGAGCAGAGCACCGAGTGGCACAAGGCGCGTCCGCCCGAGCCGCTGTTGACGATCAGACACGATTAACAGGATTCAAAAGAATTTGTGAGAAGGGTCTCGCTCAAATCGGGCTGGTCCTATCATCAATGATGATGAAGCGCATCGCAGAAATACTCGAGACGCCGCTCGCGCGCAAAATCGTGCTCGCGCTCTTCATCGCAGTCGCAGCGGCCTTCACATTAATCCCATTCGTTCGCTATCTGCGGCACGGCACCCAATTCGATTACCTCACCTGGTTCAATGCCGCCGAGGCTGTCCTGCAACACCGCGAGATTTATCCGCGCAACGGTGTCTTTCCGTTCATGTATCCGCCCACCTGCGCGCTGGCCCTCGCGCTCCCCGCGCTCTTCGGCAAAGCGGCGATGATCCTGCTGCTTTGCTTGCTGAACACGGTGGCGTGGATTCTTTGCCTCCGATTCACCCGCGCACTCACGAGCGAACGCCGCTTCCCCGTCGCCCTTGCCGTTATTCCAAATCTCGTCGTCATTGTCTTCATCTGGTCGAGCTACCATCTCGGCCAGCCGAGTCTGCTGCTGCTCGCGCTCATGCTCGGCGCTTTCGTCGCGCTGCGGCGGAAACGGCAGGCGCTCGCCGGAGCACTCATTGCCGCCGCCGCCGCCATCAAAGCATTCCCCTTCCTCGCAATTGTCTATCTGATCTACCGGCGCTGCTGGGTTGCGGCCATTTCGCTCCTGATTGCGCTCGGCATTCTCCTCTTCCTTCTGCCAATTCCCTTCCGCGGTCTATCGCAGGCGCTGAGTGACGTGCAGGCAGCACGGAATGCTGCGCTATCAATCCGGCGGCATCGCACAACGCGCCGGTCGCGGTTACAGCTGGAAGAACCAATCGCTCTTCGGCCTCGCCAATCGCATGCTCCGGCCCGTGAGCGTGAACGACGAAGGCGAGCCGGTGGTTTACAGAAACGTGGCAAATTTCGGTTTTAAAACGATCAACGGCGTAATCCTTGGCAGCGCACTCGTCCTCGGGCTTTGGTTCGTTGCGTCGATGTTGCGGGGGCGACATGCCTTCCACGCGCTCGAGTACTCCGCGCTTCTCATTCTCATCCTGTTCTTCACCCCGCTTGGGTTCGGTTATTTGTTCAGCTGGTTAATGCTCCCGCTCGCGGCCCTTCTGAAACGCACGCTCGACTGCCGCAGCGCGCTCAGCTTTGCCTGTATCTTCATCGCGGTCGTGCTTCTCATCGCGACCGGCATTTCACCGCGGGCCACGCAAATCTACGGCAGCGTTTTCTTCGCCGCGCTCGTCCTTTACTTCGGTGTCACCATCGAGCTCTGGCGCGGCGCCAGCGCCAGCGGCGGCGGCGACGAACGCTGAAAAAGCCTGCGCGCCACCGCTCGCATCCATTCACGCGCGAATCGCGCCGCTTCACCCATCGACATTTTCGATTTCCCCCGTTGCCGATCTCTGAACACGATCGGCACCTCGCGGATGCGCAGCTTCCGCCGGCCGCGCACCATCATCTCGAATGCAATCTTGAACCCGGTCGCGTTGCTCGCGAACTGGAGCAAACAATCGCGCCGCACCGCGAAAAATCCGCCCATGGAATCGTGCACACCGGTCAGCGGAAACGCCAGCAGCGAGGCCGCGCGCGACATCGCTCGGCGCCAGAGCGGCCAGTCCGGCGTCGCGCCACCGGCAATGTACCGGCTGCCGATGACAAGGTCCGCCTCGTCATTGAGCACCGGCTGCAACAGCGCGGCCATTTTCTCCGGCGGATGGCTTAAGTCCGCGTCCATCACCAACAC
>DAIRIE010000097.1:0-8742 GCA_036809705.1 Chthoniobacterales bacterium
TTCTCCATCAGGACGTGCCGCGGGAAAAAGCTGCGCTCGAAACTGACCCGGAACTTCTGTTCGGCCGGCCAGTTTTCCGCCGGCTCGAAGAAGAGTGTATCGTCCTTCGACCAGCGCCAGGCGCCGCGAATTTGTGGGTCGAGCCGCACACCGGTGATAGCGCGTTTGCTCAAATCATCGAGGCGCGCTGCCGGTTCGCTGAAGTAAACGACCAGCAGTGGAAACTTGAGTTCCTTCTCCAGTTTCATCACTGGGGGCGCGGTGATGGTGACGTGAACGCGATGTGGTTTCGGTTGCCGTTCGTACCATCGCCAGGTCAATGCGCCGGCGGCAATGAGCGCGATGGCACTAACGACAGTTGCGGCGGACAGCCACGGCCGCCGCCTGGCTATCGTGACAATGTTCGCGCTCAGACGCACCAGCCAACACGGAGGACTCCAGGAGAAGCGGCCAAGAATTGTATTCCACATCTTGAGCGGAATACGTGGCGCGGAGCGGAATCTTTCAGGAAAAGAATGTCATCCCGAGCGGGGTCGAGTCGAGGGATGCGGTCGATGTTGTCTTTGAGGTAGCGCTACGGGATGCTTCGGCTTCGCTCCGCTCAGGATGACAGTGTGAAGAAATGAAACCCGGCAGCATTCTCGCGACGCGCCGCAGTTTGGTTGACCGGCTGGCGGATTGGGGCGACCGCGCGCGCTGGCAGCAGTTCTTCGATAGCTATTGGAAGCTGATTTATTCCGCCGCGCGCAAATCGGGGCTGACTGACGCGGAAGCGCAGGACGTCGTGCAGGAGACCATCATCACGGTGGCGAAACGGATTGACCAATTGCGCTACGATCCGGCGCGCGGCTCATTCAAGGGCTGGCTCCTGCACATCACGCGCTGGCGCATTGCGGACCAGTTTCGGAAACGATCGCCCGCGCAACAAGGTCATCATTCGGCGCGCGACCAGGAGACGGCGACGATCGACCGCATGGCCGACCCGAACGCGATTGATCTGGATGAATTGTGGGAGCGCGAGTGGCAGGAGAATCTGCTCACGGCAGCGACGGCACGAGTAAAGAAGAAAATCGATCCGAAACAGTTTCAGATTTTCGATTGTTATGTGCGCAAAGATTGGCCGGCGCAGAAAGTGGCGAAGGAATTACGGGTGAGCGTGGGGCAGGTTTATCTGGCGCGGCATCGTGTCTCGGCGTTGTTGAAGAAAGAGGTGCGAGCGATGCAACGCGATGTCAGCCCGAGCGAAGCGAAGCGCAGTCGAGGGATCGCGGTGAAGTAGTCTCAAAGCCGCGACGGGAGTGGAATTGAACTCACCGCGCACGCTGTGATAACATCGCGCTCATTCCAAACCAGACCACGTCCGCGCGTATTCCCGTTATCCCCGATCATGAAGTGCTGCGCGTGATCGGGCGCGGCGCGTATGGCGAAATATGGCTGGCGCGGACGCGGACTGGCGCATGGCGGGCGGTGAAGGTGGTGTATCGCAGCACGTTTGAAAACGAGCGCGCTTTCCAACGCGAGTTTCAGGGCATGTCGAGCTTCGAGCCGATCTCGCGCGGGCACGATGGTTTTGTCGATATCCTCCACGTCGGCCACACCGACCAATATCTCTACTACACAATGGAGCTGGCGGATGATCGCGCGCACGGTCGCGAGATTGATCCTGAGAAATACGAAGCGCACACGCTCAAGAGCGATCTCGATGTGGGGCGCCGTTTTTCTGCGAGCGAGGCGATCCGGCTCGGCGTCTGTTTAACGTCGGCGCTCGAGGCGCTGCATGCGCGCGGACTAACGCATCGCGATATCAAACCGGCGAACATCATTTTCGTCGAAGGCGCGCCGAAGCTCGCGGACATCGGGCTGGTTGCAGTGGCGGGCCAGCAATCGTTCGTCGGCACGGAAGGGTATGTTCCACCGGAAGGGCCGGGGAGCGCGCGCGCCGACATTTTCAGCCTCGGCAAAGTTCTTTACGAAAGCTGCTCGGGAAAGGACCGGCTCGATTTTCCGGAGCTTGATTCGCGACTGAGCGAGCGCGACGACCGGCGCGAATTTCTCCAGTTGAACGACGTGTTGCTCAAAGCGTGTGCGACCGATCAGCGCCGCCGCTACGCCTCGGCGGGCGCGATGCAGGCGGACCTTGCGACAATCGATGCTGGACATGTTCCCAAAAAGCGCCGCTGGGGTTTGCTCGCGGCAGTGATCTTGGCGTTGGCGACGCTCGGTTCTTGGATGCTGTTGAATCGTGCGCGCGCGCCCGAAGCGCATCGGCAAATTACCATCCAAACCGATCCGCCAAATGCGATGGTCGCGCTGGACGATCACATCAAGCACACGCCGGCGACATTCGAGGATCTGGATGCGCGGCGGTATCACCTGCGAGTGATGTCGCCAGGTTACGATCCGATCGAAACGAACCTTGATCTCAGCCGAGAAAAGGCCGCGCCGGTTTTCCGGCTGAGGCGGAGCAGAGGCGCGATGGAGGTGACGGCGAGCGAGCCTGGCGTGCAGTTTACGTTGCGAAGCGAGGATGGAACTGTTTCGCGGCAGGGGGCTGCGCCGATGAAGCTGACCGATTTGCCCACGGGCAAGTACGAAGTGAACGCCAAGCGCGGTGATTGGGAATTGCGCGACGTTGTTGAAGTGCAGCGCGGTCAGACAGCGCGGAAGGAATTCGTCTTTGCCAGCGGCACGCTTGATGTCACGAGTGAACCGGCAGGCGCGGAGATATTCATCGATAACGTTGATCGCGGCGCGGCGCCGATGCAGGCCGAGGTGCCGGCGCGGCTACACGAACTGCGCGCGCGATTGAGTGGCTGGCCGGAGCAACGCCGTTCCGTCTCGCTCGCGCCGCACCAAGCGAACAGCGTTAGCTTTGTCTTCCGCAACGGGAGCGTGAAAATCACGAGCGCTCCGGGCGGAGCTACCGTGCTGAGCGAGGGACGCGAGCTTGGGCAAACGCCGCTCATCATCGAAGAGGTCAAGCCAGGCGCGGTGAGGTACGAACTGCGGGCCAGCGGTTACAAGGCCGCTTTTGTCACGGGGGAAGTCGAGCCGCAGCGGCAGACGTTCCTGGCGCAGCGACTCGAACGCACGCTCGGCCCGGCGCCAGGCGAGCCATGGACGAACTCGCTCGGGATGAAGTTCGTTCCGGTGGGTGAAGTCCGCATGAGCATCTGGGAAACGCGGGTACAGGATTACGATGCGTTTTGCCGGGCGACTGGCCGCGCCCAGGCCGTTCTCGATTTCGCGCAGACGCCGGCAGACCCGGTGGTGAAGGTGAACTGGTTCGATGCCGTCGCTTTTTGCAAATGGCTGACTGAAAAAGAGCGTGACGAAAACACGATCGAACCGGCACAGTTTTATCGCTTGCCGACCGATGCGGAATGGAGTGCGGCGGTTGGTTTGGCCAACGAAACCGGCGCGACGCCGGAAGCGCGCGACGGCGCCATTCGCAATGAATATCCCTGGGGCAGGCAATGGCCGCCGCCTTCGTCGGGTGCGGGAAATTACGCTGACAAGAGCGCGCGCCGTCGCGGCGGCACCGTCATTGAAAATTACGCAGACAACTTTGCCCAAACTTCGCCCGCCGGATCGTTTCGGCCAAACGCGCTTGGGATTTACGACCTCGGCGGCAACGTCTGGGAGTGGTGCGAGGACGGATATAAAGGCGGCGGCAGCGGGCGCGATTGGGGCGTGTTGCGCGGTGGCTCTTGGGCGACGAGCAGCCGCACGGAATTGCAATCATCCTACCGCAACGTGGTCGATCGCGCCGAACGCGACGTCATTTATGGATTCCGCTGCGTGCTGGTCAGTGGCACCGGCGAGCCTTAGAACGCCAGCCTGCGTTCTCGATTTGCCGCTACTCGGTGCGCAACGCCGTGATGGGATTCACTCGCGTCGCGCGTTGCGCCGGCAGAAAGCAGGCGAGAAGCGCCGCGGCCGCGAGCAGCACGCTCGCTGTGATGAGCGCGAAAGGATCGGTCGGACTCACCTCATACAAAATTTGCGAGAGCACGCGTCCCGCGCCTAACGAGATGAGCAAACCGACGGCGAGCGCGAGAGCGGTTTGCAAAACTCCCTGGCGCATGATCAACCCGAAGACATCGCTCCGGCGCGCGCCCAGCGCCATTCGAATACCGATCTCGCGCGTGCGACACGCCACCGCATACGCCTTCACTCCGTAAACGCCGACCACCGCGAGGAGCAACGCGATTCCGCCGAACACGCCGAATAAAAGCGCGCCCAATTTCACGATCCAGAGGCTGACGCTTTTTTCCATTAAGTCCGTGAACGGTGCCATCGCCAGGATCGGAAGATCAGGATCAATTCCGCGCAGTAGCCCACGGAGAGTCGGGATCATCGCCACCACCGCGTGCCGATTTTCGCTATTGAGGCGCAGGTGCAGGAAAACATTTCCACTGTAGCCCTGCGCCAACGGAACAAACAATCGCGCCAGCGTCGTCTGGTTCTGCACATCGTGACGATGCGTGTTCACCACGCCGACCACCTCTAGGTCGTTAGGCGAGCCGTCCGTCGGCGGAATGGTGTAACGCACGTGCTGGCCGATGGCGTCTTCGTTCGGGAAAAGCTTCTTCGCCATTTCCGCATCGATGATGGCCACGCGCCGCGCATTCTTCTCTTCGCATTCGGCCTGGGTGAACTCGCGCCCGCGCAAGATCCTGACGCCAATGGCATCGAAATATCCCGGTGTGATCGCGGTGAACATTCCTGTCGCGCCTGGATCGGGCGCTTTGGGATCGTTGGACAAGGTCGAGCGCGTGGACATGATGCGGCGCGAGTTCCCGAAATTGCCGTAAGGCAACATGGTGCCGACGCCGGTGGCTTTCACGCCGGGCAACTGACGCGCGCGTTGCACGATGTTGAAAATCTCGCGTCGCGCATCCTCCGGTTCTTTTTTCACGAGAGAGAAATCCACTTCGGTGACGAGATCCCCGGCCGGATTGAATCCAGGATTGAGCCCGGCTGCTTTAAGTGCGCCGCGGAAAAACAAGCCGGCGGCGAAGAGCAACATGAGCGAGAGCGATATCTGCGCCATGACCGAAATGTGACGCGGCGCAAAGAAGCGGCTGAGCCGGCCGATGCGCGCGGGTTCGCCCACCTGTTGCTTCAAGTCGTTGACCAGGTCAGCGCGGCTGGCTTTCAGCGCCGGACCGAGGCTGAAGAGAACGGTCGCAAGCAGGCAAAAGAGAAACGTTACCGCGAGAACGGAAATATCCGGCGCCAGATTAACGACGAAGGTGAAGTTCACGTTGCTGAGCAGACCCATGAGCGAGCGCAGCAGCATGTTATTGCACCAGACGCTGAGAATCAGCCCCGCGGCGCCGCCGCACACCGCCAGGAGCAAACCTTCGGCGAGCAATTGCCGGATGATTTGCCAGCGCGACGCACCGAGCGCGAGACGAAGCGCCATCTCTTTCGCGCGCGCCGTTCCACGCGCCAGCAGCATGTTGGCGAGATTCAGACAAGCGATGAGCAAAACCGCTCCCGCCATCGCCATAAGCAAGGTGCCGATCAACGCGATCGGGCCTTCATCCTGCGGCGAGGTGCTCAGGTCGAAACGCGCTGGTTTTTTCACCTGCACTTCGCGCTGAAATTCGGCGTCGCTGCCCTGCACGGCATTGAATCTCTGCGATAGCACTGGCAGTCGCGATTTCGCCGTCTCGACCGTGAGGCCGGGTCGCATCCGGCCAACGAGATTGAGCGGGTAAACTTTCGCGTTTGCCAAATCGTGCAGCGATTCCGAATCGTCGAAGGTCGAGCCGAGCTGCGAATGCACCCCGAGCGGCAGCCAAATGTCGGGCGCGATCAAGGCGCTGGCGCCGCTGAATCCTTCCGGCGAAATCCCGATGACCGTGTAGGGCTGCCCGTTGATCTGAAGCGTGCTCCCGACGAAATCGCTCCGTCCCTCCTGGCGCTTCCAAAAACCGTAACTGGCCACAACCACCGCGATGTTCGCGTTCGGCTTGCATTCCTCGGCGTTGTAGAAGCGTCCGCGATACGGCTGCACGCCCATGAGCGAGAAATAATTTTCCGAAGTCAGAAAAGCGAAGCTGCGCCGCATCTCGTGATCGCGCCCAATACCGGCGACCGCGAACTCGAGCGCAGCCAGATCGGTCAGGAGATCGCCACCGTTCGCGCGCAGCTCACGAAATTCGTTGTAGGAAAAGCCGCGGTAATCGTGGTTGGCATTCTGCCGGCAGTTATAAACATTCACCACTTCCTGCGAGCGCAGCGGCACCATCGGGCGCAGCACCACGCTGCTGATGAGCGCGAAAATCGCCGAGTTCACCCCGATGGCTAGCGCAAGCGTCACCACCGCCACGATTGTAAAGCCCGGCGCCTTTAAAAGCTGCCGCAGCGCAAACTTGAAATCCTGCAACATAAGATCCGCCTCCCGATCTGTGAGATGCAGCGACCTCGGCCTTTGGATTCAAACATCCGCCTGCGCCACCCATCTGCGGACTGGACGATGTAACGTCAGGCGTGGAGTGATCCCAGACGGCCAGCAGGAGCCTGAGCGCCGTTTCCAAGGCGAGCGGTGATCAGTCGCCGCAGGTCTCCATTACTATTATGTTTCGCTGGATCATTCGTCTCGTCGTAATCAGCTTCGCTTCCAAGCTCGTAAACGCTTACTTCAAGTCGCGCCCGGAGCGCATACGCCGCTAGAGCGGCTGCGATAGCCAGGCAAACTGCCAGAATTTGTTCGGCAGGGCGGATCACGAATTGCGGGATGAGGATCTTTTGCGTCGCTGGTGTTTTGTTGCCGCTGATTTTAGGCCTCGCCTTGGCGGCGGGCGGCAATGATGCCATCGCCGCTCGCCCGGCACGCCTCTTTTTCGAAAGCGGCGGGAGGAAGATCCGAGCGGATGTCTATTCGCCGGCCGTGCCGAAGTCGATGTGCGCCATCGTCCTGCTACACGGCGCCGGCGGGATGCTTTTCGATGGGCCGCGGATGCGGCGGGTCGCCCGCGCATTAGCCGGTGCCGGCGATACAGTTTACCTGCTGCACTACTTCAATCGCACGGCCACGATCGCTGCGCGCGACCCGGAAATGCAGGCGCGTTTCGAGGACTGGCTGGGCACGGTACGCGATGGGATCAAATGGGTCCATGATCGCGCGGACGAAGGAGAACGGCCCATCGGCATTTATGGGTATTCGCTGGGCGCTTTTCTGGCGATCGCGGCAGCGTCGAACAACCCGCTGGTGGGAGCGGTGACGGAGCAGGCCGGCGGAATGTGGAACTCGCAGGAGAATCGGGTGAGCAAAATGCCGCCGGTGCTCATGGTGCACGGTATGGGGGATGAGCGGGTGCCATTTGAAAAGTATGCCAAGCCTCTGCTGCGCGTGTTGCGCGAGCGCAGTGGAAAGGTCGAGACGGATTTCGTGCCCGGCGAAGGTCACGTCTTTAGCGAAGCGGCGATGAAGACTGTGCGCCCCAAGGCAGCGAAGTTCTTCGGCCGCGAATTGTCTGCGGCCAGGGATGGCAGGTAGATTTGGTCGCCGCGATGGTGAGAGCGGCGGTTCTGGTTAAATTGCGTGCATGCGCGTGCTGGCGATTGACGCATCTCTTCGGCACACCGGCGTCGCGGTGGTCGACGCCGCCAATGGAAAAGCGCGAGCGCTTTTCTATGGCACGATTCACAATGCCGGTTCGCTCAAGCCGTCGGCTTGCCTGGTAGCCATTCGTGAGCGGCTGGCGCAATTGATTCGCGAACATCAGCCAGAGTGTTGCGCGCTCGAATCGGTCATTTACGTGCAGAGCTACAAGACGGCGATTACGCTGGGGGCGGCGAGGGGCGCCGCCATTCTGGCGGCGGCGGAGAAAGGGCTGCCGGTTTTTGAATATGCGCCGACGCGGGTGAAACAATCGGCGGTCGGCACCGGCGGCGCGGCGAAGAACCAGGTGGCGTTCATGATGCGCGCCCTGCTTGGATTAACCGAAACACCGGAGGCCGATGCGGCCGACGCGCTCGCGATTGCGCTGACTCATGTGCGCGCGGCCGAGATGCGAAAACTGGGAATACCGGCGGCGACGCAGATTTGATTGAGTTCCGGATTAACACCGATGAAAGACGGAGCAGCAGCTGATTTCACGGTCCAATGGCTCGGCCGACTCGAATACGCCGGGGCGCTAGCGTTGCAGGAACAAATCGTGGCGGAGAAGCGCAGCGGTGTGATTGCGGCCGACACTTTACTGCTGCTAGAGCACGATCCGGTTTACACCATCGGGCGAACGCCGGACCAGAGGAGTCTGCGCGGCGCGATGCATTTGCCGCATCCGCTTTTTCAAACTAACCGCGGCGGGCAGGCGACATATCACGGGCCGGGACAGCTCATCGGCTATCCCGTTATCGATCTGCGCAATTGCGGGCAGGATTTGCACAAGTTCCTGCGCTGGATCGAAGAGTTGCTTCTTTCGTTTCTAACGAGATACAACATCGACGCCCGCCGGCGCGATGGACTTACCGGCGTGTGGGTGGAAGATCGCAAGATCGCTTCCATCGGCGTGGGCGTGCGGCATTGGATCACGATGCACGGGTTCGCGTTAAACGTGTGTGGCGATCTCTCGCCATTCGCGCAGATAACGCCGTGCGGCATTGCCAACGTGAGCATGACTTCCATCGAAAAAGAGTGCGGCGAAAGCGTGACAGTCGCTGACGCAGCCGGCATCGTGTCGGAGCTGGCGGCACGCGCGATCGGTGATCTGCGGAGCTTGGCCG
>DAIRIE010000097.1:8752-9732 GCA_036809705.1 Chthoniobacterales bacterium
GCCGTGATGCGGGCATGAACATTCCACTGGAAGACAATTTCGCCGATGTGATCAGCAAAGCGCAGCGCGGGCTCGGCATTTCCGAGTCCGAGCTGGCGAAGATCGCGCGGATCGACGCGAGTGCGCTACGGAAATTGCGCGGGGGACATTTCGATGAGCTTGCGCTTTTTCGCGTTGCGCCGGTGCTTGAGCTGGGCGCGCGCGCTTTATGCGCGTTGGCGCAGGAGCAATATCACCCGACAGCGCGCGAGATTGATGGATTGGCGATGTTCAACACGCCTTTCCATGACATGCGCGTGAACGCCTTTCTCGTGTGGGATCCGGTCTCGCGCAAAGCTGTCGCGTTCGATACTGGCGCGGATTGCGGCGGCATCCTGGCACGGATGAAGAAGGAAGGATTAACCGTGGAGCTGATTCTGTTGACCCACGCGCACCCGGATCACATCGCTGATCTCGGGCGGCTGGTGAAAGCGACGAACGCCCCTATTTACATTTCGAGCCGTGAATCGGCGCCCGGTGCCGAGGGAATCAGCGAAGGTAAAAAATTCGAACTTGGCAGATTGCGAATCGATTCGCTCTCGACCTGGGGACATTCGCGCGGCGGCATGACCTATTTTGTGACCGGTTTATCTAAACCGATCGCGGTCGTCGGCGACTCGATCTTCGCCGGCTCGATGGGGGGCGGGAACGTTTCCTACAAGGATGCTGTGCGCAACAATCTCGATAAAATCCTGACGCTGTCCGACGACACTATTATTTGCCCAGGCCACGGGCCCTTGACGACGGTGGGGCAAGAGAAGGAACACAACCCGTTCTTTGCAGGGCGGCAGAATTAGTTAAGTCACAGATGAAGACCGATTATCACGGATTCACAATCAGCATTTCCGAATCGCTGTTTCATCGACGTTAAATCCGTGGCTGATTGTTCGGGATGAACATCGGATTCGTTGGCGTGGGTCGCATGGGCGCGAACATGGCGC
>DAIRIE010000098.1:0-9719 GCA_036809705.1 Chthoniobacterales bacterium
CGATTGGCGAGCTGGATGGCGAGGAAAACGGCGACGCCGCAGGCGATGCTGAGGATGTTGAGGAGGGCGAGGGCGCGATGCTGCGCGAGATAACGCAGGATCTGCCAGCGGAAGAATAGTGATGAGTAATGAGTGACGAGTGACAAGGGTTCTACTTCGCTTCGACGTTTTAAATTAGAATGCGTTTTCCGCGCTGACGCGGTGAGACTCGACTGGCGAACCAGGCGCCGTCGGGGAAGATATTCGCCCGTTGCGTTGAGCAAGTCGCGCGAGGAAGAGCGTCGTTAGCTCAGTGAGCAGCGTCGCCGCTTCTCGCGATTGAAACACCGGCAGGCTCGCGTGTAGGTTTCATCTCTGAAGCGGCTGTCTGTCATTCTGGTCATCGTCCTGATCGCGGGCGCTGCTACGATCTATGTCGATTGGACTTGGAAACGGCCGCTTTCTCCGCGCGGGGGACGCTACTTTTTCCATCGCGTAGAGTTGCCCGTGCCGTCATTTCGCCAGGGTGACGGCAAATGGGGCGATGATCCAATCGGTGGCGTCGAGGATAACGGCACGCTCGCCAGCGTCGGTTGCGCGGTCGCGGCGACGGCGATGGTTTTCCAATCCTACGGCATCGACACTGATCCGCAGCAGTTAAACTGGTTTCTCACCGGCGTCGGCGGATACACTGAGCAGGGCTGGCTATACTGGGAGCGCGCGGCCTGGCTCGCCCCGGATCGTGTGCGGCATGTCTATGAAGATTTACCTTCCTATCAGCTGATCGATTCCAATCTGGCGCGCCGCAATCCGGTGATTGTGCGGGTGCGCTTCGCCAGCGGCGTCACCCACTTTGTCGTCATCGCCGGCAAGCAGGGATTCGATTACCTCGTGCGCGATCCCGGAGCAGGCGCGACCAAGGGCTTCTATCCGCTGCGCGAGCTACACAGCAAAATCGAGGCGCTCCGCTTTTACGAACCGCTGGCGCAAATCAATTCGCGCTTGTCGGCGCAACGGTGAAGGCACGCGATGATGGCGCGCATCAGGCAAACTGAATCGGTCGCAACTTCGGATTCGCCATCGGACCACTCGCCCACTCCCCGATTGTTCTGCTGAGTAAATCGAGCCGCTGTTCTCTGGCGGCGAGCTGGTGTTTCAGTTGACGCTCCACGCGCAACCGCAGCTCATCAGACGGGCCGGTTCGCGAGAAGTTCCATGCGTCCTCACCCTCCGCTTCGGCGAGGCTTTTTTCCAACGCAGAAACGGACCGATTGAGTTGCGCCAGAGTTGAGTGCATTTGCCACAAGGTTGTGCCGGCGCCGAGGTGGTCGGACAAATCGCTCAGCGCGAGCAGAAGTTCCATCCGCGCCACATCGCCCGCGGCATACGCCTCCTGCACTTCGTGCCAGAGTGCGGAGACAGTGGCGCTCCCATCAGCGGAATGCCCCCGTGAATCCGGGTGCAACCGGCGCACGAGCCGGCGATAAAGTTCCTTCACGCGTGGATCGACCGGAGGCGTTTCCGCTTGTGCATCGGCGCCTTCATCGACCGATACAGGACGCGCCGCGGCGGCTGGACGTTGCGGCGGAGGCGGGCCCGGTTCTTTGCTCGCGCTGACAAACATTCGCGACTTGAAAACTTCGAACGTTGTCGAGTACGCCTCGTCATCCATCTTATCGGGGTTAGTTCCGAGAACCTTCTGCACCCATTCCTGGAAAAGCGCTTCTTTCTCGAAATCGCTCAGCTTCCTCGTGCGTCCGGAATGAACGTCGCGTTCATCATCGGCGGCGTCATCGCCATTCGCGCGTCCGGCCCGGACTTTACGGCGAAACATCACTCTTCGATAGGCGCTCTGCGGATCCTGGAAGTGCCGGCGCATCTCCATCTCTACTTCATGGACCAGCGTTTGTGCCTCCCGGATCTTCTCCTCGATATCGCGCGCGGTGCTCAGGAGCGCGCCGAATTCACGCGCTCTCCAGCGAATGAACGCGGGCTTGTCCTGCCGCTCGAATTGATGCCAGCCGATGCGGGCCCGCTCGAGTCGTCCCATCGCGGCGGTGCATTCGCTGGCGATGGCAACGCGCAGCGGCATCTGATCGACTAGCACGATTTCAAGCGAGGTTATCCGCACAACGATGTTCCGTGTCCGGCCGGCAGAGTTACTCATCAGCGTTGCTGGCTTTGCTTCGTCTCTGGACAAAAACGTGATACGTCACCGTGTCCCATGCATTATGAATGCCGATAAAGAGCAACAGCAGCGCGGCCGCGCCAGCGACGAACAGCGCCGGGCGCGCATGGGCTCGAGCCGCCAAGGCTGATCCAGCGAGCATCGCAGATGAGGCGAATGGCAGCAGCACATGAAACAACCAATCCTCAATCACAGGCTTGTAAGCGGTTTGTAATCGGAGACGGCGACCGACCACCGCCTTTCATGATGGGCATCTCGGCTATGAGCGACGACGACAAACTGCAAACCGATGAGGGCGCCGGCGGACGAGCCGACGATGACGTAAAAGTTTTCCCATTCACTGAGCGCTGTCATGATTTAAGAAGGAGTAAGCATGCCCCAGTGCCGGCCGCTTTGCAGCAAAAGGCTTCTATGACGGCAGGGATACTACTGGCGTCGCGCGAGCTCAGCGGCAGTGACATCGCGCTTCATCTCGGACCTTCCTCGCTTAGACAGACGTTCAACCACGTAATAGGTGACAGGGATCAGGAAAATTGCGATGAGCGTGGCGGCGAGCATCCCGCCGATGACGGTCGTGCCCATGACGCGACGAGCGACTGCGCCGGAACCGGAAGCGCGCCAGAGCGGAACGCAGCCAAGAATGAAGGCGAACGAGGTCATAATAATGGGCCGCAAACGCAGGCGCGCGCCCTCGAGCGCGGCTTCGAGTAAGGGCTTGCCGCGTCTCAATTCCAACTCGGCAAATTCGACGATGAGGATGGCGTTCTTCGCCGCGAGCCCTATGAGCATGATCAGTCCGATCTGCGCGTAAACGTTGTTTTCCATACTCCGTCCCCACAACGCGGCAAAGGCGCCGAAGACGGCGATAGGTGTGCCTAACAAGACGCTGAACGGCAGCGCCCAGCTTTCGTATAACGCGGCGAGAATGAGAAAGACGAAGAGCAGCGACATTCCAAACACGACAGTGGGCGAGACACCTTGCTGCGCTTTCTTTTCCTGGAAAGACATCGCGGCGTAGTCGTAGCCCATCTCGCTCGGCATGGTTTGGGCGAAGGTTTGTTCGAGCGCGTTCATCACCTGGATCGAGCTGTAACCCGGCGTGGCGGAGACATTGACCTGCGCGGCGCGATAAAGATTGAAGCGCATGGTGAATTCCGGGCCATCGCGTTCCTGGACATTGGTGACTGTGCTTAGCGGCACCATATCGTTGTTGGCGTTCCGCACGTAAAACAGCCCCACGTTTTCAGCTTTGGTGCGATACTCACCCTCGGCCTGGACAAAGACCTGCCACTGGCGGCCGAACCTATTGAAGTAGTTAACGAAGTAACCACCCATGAAAGTCTGCAGGGTCTGACTTACCTGCGTGAGATCGACACCTTGTTTCAGCACTTTGTCGCGATCGACATCGATAAATACCTGCGGCACCAATGGCAGAAATGTCGTCGTGGCCGATGCGACCTCGGGGCGTTTGCGGGCAGCGTCGAGAAACTTGTTGAGATTCTCGGCCAGGAATTGCACGTCTTTGCCGGCGCGATCCTCCAGCATCATGGTTACGCCACCGGCGGTGCCGATGCCTGGAATGGACGGCGGCGAAAAAGCGAAACCGATTCCGTCGGGAATGCCGGCCAGCGCTTTGTTGATGCTTTGCTTGAGCGCTGCGTACTGCTCGTTAGGCGCGGTGCGCTGGTCCCACGGCTTGAAGGTGATGAAGAAAAACGCGTTGAACGTGCTCTGAACGGTGCTGAGCAGATTGAATCCCAGCACGCTGGTGACGTGCTCGATGCCCGGCGTCTTGAGCAGCGCCTCTTCCACTTTGCGCGCTGCATCACCGGTGCGTTCCATAGAGGCCGCATAAGGCAGAGCGAGCGAGCCGAAGAGATAACCCTGGTCTTCCTCCGGCAAAAAGCTTTCCGACAGACGCGATCCGAAGAAGCCGGCCAGCACCGCGAAGAAGACGAGCAGCGCCATGCTGCGGACACTTTTGTGAATCGCCAGACGCGACGTGCTGATGTAGCGATCCGTGGTGCGGCGGAATACCTGATTGAACTTGCCGAAGAACCAGCCGAGCGGACCGCGCGCGGGCTTGCGCGGACGCAATAACATCGCGGCCAGCGCGGGGCTGAGCGTGAGTGCGTTGAAGGCCGAGAAGATGACGGAGATGGCAATGGTCAACGCGAACTGTTGATAAAGCCGACCAGTTATTCCCGGAATGAATGCCGTCGGTACGAACACAGCGGAAAGCACGAGCGCGATCCCGATGACCGGCCCGGAAACTTCTTCCATCGCGAGGAGCGTCGCATCGCGCGGCGACATTCCATGTTCGACCGCTTCGACCACAACGATCGCGTCATCGACCACCAGGCCGATGGCGAGGACGAGTCCGAAGAGCGCGAGCGTGTTGATGGTGAATCCGAAGACCGGGAAGAGCATGAATGTGCCGATGAGCGACACCGGCACCGCGCACAAGGGAATGAGCGTGGCGCGCCAGCCTTGGAGGAAGATAAAGACGACGAGGATGACGAGCGCGAGCGCTTCGAGCAGCGTGTAGATAATCTCACGCATCCCGGCGGTGAGGGCGCGCGTAGTGTCGAGTGAGATGGCGTAGCTCATGTCGGCGGGGAAATTTTGCGATACGCGCGTCATTAAAGCCTTCACCCCATTGGCGGCGTCGAGCGCATTGGTGCCCGGCAGCTGATAGCAGGCGAGAATGGCAGAAGGTTTGCCATCAAGCCTTCCCGCCAGGCTATAAGTCTGCGCGCCGAGCTCGATGCGCGAAACTTCCTTTAGCCGAAGGAGTGAGCCATCAGAATTGGCGCGAATGACAATCTCGCCGAACTCCTCAGAGCTCGTTAGCCGCCCCGGCGAGCGGACAGTATAAGTAAATTCCTGCCCGGTTGGCGCAGGCTCACCGCCAATCTGTCCTGCCGGGTTCACGGTGTTCTGCGCCTTTAGCGCGTTGATGATGTCAGTGACAGTAACGTTGAGCTTCGCCAGCTGGTCCGGCTTCACCCACAACCGCATCGCATATTGTCCCGCGCCGAAGACCTGCACGTTGGAAATGCCCGGCACCCGCGTGATCTGGTCGATCAGGTTGATATTGGCGTAATTGGCCAGGAAGATGTTGTTATAGGTGCCTTTCGGTGAGTTAAGCGCGACGAGTAGCAGCGGCGCCGTCGTCGATTTCTGCACGGTGATGCCGGCGTTGTTCACGTCCTGGGGCAATTGCGAGGCCGCCTGGTTCACCCGCATTTGCGTCAGGATGTGATCCACGTTCGGATCGGTCCCGACGTCGAAGTTAATTGTCATGCGAATCGAGCCGTTAGCGTTCACCGACTGGATGTAGTTGCTCTTGTCCACCCCGCTCATCTGCTGCTCAATGGGCGTGGCGACCGATTGCTCGATTGTTTGTGCATCAGCGCCAAAGTAGTTGGCACGCACCTGGATCTCAGGCGGCACGATGTTCGGATACTGCGCAATGGGGAGCTGGATCATCGCGACCGTGCCGACGATCGTCATCAGGATCGCGATAACTATCGCGACGATGGGCCGATTGATGAAGAACTTCGACATGCCCGGCCTAACGAGTCGCAGCCGATGCAGTCGGTGACGGTGACGGTGGCGGAGTCCAGGGCTTGGGATTGACCGCGGCGCCGTTGCGGGCTTTCTGCACGCCCTCGACTACAATGCGGTCGCCCGGCTTCAATCCCTCTTCAACAATCCAGTCATGGTCGATGCGCCGGCCCATCTTGAGCGGTTGCACGCGCACCTTGTTGTCCGGCCCCACAACAGCCACCTGATAGGTGCCTTGCAATTCGGTCACGGCTCGTTGCGGCACGAGAAGCGCATCGTGCTTCACGTCGGAGCGCACCCGAATCCGGGCGAATTGTCCCGGCCGCAAAATGTTTCCGGGGTTCGGAAACAACGCCGCGATACGAAGCGAGCCGGTGCGCACGTCCACCTGGTTATCCGCCGCGAATAGCTCGCCTGTGTGCGGGTAAACGGAACCATCAGCCAGGATCAATTCGAAACTCAGCTCCTTCTCATGCGCGGTGCGTTCCTGCGGATCAGCATAGCGCCGCGAGTATTCCGAATACCGCTGCTCGCTCACAGTGAAGTAAGCTTTGATCGGATCAACCTTAGTCACGGTAGTTAGCACTGTGCCCGCACTGATCAGGTCACCTACTTGCACCCGGACCAATCCCGCAATTCCATCTACCGGCGCAATGAGGGTGGTGTAATCCAGGTTAAGCTGCGCCTGCTCGACAGCCGCGCGCTGAGCTTCGGCCTGCGCGCGCGCGGCCGCCGCGCTTTGCACCGCGTTGTCGCGCTCCTGTTCGCTCGCGACATGACGTTGAAACAGGTCCGTGCTGCGTTGCGCATTTAGCTCCGCTTGTTTGGCGGACGCATCAGCTTGAAGAAACGCCGCCTTCGCCTGCGCCAGGCCCGCTTCAAAGGGGCGGCGATCGATCTGGAAAAGAACATCGCCCTTCTTCACCGGCTGACCCTCCTTGTAGTTTTGGGAAATGAGATAGCCCTGCACCCGCGCCTCGATCGTTGCATTCACCGACGCATCGAGCTGACCGACGTATTCGTTGTAGATCGGCACATCCTGCTGCTTCACCGGCGTCACCAGCACGTCCGGCGGAGGAGGCGGCGCCGGTTGTTTCTTACCACATCCGGCAAAGCCCACGGCCACGCAAGCCGCCAGCGCGAAGCTGAACCTCCGTTTCGCGCGCCTATTCATGAACGAAGCTTGCTCGAATATTTGTCACCAACAAATCACCGGCGAAGTTATGGTTACTCGCTGTCCTTCTCGATCCAGTTAAAGGCATCGTCTTCCCCGCTTCCTCAATGCATCTGCCCCGCGCGAGTAGCTCCTACTTCGTGGTCCAGCTCACTTTGCCGGCATCTAAATAGTAGCAGCCTTCCACGATGCGCACGCTCGGCCGCAGCTGACCGAACTCCACTACGGCAGCGGCTCATGGATACCGCAACTGAAGTAACCGCGGCTTCTCTCCCAGAGCGACGATAAAGATGTTGCCATAGTCGTTATTGCCAATGGTGACTGGAGCCTCGATCCCCAAAGCGCGCAGCAGAGCCGGCACCGTATCGCCGTGGCCAACAACGAGTGCGTTTCCATTGATCTCGCGAAGTTTCGAGGCCAGCGCTGCGATATCCTTTCCAGGCACGACAGTCGGAGTGATACCGAGTAACGCGGCGACTGGCGCAGCCGTCTCCTGCGTGCGCCGGAATTCGCTGGTGAATACGTGCGTGATTCCCGCGCTTTTGAGCATGCGCGCGAGCATCTCCGCGCGCGCGCGGCCCGCAGCTGACAATCCCGGATCGCCACCGTTTTCGACTTCTTTTTCAGCATGCCGCACAGCAATGACCATCGGTTCTGCGACGGCTCCGGCCGCAGAGGACAACACGAGAAAGGCGATGAGCAACTTCATGCGTGCGATTTTTGTAATAGCCGCCGCGCGTAACCTCTTACCATCTACTCCGGTGTGTTCCGCTCGTATGGAATGATGTTGTCCCATTCCTCGGCGGAAGAGCGGGCGACGAAAGCGACGACCGGTTCGGTGTCGCTCATGTTGAAGACTTCGTGGGGAACGCCGGGCTTGATGTAAATAAAATCGCCGGCCCGGTTTTGGATCATCTGCTTAAGGGCGTGGCCGAACTCATGGCGGACTTCACCTTCGATGATGTAAAGGATGACTTCGAAATCGACGTGGATGTGCGCATAGGCTACGCCGCCCGGAGGTATGGTAGCGATGTTGGCCGATAGTTTGGTTGTGCCAACGTTCCTGGCCGACATCCCTTGCTTGTAATGGATCCCATTCCAATCGCGCCGTCCGCCGCCGCCGCGAATCGTTAGGATCCCATCGTGATCTTCCACAGCATTGAGTTGGATATCGCTGTCTTTCATTCCGGCCGCGCGATCTGTTCTTGAAGATTACCGGGCAGCTCTTGCCAAAGTTCCGGATGGCCTTCGATGAGTCGGGCGATATCGGCCAGGTCTTTAATTTGTTTGCTCTGGCGGCGTTGCCCGTCGCTCCAGGCTTTGATCTTACCGCGCAATGTATCGTGCAGTGAAGCGACACGAATGAGAATGCCATGGACATCCGCGGGCACAGCTCGAACCGGAAAATCGCGATAAAATTCTTCCGTACTTAGCTGCATACTTAGCTTGGATTGGCCTGTAAAATTCACTGACCACTCGAAGCGCTCAGCCCGCAGCCCGGCACGCTCCAATGCCGCCACCGCACGTTCAGCCGCTTCGGCAGCAACAACAAAGTCGAGATCCTGAGTGACCATAGGCTCTTCCGCCCAGTGATTGACGGCAACTCCGCCAATTGCACACCATGCGATGTCCTCAGTTTCGAGCACGCTGATGAGCCGCATGACATCGTTTGTGCCGCCAGACGTCTGCCAATCAAAAAATTGTTTGGCGGTCATGTCTTAGTGTAGCTCAACCTCAGCACGCGGGCCGCGGGCGCTACCCGGCATAACTCGGCGAACTAGCCGCCGTAGCGTTTGGCTACTTCGTCCCAATTGACCACGTTCCACCAGGCCTTGATGTAATCAGGGCGGCGGTTTTGATAGTTCAGATAGTAGGCGTGCTCCCAGACATCGACTCCGAGCAATGGGGTGTTGCCTTCCATCAGCGGCGAGTCCTGGTTTGGCGTTGAGACTACTTCCAGCTTGCCGTTTTTGTTCTTAATTAACCACGCCCAGCCACTGCCAAAACGACCCGCGCCGGCCGCAGCGAACTTCTCCTTGAATTGATCGAAGCTGCCGAAGGTCGACTTAATTTCGTCAGCGAGCTTGCCTTTCGGCTCACCGCCTTTTCCTGGCCCCATGATTTGCCAAAAGAACGAATGGTTGGCGTGACCGCCGCCGTTATTGCGCACCACGGTGCGAATGGCTTCGGGAACGGCGTTCAGATCGCGAATCAAATCTTCGACCGATTTACTCGCGAGCTCGGGGTGATCTTTGAGCGCGTTATTGACGTTGGTGATGTAAGTCTGGTGGTGTTTGGTGTGATGGATTTCCATCGTACGCGCGTCGATGTGCGGCTCGAGCGCGTCGTATGCGTAGGGAAGTTTCGGTAATTCGTAAGCCATGCGTTCACTCTTCGGCGCGAATGGCGGCGCGTCAATCACGGGCAAGTTTACGCGACCATTGTCATCCCGAGCGGATGCGAGGGACCTCCCACATGGAGAAAGCAGCAACGGACAACCGTGAGGATCCTCGCCGTCTTCGCGGCTCGGGATGACTGATTAGCCGCAGCGAAAGAAGCTCGGCGGATGTCCGGCGCGGTAGTTCACGTAAGTCGCGAGCGCGAGCAGCGGGAAATTTTGCCGATACATATCGTACTTGAGGTAGAACACCTTCGGGAATCCAGTCCCGGTGATTTCCGGCTCGTGCCATGAACCGTCCTCGCGCTGCGTCGAGATGAGATAGCGCAATCCCCGCTGCACACTTATCCGGTCAAGATCGCCGCAGGCGCACAGCCCCATCAGCGCCCACGCCGTTTGTGATGCGGTGC
>DAIRIE010000099.1:0-2910 GCA_036809705.1 Chthoniobacterales bacterium
TTCGCGATCTGAAAATATTTCTCAATCCCGCCGACCATGAGCAGCTGCTTGTATTGCTGCGGCGCCTGCGGCAGCGCGTAGAACTTTCCCGATGCGAGCCGGCTCGGCACAAGGAAATCGCGCGCGCCTTCGGGTGTACTGCGACTAAGAATCGGCGTTTCCACTTCGAAGAAGCCTTGCAAATCGAGATACTTTCGCGTGGCCTGCGTTGCGCGATGCCGAATGCGCAGGTTGCGCGCGAGCCGCGGCCGGCGCAGATCGAAGTAGCGATAGGTGAGCTCGAGGTCTCCATTGCTCAATTCGCTGTCGAGTTGAAACGGCAGATTCTCGGCGCGATTGAGAACCGTTAGCTCACTCGGCAGCACTTCGATTTCGCCGGTGGCGAGATTGGGGTTCGCGGTGCCGGGCAAGCGCGGCGTGACTTTGCCGCTGATCGCGATCACGTCTTCAGCGCGCAAGCTGTGCGAACGTTTTGCGATCTCGGCGTTTTCCTCCGGCCGGAAAACGACCTGCGTCAGCCCTTCGCGATCGCGCAGATCGATGAAAATGACGCCGCCGTGATCGCGCGTCACATCGACCCAGCCGGCGAGCTTAACCTCGCGGTCAATGTCAGAGGCGCGGAGTTCGTTGCAATTGTGGGTGCGATACGTCATTCCGAGCGAAGTCGAGGAATCCCGTGGCGCTACTTTTGCGGCGACTTCAACGGGATCCCTCGACTTCGCTGCGCTCCGCTCGGGATGACAAGCTGGATTGCGCGTCCAGATAGGCAAGCAACTCTTGGCGGTCGACGAGCATCTGCTCGCCCGATTCGAGATTCTTTACCGCGATCTGCGGCCACTCGTCTCCGAAAATGATGGCGAAGCCTGCGCCATGAGCTTCTGCAGTGTGGAATTGCTTGGGGATGTTCATCGTGCTCAGCGGGTATTCGGTTCGCCAGCCGGCATCGCGAAGTTGCTGCACAACTTCCAACGCGTTCACGCGCCGAATGACGGCGAAAACATCAGCCGGCGGATCGCTTGCGATTGCCGCTTCCATTTGTGATCGCGCGGCGGCGCAGCCTCGAATCATTTCGCCCAGCACGACGTCTCCGATGGCGAATCCAATCGCAGGAAGAGAAATGCCGCCATCACTGAGTTGCGCAACGAGGTGATCGTAACGTCCGCCACCAGAAATCGCGCGAAACTTCCCGGCGCGGTCGAACACTTCGAAGACGGTGCCGGTGTAATAAGCCAGGCCGCGCACGATTCGCACGTCGATCTTCGCGAACTCGCCTAGACCGCGGGCGCGCAGGTTTTCGACAACGGCATTGAGCTTGGCGCTCTCGCCGCGCTTCTCGAGAATGTTGAATAACGGTGTCGCTAACGAGCCGAGTTTCTCAGCGGTTTTCTCGCGCGGCTCGCGCTCCGATTTGTCGATGGCCTGAAGCACTTCTTCCCAGCGCTCTTCTGGCACCCGTTCGCTTTTCAATAACGGCGTCCAGAATTCGCGATCAGAAATCCGGATGACAAAATCGTTTGCGCTGAAACCGAAGGCGCGCACGACATCGATCGCGAGCGCGATCAGCTCGGCGTCGGCTTCAGCCGAAGCTTCGCCGATGATGTCGCAATTCAGCTGAAAGTGCTCGCGCAAACGTCCGCGCTGCGGCCGCTCGTAACGGAAGACCTGCGGAATGGAAAACCACTTCAGCGGCTTGCGGAAATCGCGCTGATGCGCGGCGACAATGCGAGCGAGCGTCGGCGTCATCTCGGGACGAAGCGCGACGGCGCGTCCACCTTTATCGATGAAGTCGTAAAGTTGCCGCACGATCTCATCGCCCGATTTCTTTTTGTAGAGATCGAGCTCCTCGAGCAGCGGGCCATCGAACTCGACGAAACCGTACCGCCGCGCGACTTCGCGCCATTTTGAAAAAATGTAGTTCCGCTCCGCGCAGGCCGCAGGCAGGAAATCACGAAAGCCGGTAAGGGGCATACATCTAGCTGTGAATAAGGTCTGGGCTGCGCGAGTCGAAGCCCATCACGACGGAGAGCATCCGTTTAACCAAGGCAAAGAACAAACATGAAACAAAACAGCTTAATGAAAATGCTGGCGGTGGGAGCTGCTGGCGCGCTCACTCTGGGCACGGCTTTCGCCCAGGAGAGCTCAACCACCACAACTAGCAGTGACGCCACCGGCGCAAGCACCACCACGACCTCCACCATGAGTGGCACGGGCATGGTTACCGCTTACACGCCGGGATCGGACTACATCAGCTTCCGCTCCGAAACGAGCGCGGCGCCGATGAAGTATTATTACTCGAAAAAGACCGTGCTGGTGGATCCTAATGGACGTACGGTCGAATGGTCGGCGCTCAAACCCGACATGCCGGTCACTTACACCTATGTCAAAGAAGGTGATCGCATGCTCGTAACGAAAGTCACCCTGGCGAAACCAGTGGTCACGGAGAAGGAGAGCACGACGACTACCACGACGACGCATCCGTAAAAGGTTGTTGTCCTCAGAAGACAGATTTGCGCCCGCCGGGTTTCCGGCGGGCGTTTCTTTTGGCACCAATCGCGCAGCTCAGCGGACGTTGTAGCTGCGTTATCCTCAGCGGCAGACGGGATGGCGCGCTGATCCAACGTCTCTACCGCCGAGAAACAAGGGCAGCTACAAGGCACATGCCCGCCCATTCCCATTCGCTTTGATGAGGGCGGCCGCGCGGGGAATCGAGTTATTCTTGCTTCGGCGCGAGCTCTGCGTCGGTGAAGTCGGCGCGCGCGTCGAAGTAGAGCAGGACAAATGCGATTCCAAGAAGAGGACGGATCAAGGCGTGAAGAAGACTGGCCACGACGGCGCTCGCGATCAGCATCGGGTCTGGTTTTGTCGCGGCGTTGAGCGTTTGCAAAACGCCGAGCATCTGTTCGGGAGAAG
>DAIRIE010000099.1:2920-9098 GCA_036809705.1 Chthoniobacterales bacterium
GTTCTGCAATTTCGAGAGCACGAATGGAATCTCGGCGCCGGAGCTGAGCCCGAGGACGAGGAGCAGCCAGACGGAGGCGAGGAGCGCACCGCGCCAGAGTGGGCGATCGAGCTTGCGAGGGCGACGCTGGCTGCGGGCCAGCGTTTTGCTTTCGCGGAGGGCGGCGGCGCCATCGAGATTGGAGACGACGGCGGATTGTTGCCAGAAGAGGAAATTGACAAACAAACGGGCGACCATGACCACCTGGAGCGCGAGGAGCAGAAGCGCGAGCAGAACGCCCAAGAGACTCGGACCGGCGCTAACGAGGCTCAGGATCGCAAGCACCGGAATCACCGTCCAAAAAAAGTAGCTGCCGTAAACGAGGAGGCCGATGCGCACGAAACGGGGGAAGAAATTGGCGGCGCGCCGGAGGAGTTCGCCCAGGTGAACGACGCGACCTTCGAGCACGTCGAGGGACGCTATCTGAATGCCGGCGAGAAAAATCGGCCAATTCACAATGAGAAGCACCGCTGCAATAAGCGCGACGATGTTAGCCGCAGTGAGTCCGCTGGAGTCCGAGTGGCGCGGGAAGATTCCGTAAGCGGGTGAGGTGAGCTCGAAGGCGAACGTTGGGATAGCGGTCAGCAGCGTGACGCAGAAGAACGGCAGAAAAGCGGAGCGGTAAATCCCAAAGCTATCGCGAACGAGCTGGCCAAGGCCGCGGCGATGGGCGAGCGAGTGACGGTTGGCCGGCGGCAGCGGTGGCGGGCTGAATAAACCGGGAATGCTGGCGGCGGTCGTCCAGGCGCTCTCGGAATCGGGCCGGACCTCGTTAGAAGCGAGAAGGCGGCCTTCTCCTTTCCATTCCGCGAGCGTGTCGAAATCGACCGGGCCGTATTCCTTTCCTTCAACGCGCACGAACCAGCTGTCGCCCATGCGCTGATGTAACGTCATCCCAAGCGAAGTCGAGAGACGGCTCAGTCACCCCGAGCGATGCGCTTGCTCTGAAGAGGCACGACAGAATAAGTTTGGCGGCGCATGAGACTGCTGCTGATCGATGGTCACTATTATGTTTACCGTTCGTTCTTCGCGATCCAGGGGTTGAGCAACTCACGCGGCGAGCCGACGAATGCGATCTTCGGTTTCACCAAAACCGTGCGCCTGATGGTGAAGCACCTTCAGCCGCAGCTGGGCGCGATCTTCTGGGACGAAGGTTTGCCGCAGAAGCGCGTCGAGTTGCAGCCGGCTTATAAAGAGACGCGCAAAGAAATGCCGTCGCCGATGATCCCGCAGCTCGATTTCATCCGCAACACGCTCACGCCGCTGCTCGGGTTCACCAACATCGCGCTCCCAGACACGGAGGCCGATGACTTGATGGGCTGCTATTCCATCGCTGCCTGCAAGCAGAATGTCGAGGTCGTCCTCGCCACCAACGACAAGGATTTGTATCAGCTCGTCGGCCCCTGCGTGAAAGTTTACTCCACGGCCAAGGCTGATCTGGCGTCGCCGAAAGACGCGTTCGCGCTCCTGGGCGAAGAGGAAGTGACGAAGAAATGGGAGGTGCCGCCGAAGCTCATCGGCGATGTGCTCGCGATCGCCGGGGACACGGTGGATAACATTCCGGGCGTGGGCATTGGCCGGAAAGTCGCCGCCACAATGGTGCGCGAGCACGGCGGGCTCGATGCGCTTTTGGGTAACATCGACGCGGTGAAAAATCTGAAGACGCGCGAGAAATTGCGGAACGGCCAGGAGCAGATTTCGCAGAATCGGAAAATGGTGCAGCTGGATTGCGAGACCGAGTTGCCGTTCGCGATCGATGATTTGCGGATTCGACCGGATTATCCGCGGCTCGTGGAAGCGCTGGAGAAGTGCGAATTCAAGTCATTGCTCCAGGAAGTGCGGGAGGAAGCCAGCCGGCAGACAAGACACGCGCAGGGTAAGCTGGATCTGTGAGCGATTATTTTCAGTAAAAGCTCAGAATTTTCTGAACGGCCAGGCAGCTCTGCTTGTCGAATAGGTCAGGTTAAGGCGATTCGGGTAGCCGCACGTTAGTTAGTATTTGCTGTTTCTCCGTGGCGTGCGCTGCCCGAATCTTTTTTGTTGCGGAAGGCAGCCGTCCTCGGCTGTCACGGCAGAGAGGCGTCTCGTCTGTCGCATCGCACCGAGTAACCGAACCGCGCAGGCGAAACGCCACTGATTATAATTGGACAGCTGTTTTTCCGATCCCGGATTGCGCTGACCCGTTTCCTCTTCTAATTCCGCCGCGCGAATGAACAGCAACCTTGTTGGACTGCGCGGCTTTGTCATCGATGCGCCAGATTTCGGGACCCTGCGCAGCGACCCAGACGGCGCGGTCGTTTTCCAGAATGGAAAAATTCTCGCGCGCGGGAATTTCGATAAAGTGCGTGCCTTAATCGCGGAACCAATCCAGTGGCGCGAAGAGAGCGGCTTGGCGATCCTCCCCGGGCTGATCGATTGCCATACCCACCTTCCGCAATATCCCGCCGTGGCGCGCGGCGAGAGCGAGCTAATGCCGTGGTTGCGCGACGTGATTTTCCCGCTGGAACGCGCTTTCACCGCCGAGCGCGCGCAGGAGGAAGCGCCACGATTTTTTCAGGAGCTGGCGCGCAACGGAACGACGATGGCGGCAATTTTCACGGCGATCTACGAAGAGAGCTGCGATGCGGTGTTCACCGCGGCAGAGGCCAGTGGATTGCGCGCCATCATCGGCAAAATGATGATGGACATCGGCTCCTACGGCCAGCTCCAGCCGACCGAAGTGCTAGCCGTTTCGCTGGAAGAAAGCGAGCGCCTCTGCCGCAAATGGAATGGCGCAGACGATGGACGCATCGATTACGCGTTTAGCCCCCGCTTCGCCGTGACCTGCTCCGAACCGATGATGCGACGCGCCGCGGAACTCGCGACGAAATTCAACGCATACCTGCAAACGCATCTGGCCGAGAACCAGACGGAGATTACGACGGTCAGGGAATTGTTTCCCGACGCGGACGATTACACCGGCGTTTACGAACACTGCGGCATGCTCGGACCGCGGACGATTCTCGGCCACTGTCTTCACCTCAGCGCGCGCGAAATCCGTGCGATCGCCGCGGGCGGCGCCAGCGTGGCCCATTGCCCGACCTCGAACCTTTTCCTCGGCAGCGGCTTGTTCAAACTGGAGCAATTCACCGAGGCCGGCATTCCGGTCGGGCTCGGCTCCGATGTCGCCGCCGGGCCAGAGCTGAACATTTGGCAGGTGATGCGCGCCGCCATCGAAGTGCAAAAGGCACGCGCCTGTTACGAGCGCGGTGAGCGCGGCTTGCGCCCGGCCGAAGCGTTTTATCTCGGCACGCACGGAGGCGCGCGGGCGCTTGGAAAATCGAATACCATCGGGACGCTCGAGGTCGGGCGCGATGCCGATGTCACCGTGGTCGATCTCGCTCGCGTGCGTCCCTACCACGAACATGCAACGGGTGAACTTTCCGCCGAAGACGTGATCGCGCTCTGCATTTATCGCGCGCGGCCGGAGAGCACGGTGGCGACCTACGTGCGGGGCCGTTGCATTTACGAGCGCAATTCGCACCAGTCATATGAGTGAACGCGATCCCATCGACATCGCGCTGCGCGAGGATGTCGGCGACACCGGCGACATCACCTCGGCGCTTTTCGTTTCGCCAAATGCTCAGGCGCAAGCCCGCGTTGTGCCGCGGGAAAAAGCGGTTATCGCCGGCACGTTGACGGCCGCGGAAGTTTTTCGCCGCGTCGATCCGGAGCTGAAAATTTCCGTCCAGCTCACCGATGGAACGGCGGTGCTCGGCGGCGAAACGATTCTCGAAATTCGCGGCTCCGCCCGCAGCATTCTCACGGCCGAACGCGTCGCGCTGAATTTCCTGCAACGCCTGTCGGGCATCGCCACGCTCACGCGCGAGTTCGTCGAAGCCGTCGGCAAAAATCCGGCCAGGATCCTGGACACGCGCAAGACCACTCCTGGTTTACGCGGGCTGGAAAAAGCGGCGGTCGTTGCCGGCGGAGGAATGAATCATCGCTTCGGCCTTTTCGATCGCGTCCTAGTGAAAGACAATCATCTCGCGCTCCAGCCCGATCTCGCGAAACTGGCGAGCGCGATTCGCACCGCCAAAACTCAACAGCCGCCCCTCGAAGTGGAGGTGGAAGCCGACACGCTCGAGCAGGTGCGCGCGCTCGTGAACATCGAAGGCGTCGATGTCATTTTGCTCGATAACATGCCCACGCCCGAAATGCGCGAAGCCATTGCCCTGGGGCGCAAACGCAACATCAAGTTTGAAGCGAGCGGAGGTGTGAATCTCCGGACGGTCCGCCGCATCGCGGCCACGGGCGTCGATTACATTTCGGTCGGCGCGCTGACGCATTCCGCGCCGGCGATCGACATTTCGCTCGATGTCATCGCCACTCGCGTCTGACCAGCTCGACGCAGCTCGCATCCGCGCCGCTCTGGGTGAGAAGGTGTTGATCGGACGCGAGATCATCGTGCGGCAAGAGACGACATCGACGAATGATTCTGTCTCGCAATTGGCCAGAGGCGGCGCGCCCGAAGGTCTCGTCGTTTTTGCTGAACACCAGACCTCCGGCCGCGGGCAGCGCGGCAATGTGTGGGAATCAGCGGCGCACAAAGGACTCTGGTTCTCCATTCTGCTCCGGCCGAACATTGCGGTAGGCGATTCTCCGCGATTGACTCAATGGGCAGCGAAAATGGTGGCAGCCACAGTCGAAGCCCAGTGCAGACGCAAAGCGGTAATTAAGCCGCCGAATGATGTTGTTATGGCCGGCAAAAAAATCGCGGGCGTTCTCGTCGAAATGCGCGCGCAACCGCATGCGCCGCATCTCGCCATTGTTGGCATCGGCGTGAACGTGAACCATCAGCCGCGCGATTTTCCGCCTGAGATACGTAACCGCGCTAGCTCACTCGCGATGCTTTTGCGCGGCTCCCTCGATCGCCACGAGCTGGCGGTTACGCTGCTGCGCAATCTTGACTTGAGCTATCGAGCGGCATTTCTCGCAGCCACTCGCGATACACCACTGGCGAAATCTCGGAAGGCTTGATCTCGCTCCGCCCGCCCCAGAACACGTTGGTGTACGACACAGGAATGCTGACGTTAACAAGATGTGCATCGATGGCTGCCTTGTGCTCGAGCAGCCGCGCTTTGTCGGTCCCGTGCGCGACGGCCATGATGTTGACATTGCGAAACTCCGGCCCGCCTTCGCGCCAATAACAATGCGTCAGAATATGATGCCGACCCACTTCGCCTCCCGCTTCCACTTCGCGCCCCGGCGGCACTGCCCAATGAAATAGCGCGTTGAATCGGGTCACGCGCACGCCGCTCGCGCTCGGCTTCACGTGCTCGAGAAACGTGGAGAATCGCCCGATCACTTTGCGCGCGGTCAACTCTTCCGCGACACGATAAAATTCCTCCAGCGAAACACCGGCCTCCTTCGCGCGGGCGCGCCACGGCGTCGGCTGGATTTCGTCCGGCCGGAACTCGCTTTTCAACGCCAGCAGCACATTCCACTCGCGCTCGTTCAGCTCCACCGGCTGCACTCCGATCATCCGTGCCGACTCCTCCCCGCGGCTTCCCGGCTCGATCGTTCTCCGCCGCACGTGACCGACACCGAGCGTGAAGATTCCTTTCGCCGGCATGATTCGAAAACGCTCGGCTCCAACGGTCGCAGCGAGAATCTCGCAATGGCGTTCAAACGAAAACCCATGCGGCACTTTCAAAGTCGTCCACAATTTGTAGTCGGAACCCGCCGTGGCTGTCTCGGTCGAGCGCAGAACGACGTGACCGGAGAACGGATCGCGTTGAAACATCCAGTCGAACGCGGAATCGATCTTCTCCTCCGGGACTTTCCACGCCACCAGCGCGCCAGCCGCGAGATTCGTCGCCAGCAAAGTCTGGCGGATGCGACGGATCGTACCGGTGCGCAACATCGCAGCAAGGCGCGCCATCACCACCTTCGCTTCCACATCGCTGCGCCCCGCTATCTCGTCGAACGGCTCGCGCACGAAACCTTCGATCTTGTCCTCCGACACTGCGAGGATGCGCTCGTTAATGGGATCGTTGTGCTCCACCGGCAGCATGAGTCTAGTCTCGCGGCAAAGCGTGTTCTTCACCAGCAATGATCAAAGCCATCTTCTTCGATGCGGCCGGCACGCTGCTACATC
>DAIRIE010000099.1:9108-9648 GCA_036809705.1 Chthoniobacterales bacterium
CTGCGCGGCAGTGTCGGTGAACACTACGCGGCTGTCGCGCGTCAGCTCGGCGTCGAGCTCGCGCCGGCGGATCTCGACTCCGCGTTCGTTCAGGCTTGGAAACAATCAGCGCCTCGGTCCGCCGTCGATGGGCCGCGCCATGATGATGATAAACCGTGGTGGCGCGATTTGGTGAACGCCGTTCTGGATCAACTGCCTCGCCTTTCCTCCGATCTTGATCGCGAATGTTTCTTCAAACGTGCTTACGCGCACTTCAGCAAACCGGACGTCTGGATGCTGTACCCTGACGTTCGCGACGTCCTCGAGCAGCTTTCGCCGAAATACAGACTCGCCGTTATCTCAAATTTCGATGGCCGGTTGCGCATCATCCTTCGACAACTGGAGATCGCCTCCTATTTCCGTCACGTCTTTGTCTCAAGCGAACTGGGCGCGGACAAACCCGATCCTGAAATTTTTCGCCGCGCACTCGCTCGAAGCGGTGTCAAAGCGAATGAAGCGCTTCACGTCGGCGACGATCCGCAGCGTGACTGGGCCGCAGCA